>CALCQV010000038.1 GCA_937894795.1 uncultured Bacteroidales bacterium
TAAGGCAGTCGAAGATACCGTTTCACCAATCCAAAGAAATCTGTGTAATTCAGCGGAATCAGCGAGATCAGCGAGATCAGCGTTCTATTTTTAAATATCCTTTAAGCTCATTCTCGTCAGGATGGTTGGTAATACAGAGACATTGAATGCAGCGCCCCTATGATTTCGCCACAGATGGTAAATGATAAAGAGCTGAGGAATAAACAAGAAGTAGTTGCATAGATACACTATCTGTCCTAAGTACTGGAAGTCGAAAGTGGTCCCCAAGTTTTTTTCGAAAAGCAGGAGGATATAGCAGTGAAAGTATTTTCCCTTCTCATCAATGAATACAAACACCAAGTTATGGTTACTATCAACAAGGTTCTGGAATCATTGTAATACTTCAACGATTGTTTTATAAAGAGGCACAATGCATTGCGACTGAAACGCCCGGTGTATATAAATGCCTGTCACTTCCATATCCGGTTTAGTAAATGTATTTGCCAGTTGAGATTAAACATATAAATTGGAGTTTTTATTCAATGAATGCATTGATAGTTATCAGCATAAAACATCAATATCTATGTATATATGCGTAAAATAGAAAATAATACTTGACATATCAATATTCTGCCTTATATTTACATCACTAAAAGTATAGCAGGTTGTTCGATTCATAATTAGCTCTCTTCTACTACTCCATACTCCTTTACATCCCTCCTTTATTTTTGGAAGTAATAAATTTATTCACTTAATCCACAGGTTATGGAATCAATTATCAGCATGAAAAAGGCTTTTTATCTATTCATCATTATCTTGTGCACAATCCCTACAACTTCTAATGCACAATATTGGATGAGCAAATATGGATATTTGAATAATTATTATCTTATCAGAGATTCAACTGATGCATTTTTTAATGAAGATACATCAAGGATCCATGATAAAAATCTTGGATTTAAAGGATATCAACGCTGGAAAACTTATATGGAGCCACGCGTAAGTCAAAATGGGTCAATGGAAACTTACTCTCAACAAATGGCCCAAGAGTATGAGAATATTCTATTAAGTGATGAAGATAGAATTCCGGGGCAATGGAATGCATTGGGTCCAGTAACCGGCACAACCGGCCCGTTGGCTGAATTAGGAATCATAACTTCTTTATTGGTTGAAGATGACCAAAATATCTATGCAGGAACCGGTGCCAGTGGATTGTTTGTAACACATAACGGTGGTGAAACATGGACTTCATTGACTGATAAATATCTCATCACCGGAATTGAATCTATAATAAAGGTAAATCCGGATACCATTTATATTGCTACCGGATTTGATACTTGGGGCAAGGTATACAGCAAAGGTGTCATGAGAAGTGTTAATAATGGTCTTTCATGGCAAAATACAGCACTCGATTCTGATTATCTTGGTGGTCAACCCTTTTCAGTCAAGGGAATGGTTATGGATCCTGAGAATTCACAAGTTTTATTAGCACTTGTTCAACAAGAATACAGGAAAAGCGTAAACATTGCTAAAACAACTGATAGAGGAGAACATTGGATCAATACATACTCTGAAACAGGGAATGAACGTGACCTTAGAAAAATAGAATATGATCCTTTCGATTCTGACCGTATCATGGCATCCGGCCGATTTTTACTCATATCAAATAACAATGGAGATACCTGGCAAGAAATCACACAGAGAATCCCATATAATGATCAAACCGGCCAGTATACCATAGAAAGAATCACCACATCCTTTCATCCTTCGATTCAGGGAAGGGTATTGGTCATGCTAAAGAAATACAAAGGTGTTTACACCAATAGTTGTGTAGAATTCTATATTTCTAGTGATGGTGGTGAGAATTTTACAAAATGCCTATATATGCCACTTCTTCCTATTAATAGCACTACTTTTAGTGAAGATAAATTTGAATTAGAGTGGTCCTTGTCCAATAATCATCATTTCTATGCAGGGGGTATTGCACTTGCCAAATTTACTCTGAATCCTTATAATGAAATATACGATTTGACGCTTCCAAATCATTGTATACATGACGATGTGCGTTTTCTTAAATTGTATAAAATCAATGGAGATGATTCAAATGGAGAGCCAAGATATTTAGATATATTATATATAGGTAATGATGGAGGTGTAACTAAAGGAATTGAGAATACCGAATCCGGTATGGATTGGATAGATATTAGCGGGACAGGGTTAAATATTACACAATATTATGGCTTGGCTATTCATGAGGATGAACCTGGCTTTTATTTGGGAGGCACTCAGGATGGCAATTTATTCCTTCACACTGATGATTTATGGTATAATCGCGGAAATATTGGTGATGGGGGTGAGGCTGTCATTGATTATGATGACCCTAATAATATCTATATGGTTCGTTTCTGCGGGTATGAGTATTTATATGAATCCAATGATCATGGATTAACTTGGCATTATTTGGCTACAGGTATGCCTGGTGAAGGTTCTGAACGTCGAAATGATGCCCCATTAGAGATGAGTTATACTGATCCATCCAAGCTCTTTATTGGTGGTAAAAATGTGTTCAAATCAACTCGAGTAGGAGGTCAACTAGTATTCTCACCTATATCAGATTTTGATTATCCAATCGATCCAAACACGAATAAAGAGCATCCATTACCCCCTTTTAAATCCATTAGAGTTTCTCCAGCAAATCATAATTATATCATAGCTGGAAGGGGTAATGCATATTGGAATAATGAGCTTGAAATAGAAAAACTTTTTTATACAACAAATGGTGGTGGCTTTTGGAATAATATTCCAACTCCAGTTGGTCAGCCAGAATTCTCTTTTGATAATGTGGGTATATTTGATCTTGCTTTTGATTTGAATTATGACGATTCCGGATTCCAATTTTTTATTGCATTGGATAGATTTACTTCAACTAAAAAAGTATTCAAGGTTACAGTTAATGGCTCAACTGCTACTTTTACAAATTTGTCTCTTGGTTTACCTAATCTGCCGATAAATTGTATAGAGGTATATAAGGATTCTGAATGGGAGGAGATGTTTGCCGGAACTGATTGTGGTGTTTATTACTATAATAACATCATCGGCCATTGGACGAAATATGGGAATGGAATGCCAGTGTGTGCGGTGAGTGATCTGGAAATTAACTATAAAACAAATCAGCTAATAGCTTCTACTTTTGGAAGAGGCATGTATATGGCTGAATTGTGTGAAATTGGGACATCAGAATCAAATATTTATATCACAGATACGCAAATATGGGAAGGCAGCAAAAGAATACCGGCGGATATTATTATTCAACCAGGTGGCGATTTGACTATTAAAGGTGACGTGTTTATGAAATACAACAAGTCAATTATGGTGCATATAGGTGCTTTTTTGACCGTAGATGGAGGAAAAGTCACAAGTCATTGTTCTACGCAACCATGGGCAGGAATTCGTGTTTTAGGCACTTCATCCGAAGGCCAGAATCCTCTTTATCAAGGTGTTGTTCTCCTTAAGAATAATGCGATTATAGAAAATGCTAAAATTGGTGTTCATTGTTATAACGTAACTGATCCATCTGATTCTTACCCAATGAGCGGTGGAGGGATTCTTATGGCATCTAATTCCACATTTAGAAACAACATGGTATCTGTACAATTTGAAAGATACACCTCACATTTTATTATAAGTTCATTTAAAAATTGCTCATTCATTGCTGATGCTCATATGAGCATATCAAAGCCTTTAAAGTATTTTTTAAGACTAAATGAGATATCCAATTTAGTAATACTTGGATGTGATTTCAAGAACATCTCATTAACATTCGGTCAAGACGCTAATGCCAGAGGGATAGAGAGCTTTAATTCAAGTTTTGTTGTGGACATGATGTGCAATACAACACCACCCTGTGCTGAAATAGAAATGGATAAGAGCACCTTCACAGGTTTAAAATATGGCATTCACTCATTATCACTTCCAGGAACAAAGAACTTTAAAGTTACCAATTCCGTATTTACTAATAACGATTGCGGAATTTATGCTCTTAATGTGGATAATGCTGATATAAGATACAATGAGTTCACCATCCCTAAGGTGGGTGAGCGCACTACCGGTTTATACCTGGATCACTGTAATGGATATATTGTTGAAGAAAACGATTTTAGTCCAGGTGAAGTCGCAACTTCACTTAATTCAAGGGGAATTTATGTAAATGAAAGCGGTCCTTACGATAACACTCTATATCTCAATGAGTTTAATAATTTAACATATGGTATCGTAGCTGAAGGGTGTAATCGCACATCTGATGGGTTTTATGGTTTACAAATTAAATGCAATACTTTTATTAGCACAATAAATGATATTACAGTGTTACCGGTTGTAATCAGTAATACCATAGGGATAGCTCATGATCAGGGTACAGCTAATCCAAAACTCTGTGACCAGTTAGCAGGTAATATTTTTACTCAATCCTCTATTAATCAATATCATTTTTACAATGGCCCTTCTGACAGAATTAATTATCATTATTTAAGGACACATCCCGATATGGAACCGAGACATAACCTGCGGGTTGAAGTTAGACCGGAATATCCAACTTATGGGGGTGAATGTTGTATACCGCATGAATATGGTAACGGAGGCGGAACAACAATACTGGATGAGGCAACTCTTGAAAATAGAGCAAATTATTTAGAAGTAAAGTCTGTGCTTGATTCATTAATTGATCAGGGGGAAACAGAAAATAAATTATTTTCGATTAATACTTCTATTCCTGATGAGGGGTTAACAATTACGCAGGATTTGCTTCAAACTTCTCCTTATGTATCAGATACTGTGATTAAGAAAGCAATTGAAAAAGAGGATGTAATAAATAATAGTATGCTCAGAGATATTATGGTAGCAAATCCTAATACTGGAAAATCAAACGAAATAATGAGTTATATTGATGCCAGAATTGAAGAAATGCCACAATATATGAAGGATGAGATACTCCAAGGAGAGGGAATTCAATCAGAAAGAGAAGTTAAAGAAGCAAATTATAATATTTACAGGAGAGCTTATCAAAATGGATTTGACCGGCATTTAACTCAATTATTGACAGATACGGTTAAGATTGAGCAAGATACTCTTGTGCATTTCTTTGAGAAAGATGGAAGATTTATTTCACTTATAAAAAAAGGTTGGGTCAAGTTTGAAAATGGTGACACAATTCAGGCAATAAATTATTTAATATCAATGGATACTATAACTTTGCTTGATCAAATACAGGTTATTGAGTTACAAGAGCAGTCAAAATTTATGCAATGGTTAGTAGAAAATCCGGTTTATGATTCTTCCCAAACGGATAAATTAAATTTATTCAGTTTTAGCCCCTCTCTAAAAGTATCTGCTTCAGCAATAGGTATTTTATTAGCGAATAACGCTTCCAATTATTCTGAACCTTATTCTGTTATAGATGAAAGCAAACATTCTGATCCAATTAAACTTAAAAATGAGAAACGGGTTGAAAATTATTTGGTAGTTGTTCCAAATCCTGCAACTGACTTTATTACTATTAAGTACGCAAGCAAATTCAGGACATCCAAATTATATATTTATAATGATGCAGGTAAATTACTATTAAAAAGGAATCTTCATAAAGAACAAGATGAAATAACTTTAAGTACTCGTGGTTTTAATCCAGGTATTTATCTTATTAGTTTAAAGAACGATCAGGGATTTACAAAATCTTCAAAGTTCATTATTTCAAGATAATTATTAACTTTATGAGTTGAGTGTTTAATTTAACTCTGTCTTTTTTCTGATTATGAAAACAGCTTTGACGATTTTATGTTGGCTCTTTGTTTTATCGGCAGTTTCGCAATCCTGGGAACGGATTATTGGCGAGCCAAACAGGCCTGAAGCATTCCAAAATTTCTGTGGAACATACGATCAAGGATATTTTCTTTTGGGCATTAAAGAGTTTTATCCGGATACAAAGGGTTATCTGGTTAAAACGGATATTAATGGATACCCCATTTATGAGGTAACACTTGGAGTCAGTAACGAGCAACGAAATGTGCCACAATATATCTCAGCTACTAATGATGGCGGGGTCATAATTTGCGGAGCTCATGAGAACTGGTCAGATATAGGAGATATCGGAGTAATTAAATTGAATGCCTGTGGTGATCTTGAATGGTGTAAGATTTGGAAAACTGATAATCTTACAGATTGGGGTACTGAAATTCATCAATTACAGGAGGGAGGTTATATTATGCTGGTGCAACAAAATAATGATGACACATCAAATGTATGGCTTTACAGGTTAAATCAGGATGGAAGTACATTGTGGCGTCAATCATATGCCAACTACAGCCAGTATCCTGTTCACCCTGCTACAATGGAAGATATGCATCTAACCTTTCAAAATGAATTTTTATTGAGTGGTAAATGCTGGTGGTGTGATAGTACCGAATGGTGCCGCTTGAAAGCAATGGCAATACAGGTTGACAGTTCAGGCACGGAGGATTGGGTATCTGCTTTTATGACAGAGGATACAAATTATTATTCCTCCGGTAACAGCTGTACACAAAAAGGAAGTGGTAATTATTACATAGGGGCTACAAAACCGATAGAAGGGCCGGTTTGGGTTGAATACCCACCCATGCTACTTGTAATGGATACACTTGGCAATTTTATAAGAGACACACTTCCACAAATACCGGATATAGGTTCATATTATGCCGAGGGTTTTTTGCAGGATGTTTTATTTAGCGGTGATGGAAAACTATTTTCCCACACTGATATGACAAACAATCCAAATGATTATTTACAGAATTTTAGTCTGCATGAATTGGATTCCCTTGGGGGATGGCACAACAGTTTTTTAAGGGTTGGCGCCCATAGTTACCGCTCAAAAACAATCCTTACTTCTGACGGTAAGATACTTGCCGGTTCAGTAGTAGGTACAACAGCAATACAGCAGGATGTTATCCTGATGAAATTCAACACATCCCTTCAATACGACAGCATCTACACTGTTCCCCGCGTTTATGATTACTTATGCCCTGATACCATTATATCAAAAACCATCGACCTGGATTGTGAGGTAATCGTAGATGTGAAGAACATACCCACAAAAGAGGAATATTACAGATCCATTCAGCATATCCCGTTAACACCTGCACCCAACCCGGCAAGGGATGAAATAAAGTTCATACTGAAGAATACAGAGCACCACAGGAATATCAAGATTGTTTGTTACAATATCTTTGGAAGGGAAATGGGGGCTGTGCCTGTAAATGCAGGAACAGATGAGGCGAAAATGAATGTTTCATCATGGACTTCAGGAATGTATGTGGCAGTGGTTTACGCGGGGAATAAGAAAGTGGGAAGTGCGAGATTTATTGTTCAAAACTAATTCAATAGTTGTTCAAAGCTTCGCGTTCAATATGGTTCAAAATAGTTCAACATGGTTCAAAATAGTTATGACAATCCTGGTTTGGGTGTCCCCTTCTCCCCACGACAAGTCGGGGCAGGCTTTGAGGGAAGGTTTAGGGATGAGGTGAAAACTGGTTATATGAAAAGATTCATTCCTATTTTAATTTGCTTTTTTATCGCCGTATCTGCAAAATCCCAGATTCGTCCCAGTGAATCATTGTACTTGTGGGTTACTTTCAGTGAGGATAAAATACTGATCGATATTCCCGATAGATATATCACATACAGGTCATTACCTACTTCTCTGCCAAAACACGTAAGAATAAGAGAAATAAATGTTTTTGTCCCGGAGCTGCCGGATAAGGCTACGCTCCTTTCATTGTTGAAAAGTGAATTACAGGCAGACATTGACCCCAAAACAAAAGACCATCAGTTAAAATACCTTGGGAAGCTGGTTTTACTTCTTTATTACAGCAATAATGATATATCCTATATCCCGGATAAGATTCTAATGCAGCTTAACCGCCTGACTGAAATTCCACAGGTTAATAAGGAAGCGGTAATGGTTAATAAGTGGGTCCAAATGGCGAAATTAAGGTAGTAGATTTCACTAAGGCTCATATATCTGATACATCTGTGTAAATTAGCGGAATCAGCGAGATCAGCGTTCTATTAAACGATGAATATTAACTCCGCCAAATAGAACACAGATTACTCAGATCATACTGATCACCGCAGATTGAGAACATTTATTAACATTGCTTTATCGAGAATTCGAAGAACTACTTTGAAAGCTATCACTGATTGACAATAAGTTTGCGGCTTGTGCTTTTGCCGTTTGAGCTTATGAACATTACAAGATAAATGCCATTCCTGTATTGACTTATATCTTTTCCAACAACCAGATTAGCTGGATTTACCCTACATACTTCAAGTTCCTTGCCTAGAATATCATAGATAATAACCTGCTCAATTTCTTGGGTCAGTGAAAATGTTACTTTTCGGGAGGCAGGATTAGGATAAATGTCAATAGTTTGAAGGTTTATATCATTTACATCGACAAAACAATTATCAGATACAATTTCGCAAGCCAAATTACTAAAACCGGATTCACAATCTTCATACAATGCAGTTATAGAATAACACATTGTCACATTTCGCGATTCATTATACGTATCCAAATAATTTGTTTCAGTTGTCGTAGCAAGCCACTCTCCTTCACGATAAACATTATAACCTGTAACTAAACACGAATCTGAATGTATTTGAGGGGTGATAAATCCGCCCAGATTCCAGTTATAGTTAAGATCATAAACCTGAGACATTGATTGCCAAGTCACACCATCTAAGGAAATCAAATCCCCGAAACCTGCTTCTGCAGGTCCATTATCAACACCTGCAATATACTGGTTAGCCTCATGGGTTACTTCATAACCAAACCACAATTCGCTATTACCAGTAAGCAGTACAGGAGTATTTAAGATGAATTCATTCCATTGGCCTGCCATATATGATATAACCGGCTGACTTAAAACAAGCTGAGCTGCATTTTCACCAGTCCACACTTTCAGGGTGATGGAGCCTCCTTCCTGATAATAAAATAAACGTATCCGCGAAAGGTAACCACCTGCATATTGCTGTAGTTGAGAAGGTGTGAATCTGGCACTGACAAGAAAGGTACCTCCGCCAGTCAGGCCAATGGCATCATAGTTATTTCCATTGTCCCAATGAAGCCAGTCTGAGGTAGCTTGAGGGATACAAGGAGATTCCCACTCTACCAATACCCAACAGCCATGAGTTGTAGGCTGAGGAAATGATGAAACTGCATCATAAGGAGGTTTGCAAAGTCGGTATATGTATATATTGTCAAGACCCCAGGAAACGATGTTCATTGAATTGGAACCCCATGCCCTGAAACGAATTTGGAATATCAACCCTCTTGCCTGGTCAGTAATCTCAATATGCTTCTTACTCCAGTTGAAGCTTCCATGCGATGAATCACTGTAAACCTCAGTCCACTGGTTGCCATCATAAACTTCCACAGCCAGTTTCTCCATGTTATTTGCCTGATTGTCGGTAAGTTTCAGATCAAAGTCAATAAATATCTCTCCTGCAATGAATCCCGTTGCATCAAATGCTGCACTTGTCAGTGAAAGACTGTAGTCAGTGATATAAGGTGAAAATCTGAATTCAGCTGATGGTGCAGCATTACCTGATTGCCCAGCAATTTGCCAATTGCCACCTTCAACAGTCCAGCCATTGATCTCAAACATCCCGCTGGAGAAATTCTCTTGCAATGGAAGTTGCAGGGTATCAGTGAGCGTGGCCCCGGTGCATGAGAGACGCACAAAGAAGGCAATAATCAATGGTATAACTGTTCTCATAGTGGAATGGTTTTTATATTATATAGACAACATTTTCTCTTTTTACCCTAAAGGAAAATGCTTCTATTTTTTACTAATATCAGTTTCGCTATAAATGCTTCCACTCCACTTTTAACAAAAGTTATATCATACGTTAGTGATATCCAATAGATTTATCTGTCTGGTTTTGTGAAATGTTTAGGCTTTTCATCAGGTAATCATACTTTATAGCCGTGGATTTACCGAAAAGATATCAAAAATAATGAGCCCCACACTAACCGTAAGCTACTGATCAAGCTTTTTTACTCTAGTGAAGGTTCATTTTACTTGTGACACATGACTTTTCCAAAGTCAGTTGAAGATACCGATTCACTAATCCAAAAAAAAATTGTGTAAATTAGCGGAATCAGCGTGAATAGCGTACTATTCTATTTTGTAATAGCCCCTTTAGACTATTCATTCTCTATGAAATCTTCTTATCGCACTAATCACACAGAAGAGGTGTTTGTATTCTCATTACTATTGTTATTCTTAATAAATATTTGATGCTACTTGAAGATATCGGACATAAAAATTACATTAATTTTTTTTTGGATTTTTATTCAAACTGCTTAATTTACAAAATAGTCTTTGTATATTTCGTAGCAAATTATCCAAACTATGTACAAAGTATTGTTTTTAACGATTTTAACCAGTCTGTTTACTGTCATTAATTCTAATGCCCAAAACTATTTTTCTCAAATTCCTTTTCTCGATAGTGCTTTTATTTATACAATGGATATCAATGAATCAGGCGATTTATTTGTATCTGCAGGATTTCAGAATAAGCAAAGAAATGGGATATATAGATCAACAAATAACGGCCAAACATGGGACTTTATATTATCCTATGCGCCATACCAGAATGCAGGAATAGATATTAATAATGAAGGAGCAATCTATGCTATTGCAGATTGGGGTCCTGAAGGTACTTTATATAAATCTATAGATAACGGACAAACCTGGAATGTTAAGTCAGTTCCGTTGGACATTTATTGGACTAATGATGAAATTTTTTGTCGTGGAGCTGATACTTTATTTATATCTCAAAGTGGTGGTTCACCATTTCGATTAATTAGGTCCTTCGATGATGGTATAAACTGGGATACAGTTTTCTTCCGTAATCAATCCGCTGCTGAATCAATTATGGATATAGTTTTTGGTTCAGAAGGTGAGATGTTTATGGCAATTTCCGGTTTTTTTGAAGGAGAAGGTGGACTTTATAAATCAACAGACTATGGTACAACATGGTCACTGTTTGGCCTTGAAGGTTTAATGGTTCAGGATTTAAGTTATAATTCTACCGGTGATCTTTTTATTAGCACCATGCATTATGAATTTGGGGGCTTATATGTGGTTTTCGCAAATGAACAGACCACAAATCACTTCTATTCATTAACTGACTTTACCAGTATAGTAATCAATAGCAGTGATGATATTTTTGCCGGACAATTCTATTATCCGGGTGTCTATCATTCTGCTGATAATGGACTCAACTATAATTGGATTACATCCGGCTTGGGTGCTCCTCCTGAAAATATGTTTATAGACAGTGAAGAGTATATTTATGCAACAAATGCGTCTAGAATATGGAGAAGTAACCAATCTACCATTACTTTAACTAAGTTGATTTCCACTGATGATTTCACAATTTATCCTAATCCTTGTAAAAGTGTTTTATTGGGCGATTTTAAAATTGGAACCTCCAAAGCCAAATATGAAATAATAGATCTTAGTGGAAGAATAATCATTTCCGGCTTTATTACTCATGATAAATTCAGATATGATGTTTCAAATCTGAAACCAGGGATATACTGCCTAAAACTCATTTCTGAAAAATCCTACTCAAAAATCTTTATTAAAGAGTAAGTAATTGCTCACATTTTAATTAACAGCCTAAATCACAATGTATTATGAAGAAAATGGTTCTTTTATTCTTATTTTTACTAAGTGTTGTTTTTTCTAAGGGTCAAACCATGAATTTAAACCCTGATCCGAATGGGGAACCATGGACCGTGAGTACAGTTGAATTTGGAATAAGTAGTGGATCATGTGAACCACAGGTATTTACTCCTAACCAAGCATCATTGAACAAGCCATTGCCGGCATCGGTGCATAATGAGTCTCATATATGGTGGCCTTTCATCATTAACCAAGGCGCATTCAACTCTTGTAACCAGGTGGCAGAGATTTTCTATACTTTTACTTATGAGATTAATAGATCTCGGAATCTAAATGCAGGTGATAGTATTAATGATGAATACGCAATTAACAGGTATGATCATCATTACACATATAATCAAAACGTCAGCGGTGTAAACGGAGGGTCAGATTGGCATTCTGGGTTTTGTACAGTTAGAGATAATGGATGCCCCAATTATAATACCTTTCATGACGATAATGTTTTTTATCCAACCAATTCATTAGAGAATAAAACTACGTACTGGATGACGGGAAATGAAAACTATGAAATAGGCATGAAAAATAGAATCAGTGAAATATACCAATTCCCATTTGGTATAGGCACAGCAGATTTAAATCATCTAAAGCATTGGATTGCAGATCATGGAAAGGGAGAAACAACAGGAGGTTTAGCTATTATTGGTGTTTATATGGACGGTCACTCAGTAACTCTTGTTACACAGCCTCCATATGATGGTGAAAAAATATTAAATTTAGGCTCAGGTGGCATGCCACACGCTTTGACTATTGTCGGTTATGATGATAATTTCCCAGTCAGTGCAACAGAACAAGGAGCATTTAAAATTGCTAATAGTTGGGGGACATTATTGTTTGGCTATCATGGATTTGCTTGGGTGCCTTACTCTGCCTTGATTTTAAACAATCCAAGGATAAATATCCCTTATGCATATACTTGCGATGTTTCTCCTACCATAAATAATCCAATAAATAATCCTGATATAACAATATCTGCTAGTATTGACCATCCACAAAGAAAACAATTGTGGTATTATGTGGGTCAGGACGAAATAATTGATGAAAATCCTGAGGTACCCAATTCTACTAAACTTTTTGATGCATTTACCAAAAAAGGCAATTTAAAACCTATGCGGGGAACACAATACGTTAACCCTATTGAACTATCTTTAAATTTTAGTCATTATTATACCGATAATATATCTAATCCTTTTCAACGAGTATTCTTTAATTTATACGAAGACACTAATAGTATTGGTGGTGGGCAAATTAATTCTGTTAAGCTTGTGGATCATAGATGGAACACTGATTTTGAACTCGAATTTGATAATGCGAACCAACCGATTGTTCATGAAAATAACTGGTGTTATGTTGATTATTACCTGTTACCACACCATGGTTATCATATTCTAACTACCACAACACTGAATACAAATAGAGTTTCCCGATTTAAAACAGAAGTAAAATGTGATTACCTGACGCTTGCTGAAAATAAGGAAATACACATGTATGATGGGGAGATTGTCATTAGTTATGCTTCTACTTTAAGGCTCCTAAATGGATCAAAAATTATAGCTAAAAGGGGTCATAATAAACTTATTTTTAATGGAGTACATTCAATAGATCCCACATCTGAAATTATAGTTGAGAATGGAGCAACACTTGAAGTGTCATTTATAGGTACCCCCCTCATCGTTAAATGGCTCCAATTTTTATGCAAATGATGGAGGACATTTGATTATAAACATAAATGAGGGCACCACGGATATCACTGGAGGTAGTTTTATAGCAGAACTAGGAGGTTATATTGATGTAAACTTAAATGGTTTGACCCATGTTATCAGTTCTTCATCAATATTTGAAGGCAAAAACGGTGGTTATATAAATTTAAACGTAAACAATATACTCGCAAATGTTTCGATATTAAATAGTACTTTTATTGAAACACTGATAAGTAGTTCAGCTAACATACTAACAATTGATCAATGTGGTTTTAATTCTCCTAATGGGTATTTAATAAGTAAAAATGGAACACTATCTTGTACGGATTCATTTTTTACGAATACAGGTTTATATGCTGCAAATTATAATTTAGACAATGGTGATTATAGGAATGAAATGGTTACTGTAAATAGATGCATTTTTGAAAGTACTGTTTCTAACAGCGGAATGTTTGCAGTTATAGTTGAAGATTACGCAAATTACATTGTCTCTCAAAATCAAATAATTGATTATTATGAAGGTATTAATTTATTTCAATGTGGTGGTGGGTCATTAAGACAACAAAAGCTTGAAGAGAATTATATCCGTTTATGCGATGAAAATGGAATAACCGTATATAATTCAGAGGGAGCAATTCTTACAAATGCAATTGTTAATGGTGACAAAATTGGAATTAAGTTAATGAATAATTGTAATTTTTATTTACACGGAAGTCCTGATGCACATTCATATATAGAAACTCAGCATTTATTCTACAATACTGGAATAGATATTTATTGCACAGAATTTAGTTTCCCTTACTCTGCTAAGTACAATTCGATTGATGATCCGTTTAGTAGAGGTATCCTTGTTAAATGGGAACGCCCATTAACTGCACCGCCTGCGACTGCTGATTTGAGATACAATCATTGGGGGCAGGGATTTAATCCAGCAAACCATCTGCAGGGTAATAATGTAGCTTTTCTTGTTACGCCATACTGGGTCTTAGGGCAATCACTTCAAACAACACCTGATGAAGATCTTTATAATACAGCTTATTCAAATTTTGAAATAGGTAATTATGGTGTTGCTAAAAGTCAGTACCAGCTACTTATTGAACTTTATCCAAAGAGCATTTATGCTCAAGCTGCAATGAAGGATTTATTTAAACTTGAAGAAAACTCTACTGAGAATTACGTTGGATTACAAGAGTTTTATACTTCGAATGATTCAATAAATAATGATTCGACACTATCAAAACTTGCCGGCATCTTGGTTAATGATTGTAATATCAAATTGGAAAACTTTCCTGAAGCAGTCACATATTATGAAAACGTAATTAAAAACCCAGACAGTGAAGTGGATAGCATTTTTGCAGTTATCGATTTAGGGTATGTATATACACTATTGGGAGAACAGGGATTAAAATCTAATTTTGTAGGAAGGTATCCACAATATAAACCGAAGAATAAAGCAGAGTTTCTACAAACAAGGACTAATTTGCTCTCTCTTATACCTGGTAAAGATAAAAATAGCACATCTTTATCTGGCACATTAACAGTTCATGATCTGATAATTTATCCTAATCCTGCTATTGATCACAGTATGATTACATATTCACTTACACAAGCACGTCATGTTCTAATCAAGGTAACTAATTCTTCTGGAAAGATAATAGCAACTATTGATGAAGGAAAGAAGGGAATAGGATCTCAAAAATATTCACTGAACCTGAAAGATTTATCTAAAGGTTTATATTTTTATTCTCTTTATTTAGATGGCACCTTAGTGGAAACGAAAAAGTTAGTGGTTATGTAGAAAGTTATTTAAGTATTTTTAAAACAGGAGCGAATTAAATCGCTCCTGTTTATATTTTATATCCAACCAACTAAGTTTATTATTCCATGTCTTCTTCGATCGCCTCAATTATGGATTATATTGTTCCCACCTTAGGGAAAGAACCAGGGCTTATTTGTCATCCTTAAGTTCTGCTTAATAATAAATCAGATTGATTTTGACATTTGTATTGTTAAAATACATAAGAGATGGGTGTAAAGGAAATTGTTCGGGAATTTATGTTAAGTATTTCATTCCAAAGAGTCAAGCATTCCAATGTTCGCCCAAACTACCAGTGTTGCACCAAATAAACTGTTTAAATCAGTGAGATCAGGGTTCTATTTTTAAATATCCTGTAAATTCACCCTCGTCTGGAAGGTTGAAGGTTAGTAATACAATAGATGTTCTCCAAGTTGATTATCATTAACAAACAACTCGCGAGTTGTCCCCACAACATGCATGGTTTTGAACAGTGTTGAACAACTGTTGAACGCCAAAGGCTTTAAACAACGCACCGGAACAATCAATTTTTTTGCTTTTCTTTGCAACCTGAAAATTAGGTTTGCAAGACCAACGACATACATGAAATCAAAGATAAAGCCCGGCACCCCTGCAGTAAAGCAGGCTGCCAAACCGGTTGTTCAGAAGAGTGCACAGAAACCAATAAACGTTAAGGTATTTTACCTGATCATCATTGCCCTCGCATTTATATTATATGGGAATACCATTTCAAACAATTATTCGCTTGACGATTCATACGTTACTGGCTCTAATCCTATAGTACAGCAGGGCATCAAGGCTATACCCACCATATTCAGTTCAAACTACATAACCATGAATGCCGAGGAAGGTGGGCAACACAGCTACGGTTACAGGCCAATTGCCAAAGCCACCTATGCCATAGAGTGGTCTATATTCGGAGAGAATCCTCACGTGAGTCATTTCATCAATCTGCTTCTTTATGCCTTTACAGGACTCCTTATCTTTAAGATTTTCAGAAAATTATTGAAGGGTTACAGTATTTGGTTGCCATTCCTTACGGTGTTTTTCTTTATGATTCATCCGTTACATACGGAAGTAGTGGCCAGTTTAAAGAACCGTGAAGAGTTGCTTAGTTTTCTGGGTGGGTTGATGTGTATATTTTATTTCCTGCGCTGGCATGAAACCGGCCGAAGCATCTTTATTCTCTGGGCACATTTGGCATTCATCTTTGGCTATTTGTCAAAAGTCAACATTATGACACTCCTTTTTGGAATTCCGCTTATATTCTATTACTTTACCGAATTGCCACCCAAAAAAATCATCATTGCCGTTACTGTTAGCTATCATCCCCAGACTAATAATTGGCGCGGCAGTCCGTCCAACGCAGTTTATAGAGAACCCGCTAATCTATGACCCAACAATTGTAGAAAGGATAGGCACATCCATGCTGGCTTTGCTTTTCTACCTGAAAATGCTGGTCTTCCCGCATCCGCTGCTGTTCTATTATGGGTATAATATGATACCAGTAACAGGTTTGGGCAATCCTTTGGTATGGCTCAGTTTTATCATCCATGCCGGATTGTTTGCCTACGCCATATACACTATCCGCAAAAAATCGATTTTATCTTATGCAATCCTTCTCTACCTTGTCAATATTTCCATATACTCCAACCTGTTAGCCTCGCCGACGGGCATTGTAGCCGAACGTTTCACCTATGTTGCTTCCCTGGGATTCTGTCTGGCATTGGCCTATGGATTGTTTAAACTTTTCCGTGCGGATACACATGCTGCGTTAATCCCCTCTAAGATATTGACCTGGATGTTGCTGACAGCAGTTGTGATTGCTATTCCGGCAGCAGCTAAAACCATTGACAGAAACAGGGATTGGAAGACAGATATGACCCTGTATGAGGCTGATATGCCATATCTGGAAAAGTCGGCCAAGGCTAATTTCATCTATGCTACCAACCTGCGCTCTTCAGTAGTTGAACGATTGAAATCAGGTGTGCCAAGGAGTGAGATAGTAGCTGATGCACAAACCTGCATTAAACATTTCAAGCGTGCCACCGCAGTTTACCCCCGGTACCCTGATGCATGGAACAACCTGGGTGAGACCTATCTTCTACTGCTCAATGAATCAGATTCTTCCATAAGGTATTTTGAGAAAGCAGTGGAAACAAATCCTAACCTTCATGCGGCCTATTATAATCTGGGATACACCTATCAGGTTACCGAACAGTATGAAAAGTCAGTGAAGAATTACGAGAAAGCCCTGGAGCTTGAGCCATGGGAGGTTCGCACTATGTCGAATCTTGCTCAGATGTATGAAAAGACCAATCAGCTAGATAAAGCAATAAAGCTGAATGAAGATATTATTAAGATGGACCCTACGCTTGATGTACCTTATCTTAACCTGGCATCTTTTGCCCTGCATCAGGGAGATAACGCCAAGGCCATTGGCTACTTTGAAAAGGCATTGGAGGTTAATCCCAATAACTACGACCTGAGTATGAGAATGCGAAACTTCTATATGCAGGCCGGCGATTCAACGAAAGCTGATTACTATCTTGAACTCGCACGAAGGGCAAGATAGAACTCAGAACTGAGTTCAGGGTTCTTTGTTCTTTGTTCTTTGTTCTTTGTTGGCGGTTCCTAACCAAGAACTATGAACTAAGAACTATGAACAATAAGGAACGGTGGATGGGAAGCTCTTTGCTCCCCCGATAAATCGAGGCAGGCTATGCTCCATGCCTCGGACAACAAACAAAAGGGGGGGGGTGATAGATTGGATGTGAACGCTGAAAATATATATTTAATAGAAATCAACTGCCAATGCCCATAATTAGCTCATATTACCAGCCTGAACTAACCTTACCTGCCATACTAAGAAGGGCTGCTGCCGCAACTGACAGCCTGGTTATTGGCTTCATGCATGAAAATGGGAAGGAAACCACTCTCTCCTATTCTGAATTACTGAACGAAGCATCACATTTGGCCATTGGATTGGTAAATGAAGGACTTCAACCGGGTGATAAAATCATTATTGCAACTGCCACCAACCGTGAAACATTGATACTGCTCTGGGCGGCATTCCTCTGTGGAGTGGTGCCAACGGTATTGCAGCCTCCGCCTACTTTTGCGGGTTATAATCCCCCGGTAGTCAAGCTGATGAAGGTAGTGGAACAACTTGACCATCCACCGGTGTTCATGAGTGAAATGCCGGCTGCTGAGGATGTACCGGGCCTTAATATACAAACCATTGACCGATTGAACTGCAATGGGGTACTCCCAACCGTAAAGATTCACCCATCAGATGTTGCCTTTATACAGTTCTCGTCGGGCAGCACGGGTGATCCAAAGGGAATCATGCTCACCCATTTCAATATTCTTGTAAATCTTGATGCCATACGCATAGGCCTGAACTTCCACCCACAGGAGACTACCGGCAACTGGATGCCTCTGTTTCATGATATGGGGCTTATTGGATATCATCTCACCCCTTTATACTGTGCTATCAACCAATGGCATATTGAAACCATTGACTTTATAAAGAATCCCGGCTTATGGCTGGAACTGCTCACAAAAAAGAGGGTAAAGATTACCGGCTGTCCCAATTTTGGATTGGCACTTACGCTAAGGCACCTCAAACGATTAAAAACAAAACCGGCCTGGGATTTCTCTGCCCTGGAAGGATTGCTCAATGGAGCGGAGCCTATTTCCGTTCAGATAATGAATGATTTTGTGGAAGATCTGAAGCCATACAACTTCAGGCCTGAAGCCATGATGCCCGTGTATGGATTGGCAGAGGCCAGTCTGGCGGCAACCTTCACACCATTGATGACCCCCTATGTTGTGACGGCCTTTGATGCCCTGAGCCTTGACCGTGATGGGAGAGCAATTGAGGTGGCAGAAGATGATAATACTGCCACCAACACAAATGGGAATGAATCGGCCGAAAACCGTAAAAACGTTCGTCTGATAGCCGGAGTGGGTGTTCCATTGAATGACATTGAAATCAGGATCATTGATCATAATAATAATCCTGTTCAGGAAGGACAAGCAGGTATTATCTGCTTAAAGGGAGGCTCCATCACCAAAGGTTATTACAACCGGGAAGCAGAGAGCAGGCAATCATTTACCAACGGTTGGTTCAATACCGGTGATATAGGATTTTTCTACAATGGAAACTATTATATCAGCGGCAGGCACAAGGATATAATTTTTAAAAACGGGCGTCACTATTTTGCCAATGATCTGGAGGAGCTTGCCTGTACCATTGAGGGAATAAGTTATGGTAAGGTATGTTTTGCCGGCACCACCAACCATGCTTCCGACAAGGAAGAAGTAATAGCATTTCTGGCCGGTTCACCCGGTGAAAAGGCACAACAGACATTCAGTGAGTTGCGAAACCTGTTACGCAGCACCCTTGGTATCACACTTGACAAGCTTATAATGGTGCGGTCAAATGAAATACCCAAGACCTCAAGTGGTAAACTGCAGCGATATAAGCTGATACAGAGGTACCTTGCCGGAGAATTTGAAAGCTCAGTTGTAGTATTTCCGGGTTAAGCGCCCCCATTTGAAAAGGTAAATAAGCAGCAGTATTTTATCGGTGACTTTGAGGTACAACGATCGTTTACGCTTTTTCCACTCCATGTTATTGTTAACACCTGCAGGGTCTTTTTCTATTATCTCTTCAAGAGCCATTCGGCCATAATTAAAGTTTGCAGAATACGACCAGTAGGCTGATTCAAAACTCCGCGTATTCCAGATAGTCCTGAAAAGCTTACGGCGAATAGCTTCTTTGTTATAGATGCTGAGCCAAATATCATGCATATTTGATTCCAGATCTTCATTAGTAAGCTTAGGGGTATTTATTACCGCCTTCATACAGTGGTAATGCTGCCAATCGCGGGGATAGTCATTTGAAACAATGGAATTGTTTTGCATCAGTTTATCGAAAAGAACAGTGCCCGGAAGAGGTGTAATTATAGTGCCCTGACAACAATCTATACTACTGTTGAGAATAAAATCACGGCGGGCGAACAGGTCATCCCTGCTATCACTTTCCATTCCAAAAATCATGGTTCCAAGAATGGCTATCTTATGTTTATGTACCCGCTTAAACACCCATTCATAATTATCAGCACCCCGCTTCAGGTTAAGGTTTTTTCTGAGATCTTTGAGAGCCGCCGTTTTTTCAGCCTCAATACCCATGAGTACCAACTTACACCCGGCCTTGTTCGCCCAGTATAGCACTTCCTCATTGTCGGCAAAATTGACGGCCACTTGTGATAACCAGTGCTTCTTGATACCCCGGTCAACCATTCCCTTGAATAGCCTGATTGCCCTTTCAGCCGCTCCCTTTTTATTGTTTACCAGGTTATCATCAACAAAGAACAATAATTTACGTGAAGTCTCTTCCAATTCATCCAATACATCGTCAATATTACGCTCACGATATAATTGACCACACATGTGTGTTACGGAACAAAATTCACAACCATTGGGACAGCCGCGTGATGTCTGTACAAGATCGTATGCATAAGGGTACTTGTTGTATATATCCCTCCGTACTTTTGATATCTCTTCAATTTTAACATATCCGCCATTGTAAAGCCTTTTCATACAACCTGATTCGAAGTCTTTAAGCAGTTGAGGCCAGGCACCTTCAGCATCATGCGTAAGTACAGCATCAAAATGCTGCATTGCTTCGGCAGTATTCATCGTTGCATGTATACCACCCATAACGGTAGGGATTCCCTTTTCACGGTAAACAGCTGCTATTTCATAGGCCCTGAAAGCATTGGCAGTAAAGGCGGTAATTCCAACAAGATCGGCATCCTGAAACTTGAATTCTTCAAAACTTTCATCAATCAACTCTACATCCCAGTCAGGTGGGGTGATCTGCGCCACTATACCCAGGCCAATAGGCATAAACCGGGTACTTATATCATTCCTAAAACCCTTGCGCTCCCTATTTGTGGGGTGGATAAGCAGTAGTTTCCTCCTTTTATGCAATTCCATTATACTGATAGCAGATCATCATTAATAGTGGTTGCAAGTATACACAAAATAACATTCATGGCAGTATTTGAATAGGCATAACAAATAATCTTGTAAGTTGAAATATTGTTACCTTTGCAGTTCTAATTTCACATTGACATGAATATTGACGAGTTTATCACCCACATAGAAGAGGAGTTTGAAGATATAGAACCGGGCACCCTTAAGCCAACCAGTGTTTTCAGGGAAGTATTTGAATGGAATTCCATTAACGCGCTGATTCTAATAGCCATGGTGAAGACAGAGTACGATGTGACGATTAATGCAGAGGATATCGCCAACTCCAAGACAGTAGAGGATATTTACAGGATTATAGAGGCAAGAGTATAGCTAACGCACCTTATTAATCTTACTGAAATCTTATTAACGTTTGTCTTTGCCTGCAAAGGTTCTGGAAATCTTATGCCATGGAAAGAGGTATAACAGAAATACAATCTTATCAGTAATCTTTAAATAAAGAGACCGGGCAACACCTTTTCCCTTAGCATCAATATTATATCGCCCTTCAAGAAACATGCGACTGTACATGTGATTTAAGCCATAAGCCCAGTAAGCTGTTTGAAAACTTCTTGTATTTATGATTGTACGGAATAATCTCTTGCGAACAGCTTCTTTACTGTATATGCTCAGCCAGATACCGTCCATTGCTTCTTTAATCTCAGCGGCCTTAAGATGAGGTAAATTGAGAATAGCCTGAGTCCCATCATAAAGAGGCCAGTCATTTGGATAATTTGTTGCGGTAATCCTGTTTTGTAAAACCATTCTTTTAAATAGGGCGGTACCGGGAAGTGGTGTCATTATAGAGGTTTGAACACTATCAAAGCTGCTTTTCAGAATAAAATCTCTTCTTGCATAAAGATCAGGCATATTATCACTCTCCATACCAAAGATCATGGTTGCATTTATTCCGATTCCATATTTATGAATTTTGCGGAATATACCCTCATAATTGTCAACCCCCTTTTTCAGGTTAAGGTTTTTACGTACTGCTGTCAGAGCTTCAGCTGTTTCAGCTTCCACGCCAATCAAAATTATCATACAGCCACTTTTCCGGGCCCAGTATAATACTTCTTCATTATCAGCAAAATTGAGTGCTGCCTGTGAAACCCATAATTTATTGAGCTTTCTCTCCACCATTCCTTTAAACAGACGAATGGCACGTTCTTCAGATCCTTTCTTGTTGTTGAGTAAATTATCATCTATAAAAAAGAGCAGTTGGCCCGGTGTTTTCTCCAATTCATCCAACACTACTTCAACATCCCTTTCACGGTATGTTTTACCACACATTTGGGTAACGGAACAGAAATCACATCCCATGGGGCATCCCCTTGATGTTTGTACGAGTTCATAGATATAAGGATACTTGAAAATATCACGACGTACAAATGGTATCCGGCTTACATCAACCTGCTGACCAATATAAAGCTGCCTGGGATTACCGGCTTCAAAATCCCTGATAAAATCAGGCCACACTGATTCAGCTTCTCCGGTAACAACCGTATCAAAAAAGCCTGTGGTATCTTCAGTATACATTGACGCATGTATACCCCCCATAACAGTATAAATACCTGCTTCCCGATATAATGATGATAACTCATAGGCTCTTGAAGCTGTGGCAGTGAATGAAGTAAATCCAACCACATCAGCCTGTATGAATTTGAATGTTTCAAAGTTCTCATCCAATAACTCCACCTCCCAATTATCAGGTGTAAGGGCTGCAACAATACCCAGTGCAATGGGCATCATTCGTGTAGTGGGATCCTGCACTAATCCCTCACGTTTAGGATTTGAAGGATTGATTAGCAACAACTTCCTTTTTAAATCATTCATCAGAAACCAGTATATTGAAGAAACAACAGATTTAGGTTTGCAAGTATACATTAAAATCGGTAAACGGTGTGCGTTTATACATTTTTATTAGCTTTGTGTATTCCTAAAAAGGGAAAGAAATCTCATTTAAAATTCATTATGGCCCTCTTCGAAATCAATGATATACGGGTAGCCGGGATCTCTGCATGCGTTCCTGAAAAGGTGTTGTCAAATCACGATTACACCTGGATCAAGAGCAGTGAACGTGATCTGCTGATTAAGACTATTGGAGTGGAACAGAGGCATGTGGCCCTGGCCGGACAAACAACCTCTGACCTCTGTTTTCAGGCAGCAACGGAGTTGTTGGAAGAGCTTCAGTGGAATGCTGAAGATATTAATCTGCTGGTATTTGTATCGCAATCACGTGATTATATCATCCCGTCAACCTCCACCATACTGCAGGACAGGCTGAAACTTCCCAAAACCTGCATGGCTATTGATATAAACCTGGGTTGTTCAGGTTATGTTTATGGCCTGTCGGTAATAAGCAGTCTGATCAAGGCCACCGGTATAAAAAAGAGCCTGTTGCTTGTGGGCGATCTGTCGAATGTTACTTCTGCTTACCGTGATAAGAGCACCTACCCTCTCTTTGGAGATGCCGGTACGGCCACTGCTCTTGAGCTGATGCCCGACGCCCCTGCCATACAATTCAACCTACAGAGCGATGGAAGCGGCCATGAAGCTATCATTATACGTGATGGCGGTGTACGAAACCTGGCAGGCAAACACTCCTTTGCCGTAAAGAAGTATGGGGATGGCATATACAGGAACAGGCTGCAGATAGAGCTTAACGGCATTGAAGTGTTCAACTTCTCTCTCCGTGAGGTGGTTCCCAACATCAAAACCACCCTTAAGCATTATGGCCGGGCATTGGATGAGTTTGATTTTCTAGTTTTCCATCAAGCAAACAGGCTCATCAATGAAACTCTGCGAAAGATGCTTAAGGTAGAACCGGAAAGAGTACCCTATTCACTTAAAGACTATGGCAATACCAGCTGCGCCTCCATACCCCTAACCATGGTAACACAGCTCAGGGAAACCCTGCAGCAGAAATCACATAAATTGTTGCTCTCTGCTTTCGGCATTGGCCTTTCATGGGGTACGGTGCTTATGGAAACAGATAAGATTGTTATACCGGAAGTGTCAGTATTGAAAGCACAGAGTTAAATTGAAATTATGAATCCATTCAGTTTAGAAGGAAAAAGAGTATTGGTAACAGGTGCATCCTCGGGATTGGGAAGGCAAACTGCCATTTCAGCATCACAAATGGGGGCTGAGGTTATGATTACCGGCAGGGATACCGCCCGTTTACAGGAAACTTTTAATTTGCTTGAAGGCGAAGGCCATAAGCAGTTTATTGCTGATCTCACTGTTCAGAGTGATATAGATGCATTGGCAGCCTCCCTGCCTGAACTTAACGGCGTAGTATATAGCACCGGCATATCTGATCTGTCACCTGCCCGTTATATCACTTCTCAGGTTATTGAAAAAACATTTAGCATTAGTTTCAATGCCTCCGTTCTATTGACAGCTGCTCTGCTGGCAAAAAAGAAGATTGCCAGGAATAAAGGATCATTGGTTTTTATTTCCTCCATCTCCACAAGGTACCCCTTTGTAGGAGGCGCCATGTATATAAGCGCCAAGTCGGCTATTGAAGCATACGCCAGGGTCCTGGCCCTTGAACTGGCGCCTAAAGGCATCAGGGTAAATTGCGTGGCTCCTGCCTTTGTTAGAACCCCGATGCTAGATCAAACAGCCTCCAACTATTCACAGCAGGCAGTTGATATGATAGAAGCCAGACAGATACTGGGGTTGGGAGATCCGGAAGATGTGGCTAATACTATAGTTTATTTCCTCTCAGATGCCTCTAAATGGGTTTCAGCTACCAACCTGATACTCGGTGGAGGATAATATTGAATCTGGTACCTTCAAATGGAGAAATTGCAGATAATACCCTGTGGAAGTGAGATACAAACTAAATAGGAGTAAAATCTGAATGTTAAATGAATGCAAAAAAGTGAGTTTATGCCTGATTATTCAGTAATAGTGCCGGTTTATAACAGCTGTGAGTCGCTTAAAGAACTATATCACCGGCTTGACGGCACGTTCAATAATCTGAAAAAGTCGTTTGAAGTGATATTTGTGGATGACGGCAGTGCCGATACAAGCTGGAGTGTGCTGGCTGAGTTGCAGAAGGAATTTTATGAGCATGTAATAGCCATTAAACTGGCCAAGAATTTTGGACAGCATAATGCCACACTTTGTGGAATTGCTGCTGCTTCAAGTGAATACATTGTCACTATTGATGATGATTTGCAAAACCCTCCGGAGGAGATTGTTAAGCTTATTGACAGGATGAATGAAACGGATGCCGACCTTGTTTATGGCATTTACAGTAACAAACAGCACTCCATGGTTCACAACCTTGGAAGCGCCACCCTTAAAAGATCCTCACGCAGGATATTTCAAACCAAAGGAGCCGGTTCTTCCTTCCGCTTAATGAAAGCTACACTGGCCAAAAACCTGCTGAATCATCAAATCAACTTTATCTATATTGATGAACTGTTTAACTGGTATACCAACAACATTGAATTCACTACTGTTGAACATCATAAAAGGCCCTACCAAAAGTCAAATTACAATCCCCGTTCGCTCTTTTCAATAGTTACCAACCTGGTAATATATTATACAGCCGTGCCTTTGCAGCTCATGGTTTATGGAGGCTTCATCTCCTCTATTATAAGCTTCTTCGTTGGCCTCGTGTTCATCTATAAGAAACTGGTGCAGGATGTGCCCCTTGGATTCACAGCCATGATAGTAGCCGTGCTGTTCTCTACAAGTGTCATATTGCTATCTCTGGGTGTTCTGGGCGAATACCTGAGTCGTATATACAATGTGCAGAACAGAAAACCGCCTTATTCCATTAAAACAATGCTCAGGTCGTGAGAGTATATAAGTATGGTATCGTTCTGGAGCGGCTGAAAGAGCGGGACATTGAACTTGTTCGTCAATGGCGCAACTCCGATGCTGTGAGGCTGAACATGGAATACCGTGAGTTGATTAGTGAAGAACAGCAGAAAGCCTGGTTTCAGTCGGTCAATAACCTGAGCAATAATTATTTGCTGATCTATTACAAAGGTGAGAAGATTGGCCTGCTCAATGATAAGCATATCGACTGGGAAAAACGCACCTCTGAATCAGGACTGTTTCTTGGCCGTACCGAGTATTACAACACATTTGTACCTTATCTGGTATCAGTTGCAGGCATTGAGCTGAACTTCCATTTCCTTAACTGGAACAGGCAGTATGCCCATATTCTGCGCTCTAACCATAATGCCATTAAATATAATATGCAGTTGGGTTATAGGTTAATGCCCGGACAGGAAGAGATTGAAAACCAACTTTACGAAATGAGCCGTGAGAGCT
>CALCQV010000039.1 GCA_937894795.1 uncultured Bacteroidales bacterium
TATAGATGTATCACGCACTGCATAGGTAACTTGACCTGTCTTCACATTTGCAAATACGTCTGACATTGTTTTTTTATTTACATCAACGTTCAGGACTTCTACTACGGCAGGTTCCCATTTGTCGATGTAATCAATAATGCTGTTCACTTCTGCATCAGAGAATTGGGTGAAGGAGGGCATCACTGATTTTTTGTACTCTTCATAAATCTTCACGGCAATGGGATCACCTGAGTTAATCACTTCCTGTGAATTGTGAATGAACTTGACCAGCCATTCTCTATCCCTTCGGTCGGTTACATCCTTTAAATCAGGGCCAACAAGTTTGCCTTGCCCGATTTGATGGCAGACTGCACAGTTCTTTTCAAATAATTGCTTGCCTTCCTGTGCATTGGAAGAAAGAGTAAAAAAAGCCGATAAAGTAACAAGTGCGACAGCAAATTTTCGCAGAAGACCATACCGATGGTGGTTTGCTTTTTGATTCATATAAAGCTGATTATTTGGTAATGGGATATAAAGGACGATGAATGCTCGGCAGTTGGCTGATAATCAAGATAAGAGTATGAATTTGTAATTGCACTTTCAATCATATCAGTGTTGAGATTACTAACTCAATAGGTATTTACTGATTGCGAATATAAATCAGTTTTTTGGCGTAAGCAATATCAAAATGCATAAAATAGAGGGAAAACCGCTACTTTATAATGAATCTAAACAACATCCGGGAATCAACATACGAAAATCAGGACTCTATGAAAACAAAAAATGCCCGTCAACATTAGTTATCGGGCATCATTATGCGGAGAGAAAGGGATTCGAACCCTTGGTACCCGCAAGGGTACAACGGTTTTCGAGACCGCCCCAATCGACCACTCTGGCATCTCTCCGGTTAGTTTGGGGTGCAAATGTATTCATTTTATTGGTAAAAATTATGATCAACCTAAATTAACCGCTTCTTTGAAGGCTTAATTTATCATGCCGGCCGTTGATTACTGACTACTCTCATTTAAAAATTGGCATTTAGTAAATGGTCAATATAATCGGTTGTGAGGTGGGCGGTGTATAGTTTTGGGAAGAAAAACAAAGAAGCGTGCGTAGAATTCAGTCAAATGAGAGGAGGTGTTTAAGCAGTTCCCGGTTATCAGGGTTTTCCTTATTACATGAATTCCTGTTCCAGGTTGTCTTCAACAGGAAAGAAGAGATTAAAGGTTGCACCTTCACCGGGTACTCCGGTGGCAGTGATGTAACCGTTGTGGTTCTGCACCACTTTCTTGCAGATGGTTAAACCAATGCCTGTTCCCGAGTACTCATTCTTGCCATGTAACCGCTGGAAAATCTCGAATATCTTCTGACTGTACTGCTGATCAAATCCTATTCCATTGTCGCTTATGCTGATACAATGGTATTGAGCTATCTTTTTCAAGCCGAATCCGGTTATGAATTCTCCGGGTACAATCTTTACCGTGATGTTTATTTCAGGTGGAACAGCTTCCTTACTGTATTTAATGGCATTGTCAAGCAGGTTGATAAACAACTGCTGTATCTGTGATGGTATAACATTCAATACTGGGAGTGTCCCCGCTTTTATACTGGCTTTCCTGGTATTTATTTCCTCTTTCAGGTTGATCAGTGATTCATGTAAGATCTTGTTTAGATCATAGGGAATCTTAATTGTGGTAGGGTTATTGGTTCTGGAATAATCAAGCAGATCATTGATAAGGTTTTGCATCCTGTGCGCTGAGTGTACAATCCGGTTGAAGTAATTAATGGAAGTGGATGATAGACTTGATTCCTCCTTATCAATGATCAGTTTCGACAGAACCTGGATTTTACGCAGAGGTTCCTGCAAGTCGTGTGAAGCCATGTGATTAAAGGAGGCCAGTTCGGCATTTTGTCTTTCCAACTGAAGGTTCTTCTCTTCAAGCATTATCTCCTTATCAATCAATGAAGTTATATCTTGCGCAATACCAACAATGAAGTTCGTTTTATTGATCCGTATCTTGTCGGAAGTGCCTTTAACATAGCGGCTTTTACCGTCACGCCGTATAATCCTGAATACGCTGACACTGGTACGATTCATTTTGTAATCCTTAAGGCTGGACTCAACAAGGTTTTGCCGGTCATCAGGATGAACCATGCTGAGCACACTTTCAAAGGTGGTCTCCTCCTTGATATCAAAGCCACATATTTTACACAGGTTATCTGAGAGCTTAAACTCGCTTGTTGCCAGGTTAATATGCCAATGACCCAATCCGGCGCTGATCTCTGCAAAATGAATTACCCTGAGTGAAGTCTTTAGCTCAATATTGGCGAGCCTCAGTTCCTCCTGGCGCCTCTTTAACTGGTTTAATTTGGCGACTTCTTTGGTAACATCCTGCAAGGTGCCGACCAATATTCGTTGTCCTTCAATGACAGCCACATTGCTGATTGCCTTTATGTTTTTTGTTAAACCGTTCTTGGTGCGTATTCTATATTCCCATGTGTCGCCATACTTATTCATTTTTATATTCCGGCGAGCCTCTTCAATCTTTTGCCGGTCCTCTGGATGAAGGAATGTTTCATTGAAGTAATTAATATCGGGAATAAATTCATTGGGCTCGCATCCAAGTAGTCTGTAAAAGTTGTCGGAGTAGTAAAGTTCATCAGTATCAAGATTCCAGGAAAAGGTGCCAAGGTCAGCATTGATTTCTGCCTGATTGAAAATGTACTCACGAATAGGCCTTGTATTGGCATTTACCTTCTCAGGCAGTCTCTCCTCTTTCATGATAGAGTGTATGATAAATAGAACACATATTTTGCATTAAAGTAGCTATATTAAGGAATATACTGTTCTATTTCCAATTTTTATATATTTGGATGAATTGGAAAACCAAGCTTCTGATTCACCTTAAATACCATAAAC
This sequence comes from uncultured Bacteroidales bacterium, assembly GCA_937894795.1. Taxonomy (GTDB): domain Bacteria; phylum Bacteroidota; class Bacteroidia; order Bacteroidales; family Lentimicrobiaceae; genus Lentimicrobium. The sequence continues at coordinate 2,900 of CALCQV010000039.1, forward strand.
GAAGAATTGTCCATTTGGTTTAATCAAATGATTATAAAAGTGGTAAAAAAATCAGATAAAAAAATAGAATGGTGATAGGGGTGACAGCAGCAGTATCAGGTTAAGGTTGCTGAGAGTCTTCATTTTCAGTATTTTCAGGTGATTTTTTCGACTGTTTTGCGATAATATCGTAGGCAAATTGCTTTATTCGGTCAGAGTTCTGTGAAATAACCGTTGCCAGCACATACTTCATCAGGGAAAAGGACGCCAGTTTTACCTGATGAGCAATGGTGTCACTCATTTTTTTGGTTGAGTTATTTGCCTTTGAAGTTTTTTTTCCTAAAAGCAGCCGATGAATAATTAAACCGGTAATTATAGTTGTACCGGTAACCAGTAATGCTTTCCTGACTTCAGGAGATCTGCTAAGCTGGCCAACACCCTCTTTAAGCAGATTTGACGGCTTGATCTGTTCACCAATGTCAATAAATTCCTTCTTGAGGCTTTTGAAGTCCTCTTTTTGTTTGGTTTCCAGGACTTGGATGGCTGACTGAAGTTCATCAACTGAATCAATTTTCTGCATAGCTCATATTTACTTTAATAGTTTGGAAATGAGTGTGCTGATCAGAGGAGCCCTGATTATCCTTTTATTGAAAACCACTACTATTAAAATCAGCAGCAGATAGAAGCCTGATACAATGAAGAAGCCGGCGTATTCTTTACCAAGCAGATCATTAATCCAAAAGGCAATGGCAAGATTTAAGAATAAAAGGAAAACAAACGCCAACAGGCCAATCAATACATAAAATACTACATTCGATAGAATATCGGAAAGCTTGTCAATGGCTTTCAACTTAAAAAGGTCAATCGAGGTCTTGCTGAAATTTTCCAATTTTTCCAGCAAGGCCCCGAATAACGGCGAATTTTCTTCCATAATTCTATTTATTAATTCAAGCGCATCTCTCCGGGAGAAGTGATTTCATTATACGTTGACCTCGTTTTCCATGGGTTCAACCTTATGCTTTCCTTTTTTGGTAAGATTCTCGGCGCTGGTTTTAACGGTGTCAAACTTGTCAAGCATATTTTCTATGAAATCATTAAACTTGTCCTTGAGATCATCGGCATATTCATTGCTTTTCTGCGATATTTTTCTCCTGGTCTCACTTCCTTTGTCGGGTGCTAATAATACGCCTAGTACTGCGCCGGCTGCTACGCCCACAGCAATGCTTAAAATTACTTTTCCTGCGTTCATGGCTATTTATTTTAAAGTTAGTTAATGATTGTATTAAACTATTATCCATTGATTCATTACTCATGATTGCAATTCATATAACCGTTGCCAATGAATTACCTATACTGATCAAGTGAATTACCGTTATAGTAACAGTGTAAGTCTATGAATAACAAAACTCTATTAAGGTACAAAATGTTTCACTAATATGCAAGTGTTTATGGATAATTAACAAAATTGGCCTTCATTTTCCTGATTATTGCCGGATAATAATGAAAAGATATCAGCAGTAAGTGGTTCTGCTATATTTAATAGGCTGAGCTTATGAAGCATGAAGTAATGCTATAATCAGAGTATCTACCTTAGATTGGTGGGTATGTATATGTTAAAGCAAGTTCCCCGGCCGGGTTCAGATGTTGCTTCTATAAATCCAAAGTGGTTTTCGATGATTTTCTTACATATTGCCAATCCAATACCACTTCCGGGGTATTCGGCTTTATCGTGCAACCGGAACAGTAGATGGAATATTTTTTCAGCATAGTGGTTTTCAAAACCTATACCATTATCACAAACCGTTATTTTATGATACGTATCACTGATTAAATCCTCATCAAATAAAACAAACTGCTTTTGAATAATATGGTGTGATATTTTGATGATGGGTGGTTCTTCTTCTCTGGCGAATTTTATGGAGTTGGAAAGGAGATTGATGAATAGTTGTTGAAGCTGATAAGGGATTGCAAATATGGTAGGTAACGATTCACATACAATTTGGGCGTTCTTCTCTTCAATCTGCAGGTTTAACTCTTCTTTGGCATTGGATAACAGTTCATTAAGGTTGGTCAGCTCGAATTCAGCAGTGCTGGTATTTGTTCGTGAAAACAACAAGAGATCATTGATCAATACTTGCATGTGTGCTGCAGCTGTGTTTATCCGTTTGAAATATTCAATACCCTGCTTCGACATGTTTGGCAGTTCCATTTCATTGATTCGGGAGATGAACATCTGTATTTTTCTGAGAGGTGCCTGCAAATCATGGCTGGCAACGTAGTTGAATGAGGCCAGATCAGTATTGAAGAGTTCCAGTTTCTTGTTTTTAATCTCCAATTGCTTACTGTTTGTCACCATCTCAGTGATGTCCATGTTTATACCATTGAAGTACTTCTGGTTTTTGTTGTCTTTTATTATTTTCCCAATTGATTTAATGTATTTGATCTTATAATCTTTGGTGTATATTCTATATGATACGATGAAGGGCTTATAGTGCCGCACTGAGTTTTTAAATGATTCAATAACATTACTGCGATCGTCAGGGTGAATCAGTTTGAGGAAATGCCTGAGATTGAGTTTATGTTGCTTGGGGTCAAGTCCCAATATTGAATAAAAGTTCTGAGAGTAAATGCTAGACTTATCCTGAAAACTATACCTCCAGTTGCCTAAACCGGCAAGCTTCTCTGCCTGAGCGTATGTTTGATTTATAATTTTAAGTTCATCATTGATCTTGATAAGTTTCTTGCGATTAGTATTCAGTTTTATAAAGAGGAATGAAAATATCACGAGCAGCACCAATACAAGAATAAAATAGGTGATAGGCATTAAGGTAATTGCTTGCCTGTGTTCTTTCTCAAGTAATTTAAGATGTTCTTCCTGATAGTTTACCATTTTTTTAGTTATATCTCTGGATTTCTCCATTAATTCAGCACCATATTTCAGGTTCATGGCAAGCTTTTCAGATTCGTTCTGATTGTATATGGGAGCAGAAAATGTCGATTCCAGCAGATCAATTCTCAGACCGATAGTTTTTTCCAGCAGATCAAGTTGTTTGAGTTGATGGCCGTCGTTTGCCAGGTATTGGAAAAGCAGAGAAAAGGAAGTTGCCAATTCCATCTTCACATGGCTGAATGAATTCAGGTAGGCGGAATCATTGGTTAAGAGAAAGTTTTTTTGAACTGTTTCGGCATACAACAACCTGGCGATTGTTTTTTCAAGTTCAATTTGTATGTTATTGATATGAATTATCTTACGAGAAGTAGATAATGTGGCATTGGTTTGATTAAAGGTGATGCTGTAGAGGAAGGTTAAAAAAATAATTGAAACCACAGCCGCTATAGTCACAAGTATTAACTTGATGCCCGGGAGATGTTGTTTCATCTTATTAACTTCTAGATACTTAACACAAAGTGGTCTTTATTTAATCCTGAAGTATGATATTGCCAGTTAACAGAAAGCACTTCCGAAATAACTTTCTGCAGAATTTTAAAATCATTAGGTTTTCTGATTTAGATATTTGCCCCTTTGACAAATGTTTCTTCTATATCATTGTCAGAAGCTGATGTTGAATAAATTGCGATGGTGAGATTGCTGAATTCCTTGTTACTCCTTATTTCCTGCAAACATTCAATTCCACCCTTTCGCGGCATGTTCAAATCAAGGAATACCACATGGGGGTTTGTGTTTTCAGGATTATTAAGGTATTCCATCAATTCAACACCATCATTTACCATGGTAAGCACTGTTTTGATCTTAACCTTGTCAATGGCCTCTTTAAAAAAGAAGCGATCATCTTCATCGTCTTCTGCTAATAAAATGTTTAGTGGATTATTGGCCATTATAATTTTAATTTTGTTTGTCATTTATCATATAAATGAACTAATGACTATAACTTATTTTTCAACAGGAGTTTCTATCTCACCGCGTCTTCTTTTAATAATTCTTTGGAATGCTGAAGGTGTCAAGCCTGTGGTTTTCTTGAATTGATAAGAGAGGTGTGCAACACTACTGTAGCTAAGCTTGTAAGATATTTCAGTCAATGTTAGATCACCTTCCATAATCAATTGTTTTGCACGCTCAATCTTTTGCATTATAATGTAGTTTCCAATAGAGGTATAGGTGTTTTCGGCAAATAAATTGTGCAGATAACCATAACTTCTGTTAACCCTCTCAGAAATGTAGGATGATATTTTTGAAGTGGGAAGGCCCTCTTCTTTGTAAATCATCTCACGTATAACATCTTTGGTCTTTTGAACCAGGGTGCTTTTCAGATTATCAACTATATCAATTCCATAGTTTTTAAGATAAGCTGAAAGTTCGTGCATTTGCTTTTCAGAGAGATCGCTTATTATATTAACCTCACCCAATCCTTCCATTTCGTAATCTATGCCCAAAGCAGTAAGTTTCTCACTAATCAACTTGTTCACTGCATAATGTATATCGTACTTGATATATATTTTCATTTGAGCCTTCTATTAAACTTAACAAGAACAAAGAATAATTGCTTTTGTTTTAATCGACGTAATACAAAGATGGTGAATTTCAACGATATTTCAAAGTGCAAATACCCTCAAATTGTGTAAAATGGTAGCTTTTAGGTAAAAATAATTGAATGGAAAAGGTTTGTCATTTTATAAATACCCATTTGTTATTTTTTGAAAGTTTGTCATCAAATGAGTAACCACCGGCTGTGAATAGTTTTAAATGCTCAGTATTTTCAATATTCTCTTCAATGATATAACGGGTCATCAGCCCCCTTGCTCTCTTTGCATTAATACTTATGAATTTGAATTCACCATTCTTGAATTCCAGAAAAGAAGGAGTGATGATATCAGCCTTTAATTTCTTCAGATCAATGGCATTGGTGTATTCAAGGGATGCAAGGTTGACAACGGTATTGCTTTTGGTTGATTTCAGTTCCTTTTCCAGATAACGGGAAAGTTTAGATTTCCAGAAATCGTATAGATTGTTGAAGTTATTCCCACTTACTTCAGTGGCCATCTCCAGCCGATAAGGCAGAATAAGGTCGGTGGGCTTTAAAATGCCGTAAAGGCCTGATAAGATTCGTACTTTCTTATCAGCAAGTTCAATTTGCTGAAAGGTTAATTCACGGGCTTTGAAGCCGTCGTATACGTCACCGGTAAATGAAAATAAAGCCGGTCTTGCTCTATTCAAATCATAGGGATATTGCCATTCCTGAAACCAATTATAGTTGGTTTCCGCCAGTTTATGGCTGATGTTCATCAGTTTGATTAAATCACTGATTCTGAACTTTCTCATCAACCTGATCAACCTCTCAGAATCCTTGATAAAAACCGGTGTATTCTCAAAGTTTAAATCTGATGCACCGTTAAAATTCATTCTTTTGGACGATGAAAGCAGGATGATCATATTGATAATGTGTACCCTAAACGATTAATAGTAAGCAAGACCGGCATAAAGTGAAAAAACTATTTCTTCAACAAGTCGCGTATTTCAGTGAGCAGTTCCTGATCTTTTGTTGGAGCAGGAGGTGCTTCAGCAGGAGCTTCCTCTTTTTTCTTTAATGAATTCAGACCTTTAATAGCCAGGAAAATAGCGGCAGCGACTATTAAAAAGTCAACTACATTCTGAATAAACATACCGTAATTGAGCATCACGGCAGGTTTATCACCCTGAGCAGCAATCATTTCCCATGCATATTCTTTGAAGTCAAGACCACCAAGCAATACTCCGATTGGAGGCATAAGGATGTCATTTACAAAAGATGTTACAATCTTGCCGAAGGCTCCACCAATAACTACTGCAACAGCCAGGTCAATTACATTGCCTCGCATAGCAAATGCTTTAAATTCATCAAGGATCTTCATGATTTTTAATTTTTAGGTTAGAATATGGTTTATTAGAATTCAAGTGCTAGTCCAACACCAAAAGTCTGTTTCAATTGTGTGCGAGGCCCGGAGTCACCATTCTTGTCGAGCAGTGTGATGTCATCATCATACAGTAGGGTAATGCCAATGAAAGTGGAGATATATTTATTGACTTTAAGTGAAAGCATGGAATCCCAGTTAACATCAATATTTTCAGGATGTTCCAGGTAATTGCTGAATAGCTGGAGTTTGCTTTTCAGCTCAACATTCTTCATGAGTTCCTTCTGGAACAATGCAATTGCTGCAGTACCAAGCTCAAAGCGACTGTTTTTGCCTTCTTCAAGCACTACTCCGTTAGTGTCAATTACAGCGGGGTCAACACCAAAGGCACCGGCATCAGCAAGTGGTTGGTAGGTTACTAAGGTCAGCCTGCCGGTTAATGGCAGAAATGAAAGCGATAGGTAGTCGTTTGGCTTGTAATCTATTCCCACACCTAACTGGATATAACCGGGCGCCAGAAACTTGGAAACAAGCGTGGAATCATCAGGATATTTGTAACCTTCACTGAACTGGGTATTGAAATTGAAATTAGTACTGAAGTATAAGTTCTTGGCAATGGTTAAGCCATATTTGGAGTAGAAGTCAATTTTATCTTCACTTTTCCTAAGCGCCTGTCCTTCAAGCTTCAGCAATCCATAAGCGAGATCCAGATTGTTGTCCCACATGCGATTGCCTTCCTTGTATTTGGCAAAAAGGTTGAAGAAACCATTACCGCCCGAACTGTTTTCACCTCCGGCAGCCCAATTTGAGAAGGAAACCTGTGAGAAGGATAACGTGAGCTTACTACCTTTTTTCCAGGCTGTATCACTCTTTACTGTTGCCGGTTCTGTTTGGGCAAGTGCAACATTTGATAAAATTAGTATTAAAACGATGAGTAGTTTTTGTTTCATGGTATAGCTCTTTTTAAATTGATTTCTGAAAACAACAAAAATGCTTAATGGTTCATCCCCCATAGCTTGATTTTACTACGGGATTAAATATTCCGTCAGGACCCTGGTCAAGACTGAAGCTGATACTCATACTCGTACGGGTCCTTACCGCCTTGTCGTCAAATACACCGGGCATCCATTTAATAAGATATAACATCCTGATGGCCTCTTCATTGCAGCCGGCACCCACTGAATTAACCGTCAATACATTTGAGATTTTGCCATTGGTCTCCACTATAAAACTCAACTTAACAACACCCGATACGTTTTGCCTGATGGCTGCATCGGGATACTCCAGATTGGCGGCTATGTAACCGGCCAAAGTCATTTTCTTGTCGGCAAATATGGGATAAGGGGCGGTATGCAGATTTTTGTACCAATAGACTTTGCCAGATGTATCAACAGGCTCGTATGGATTGATGATGGTTGTGTACCCACGCGCCTTACAAATCCTGTTGTACTTCTTAATATTGAAATCAATTTCAAAATGCTTGATGCTTTTGACCGGAAAACCTCTCAGAGTGGCAGGCGCCCATTCTATGAGTTTGAATATCCTTATCGTTTCGTTGAAAGCCCTTTCGTCAGGACTTTGTACATTTCTAATGCCTGAGGTATGCCCATTTTCATCAATATCAAAGATAAAATAGACTTTACCTTCAATATTCTGATCAATCATCTCCCGGGGATAGGTTAATTCCTGATTAATAAAATAATGCAATTGCTGATTGCCCCCAACCGGTTGAGCATCAATAAAATCCTGCCCGAACAATATATTGCTCATGATAAACAGAACTATTGACAGGAGAGTATTCTTCATGTGAGGCATATTGTGATGTAAATATAATTCTTTTTCACAAGAATGCAATGAGGAATAATTTATCAGATTTATTCATTTAAATACTGGAAAGAGTGTATTGTGAGCATATTGCATAGATGACCCCAATTACTGCGTTCTAATTCGTATTGCGATAAGCCTGTCAAGGAGTCATATATCTGCTACAGCAAGGCAATCTATAAGGTTTCCATAGCGAACCATTAAGGGTAACTCCAGTATAACTCCAGTATAACTCCAGTACAGGTCCAGTATAACTCCAGTAAAATACTACAATAACTGGAGCTGTACTGGAGTTGTACTGGACCTGAACTGGAGTTGAAACAATTGAATACCTACTTTACCTGCTCAATTTAATTGAGATCAATGCGGTAACAGGTTATACCAATAGAAATGCAAATTTAAATAAGCTAATACTGATGTAAGGGTGCATATCACCTTGGATATGACTACAATACATGACTTAATTGCCCGATTGAAAGTCTATTTAATTGGACTTTAATTGGTAGTAAGATTGTTTTTATAAGATGAGTGCGAGAAGTTGGGGTTTAAATGGGCATTATGGTTTCTGCCTTAACCCATCCTTTGCTTCCATTGGAAATGCGTATTTCTTTCCAACCGGTAAGTTCATCAATTATCTGCACCTTTAATCCTTCGTGAACAACAAAAAGATCAACACCTGATTCTTCGGGTGAGCTTTTTACTGTTAAAGCGGGAGCAAACACAATGCCCTCATTTTTATTCTTAGCGTGTGTGTATGTATTTTGCGCCACGATTAAGACTATGCATGTGCTAAATAAAAAGGCAATACCTAGTGGTAATAATACCCGCCTTACGATGGCTGACGATGAGAGGAGGAATATTGCAATGGTAACGAAGAATAACGAAAAGAGAATTATTGAGAGCCACGCCCAGGCATCAGGTGCCAAAAGTTGTTTTAGTGAATCCCACCAACGCTGGTAGAAAAGTTTGGGCAGCTCATCTATCTTGTCTATTATCTGGTTGTTTGATACCTTTAGGTTATAGATAATATCCTCATTGGTTGGATCTAGCTTCAAAGCCCGTTCGTAATTAAGAATTGCTGATGGTATATTATTGGCTTTAAAGTGGGCATTTCCCAGGTTATAATACAATTCAGCCGATGTTTGACCTTGTTCAATTATCTTTTCATAGATTTTGATTGCCTCTTCAAATTGTCCTTGTTGATATGCCTTGTTGCCATTGCTGATCTCTGTTTGAGGATTAGCTACTGCAAACGAAACAGCCAATAAATAGAAGAATGACAAGATAGTTGATTTCTTCATAATGGTTTCTCCTATTTTAACTCTTGTTCTGTTTGGGTAATGACTGCCATTGCTTCAGAATATAAATTGCCCATTACTTCTGATTTATCTCCGGGGGCAAATCTCACGAACTCACAATTGTTCAGGGCGTTTACAAATTTGGTTATCAGTTCTTCCCTGACCCCTTTACGTGTGAGGGCTTCAGATACAGAATCAATGGACAGCACCGATCTTGGAATGTTAAACTTGTCGCTGATATAACCCCACAATGCATTGGATATCTCATTGCAGAAGGCAGCCTGGTTATTGTTCTTTAGAAAATGCTCGGCTGCTTTTAATCGTTTGCGTGCAATCCTTGTGGCTCTCCGGTTACGCATCAACGCTACATTTCCACGTTTTCGGAGTTCCTTTTGCCAGATCAGCAGGAATAAGATGAACAATACCAATGGAGCGGCCAGCAACAACCAGAATAGGGGAGTGCCAAATAAGAACTTATTGACAGGTTGTAATTTTACAATACCTGAATTAATATACCTTATATCAGTGCCTATATATTGAAAATCTTCCTTGTCAACACTTGTGTTGGCATTAGTCAGGTTTCCGCTTCCTTTTTCAACGGTTACCCTGAATTCGGGGGTGGAAAGCGTACGGTAACTGCCTGAATTGATATCGAAATAGACAAAAGGCACTGATTTTATGGTGTAATTGCCATGGTTGCGGGGTACAATGAGGAATTCAAAAGTACGTTTACCGGTAATGCCCCCACTTCCGGCTTTAATATCATCAACTATGCGCGGATCATAGACTTCAAAGTCAGGTGGAAAGACAAAACCCGGCTTTTCAATCATCTTGAGATTCCCTGCACCTGATACGGAAAATCGTAGTGTGAGGGCATCATTGGCTTTGAGTTTGTTCTTATCAACGGAAGCATTGATGGTATACTTGCCTACTGCACCGTCGAAGCCTTTATTTCCACTAACAGGTGGCAGTGGTTTGACATTAACGGTTATTGCATTCGATGCAAGGGCCTTTTCAATATTCTGATAGTTGCTTCCGAAGAAACTGTCGTTAAAGAAATCATCAAATGGATCATTTGAGCGCTTTCTTTTTCGTTCAATCTGAGCGGTGACTTCAACTTCTAGCGGTTCAATGGTCAATTTACCTGATTTTTGGGCAAACAGGGCATCTTTCTTGATTTCGGCTACCGCATATTCCAAACCATTAATAGTCTCTCTATATTGCTTATAATTGGTATTGTTCTCCAATAAGTTCTCCTTCCAGAATCCTGTCATTGAAGGGAGCTTTGTAAACCGGGGAGTTGAGATGGAAACTCTGGTGTATAATTTATAGGTTATTATAATTTGCTCCCCCTGGTAAGGATTACTTTTGTTGACGGAGGCTTTTATAAACAGATTATTAGCGCTGATGTCGCCCCCCGATGAAGTGCCTTGCTGATCAGGTTGAACTTGTTTCTGTCCTTTAACCACTTTGATAGTTACCGGGTTCGATTCATAAACCTTTCCATCAACAGTTACGCTTGCCTTTCCAATAGTAAAAGAGCCTTCTTTAATTGCCTGTAAAATATAGGTATAAGAATACTCAACTGAGCGTGTAACCTTGTTGTTGATGATCTGCATACTTGAGCTGGAGCTTGGATTGGGCCCGGAGAGTACAGAAAAATCCTTTATTGCAGGTGCTTTGAAACCAGTGGCCTGATCATTGACACTGAATATAAGCCTGAATTGGTCTCCTACAGCCACCTGTTCAAGTGCAGTTGCCGTAAACTCAACCTGCTGACTATACGCTGTAGTGATAGTAAGAATGAGTAAAGCTATTGGAATTACAATTTTACTATTCACAAATTTCATACTCATAAGTGGTCAGTTAGTTTATGCAAAATAACAATATTATTACCAGTCTTTATCAACCTGAACAGGCACTTGCTTAACTTTTTGCTTATTGACTTTATCCATAGTGCGCTGTTCGTCATTATTCAGAGCCTGCAACATTCTCTCGGCATCTTTCTTTGAGAGTTGACCTTTTTGTTGCTTGTCCTGATTATCAGATTGTTGCTGCCCATTTTCAGGCTGCGACTTCTGCTCCTGCTTATCCTTATTGTCTTTATTGTCGTTTTTGCCCTGGCCTTGCTGATTTTGCTGTTGCTGTTTTAACTTATTAAGGGCATAGCTGAGATTATACCGGGTGTCGTTGTCATCAGGATTCATTCTTAATGCTTGTTTGTAAGCATTGATGGCATCCTGATAGTTTTCACTCTTTAGTTTGGAATTGCCCAGGTTATGGTAAGCAGCTGCCAATTGCATCTTATCAGCCGGTTTAATCCCGGCAATAGAACTCTCATAGGTCTTGGCAGCATCCTCATAGCTTTCCTGTTTGTACAGTGAATTCCCAAGATTATAGGCTCCCTTAACTGATTGAGGCTTTTTATCCAATGCTTTTCTATAGCTGATTTCGGCATCCTTGTATTTGCCATCTTCATAAAGATGATTGCCTTTACGGATAACCTTGTTCTCCGTTTGGGCAAACACCTGCGAACAAGTGGCGATGGCGATCAATATGATTAATAACCGTTTCATTTGTTTTTTACTGAGTTTGGATTCAGAAATGACAGTTTCTGAGCTAAACGGCTCTTTCGTTCATTAATTATGAAGTTCAGGAAAATAAATAACATCGCAATTGCAATGAAGTACTGAAACCGGTCTTCATAATCAGAATAGCTCTTTACATCGTAAGTATTGGTTTCCAGACGTTTAATTTCATCAAATATTCTGGAAAGGCCCACCTGTGAGTTGTTGGCTCTCACATAAATACCCTTACCTGCATCGGCAATCTGCTGAAGCATTGTTTCATCGAGCCGGGTGATGATTGTTGAGCCCGTTTTATCTTTCTTGAAACCTGTTATAGTTCCATTATTGTAAACAGGAATAGGAGCTCCTTCAGCCAGGCCTAATCCGATAGTGAATACCCTGATTCCATTTTCAGCACATTCGGCCACTTTTTGCAATGCTTCCTCATCATGGGTTTCCCCATCAGTTATAATGATAATGGCTTTGCCTGATTTCTCTTCTCTGAAACTTGAAGATGCCATTTCAATTGCCTTGCTGATAGAGGTACCCTGTACAGGAACCAGGTCAGTTGATACCGTTGATATCATCAGCTTGGCAGCTGCATAATCAGTGGTTATGGGAAGCTGGGTATAAGCTTTGCCGGCAAATACAACCAGTCCTATCCGGTCGTTCTCCAGATCGTCAATCAGCCTGTTGATGGATTGTTTGGCTCTTTCAAGCCTGCTGGGTTTAATATCCTGGGCCAGCATGCTGTTCGAAACATCTAATGCAATTACGATATCAATACCCTTACGCTGCACTTTTTCCAGTTGTGAACCCAATTGAGGATTTGCCAATGCAATAAACAATGAAGCAAGGGCCAATAAACTTAAAATAAACTTGAAATGGCCTCTCCAGGCTGATCTGTGGGGCATCATTAGTCGTATCACCTCACTGTCGCCTAATTGTTTGGCAACTCTTCTCTTCCAACGATAGTAAAAGAAATAGACCACTACCAGAACGGGCAGCAACCATAATAAGTTTAAGAAAACCGGATGTTCAAATCTAAACATTTTATATCTTTTTCTATCTTGTTGAAGTGTTGAAAATTAAGGATATCTACGTAAAACTGTGGTAGATAATAATATGTCAAGCAAGAGAAGCAAGAGAGCTCCAAGAGCAAAGGGAGGGAATTCTTCCTTCTTTTTCCTGAATTCAGTTACATCTATTTTCGACTTTTCAAGCTGGTCAATCTCCTTATATATTTCCTCCAATTTACTCTTGTTGGTAGCCCTGAAATACTTGCCGCCTGTCATGTCAGCAATTTGCCCCAGCAGTTTCTCATCAATTCGAACTTCAACCTGTTGATACTGAAGTCCAAATGGAGTGTCAAAAGGGTAGGGTGCGGTACCAATGGTACCTATACCGATAGTATATACCCTCAGATTATAGACTTTGGCAATTTCAGCGGCCGACAATGGGTCAATAAAGCCGCGGTTGTTTTCTCCATCGGTAAGCAGAATGATCACTTTACTGATGGCCTGGCTCTCTTTGAGACGGTTAACTGCAGTACCCAGACCATCACCAATGGCGGTGCCATCTTCAATCATGCCGCTCTTTACTTCGTCAATCAGGTTTAATAATACACCATGATCGGTGGTTAGCGGACATTGAGTAAAGCTTTCGCCACTAAACACAACCAGTCCAATACGATCATTACCCCTTTCCTTGATAAATTCCTTGGCAACATCTTTGGCTGCTTCCAAACGATTGGGCCTGAAATCTTCGGCAAGCATGCTCGTTGATATATCCATTGCCATCACTATGTCAATGCCTTCAATACTTACATCCTGTCGTGATGAGGTGGACTGTGGGCGGGCAAGAGCAGTTACCAGCAGAGCCCAGACGAAGGCGCGCATCAGCCAGGTGAAATACAATAAGTATTCTTTCCACCGGTTTTTCCGGCCCGGGAAGATAGATAAATCAGATATCTGGAAAGTGGGATAACTTTTTGAACCTTTATACCAATACCAGACTAATGCTACCGGGATGAGCAGCAGCAGATAGAATGCTTCAGGATTGGCAAATTTTATATGTTCAAACATGTCTTAATTTATTGCTTAACACTTTGATTATCTGATCCTATAACCTTTAATTTTATGAGGTTAACTATCTCGGTACCGTATATTATACTCTGTTCATTTTCATAATTGCCGGGTTGTGCTTTTGCAAATTTGGCCATATCAGAGAGGAAAAGTACATTACGCAAGGGAGTCATTACCTTGTCGTCATTTACATGAGGAGCAATTGCTTCCTGGATTTCCGTTGATGTCATTTCAGAAGCATTGACATTATAGGTTAACTCAAAATACTCCCTTAATATGTCGGTAAGTTGAGTGTAATACTCCTTGACATTGCCTTTTTCCCACAGTTGTTCTGATTTGAGCTTGTCAAGTTTCTTTAAAGCAATCTCCCAGGCGGGAACTTTCACTTTGGGAACCGGTTGCATTGCAGGTTCAGTTTTTCTTCTCTTCATGAAGTAGAGAATAGCATAAGTAATCAAACCTATAGCTAATGCCAGGGCAATCCATGGCAATATTTCCTTGAAAGTGATGGGTGCCTTATAAATTGGTTTGATATCTCTGATATCTGCCTTTGGATCAATTTTGAGTTTATAAACCTGTAATAGAAGTGGCTCTGTTGCTGCTATGGCGGGAGAAGTACCCTGTTTACTTATTTCAAATTTGAAGGGTGGGAGCACAATGAAGCCGGTATCAAAAGAGGTGATGCCCACAATCTGACGAAGTATTTTTTTATTTGTAGCTTCAATGGTGACTGTGTCGATATCAGACTTTGATAAAATTTCAATTGATTTGGTGATGGTGTCCCTGAGTTGAGGCCATTTTACCTGTTCAGACTGATTAAAAGGTAAATCAATGGTCAGATTTATTTTACTGCCTATTGGGAATTTAACTGAATCGGCTACAACGGTTTGACCAACAGAGGCTAGGCTCGTCAAAAGGAGCAACACCGTGAGGAGAGCGCCGGTTTTTGATAGTTGAATCAGTTTGCTGTAGAATTCCATAGTCATATACTTTTACCTTCGGGCTTCTCGTCTTTTGAACAGATTTAACAGGGGTTTTACATAGTCCTGGTCAGTAAATACCCTGGCAAAATCGACGCCGCTTTTCTTAAAGATGTTTTCCAGGTTGGCAAAGCGGGCCATAGCATTCCTGTTGAATTCACTTCTTATGGTTTTGTTGGAAGTGTCAATCCATATACTTTTATTCAGTTCTTTGCTATATGCCTGAATCAGTCCGGCATCGGGCAGTTTAACCTCGCTCGAATCAATGACCTGTAATGCCACCAGGTCGTGCTTGCGGCCCGCGATTTTTATGGCATCTTCAAACCCCGAGTCAATAAAATCAGACAGAATGAAAGCCGTGCATCTCTTTTTGATGGCATTGGTTAAGAAGCGCAATGCTTCGGCAATATTGGTTTTCTGGCTTACAGGCCTGAAATCAATCAACTCTCTGATGATTCTGAGGATATGTTTTAATCCTTTTTGAGGAGGAATAAATTTTTCAATCTGGTCACTGAAAAAGATTACTCCTACCTTATCGTTATTATGAATGGCCGAGAATGCAAGAAGGGCTGATATCTCAGTCATTTGGTCTTCCTTCAATTGTTTTCGGGTACCGTATTCGTTTGAACCGCTGACATCAACAAGAAGCATAACCGTCAACTCACGTTCTTCATCAAACACTTTGATATATGGGTGATTGAAGCGGGCGGTGACATTCCAGTCGATGTTCCTGATATCATCGCCATACTGATACTCCCTAACCTCGCTGAAAGCCATTCCACGCCCCTTGAAAGCACTATGATATTCACCCGAGAATATCTGGTTGGATAACCCCCGGGATTTTATCTCAATTTTGCGTACTTTCTTTAAAATGTCGGTTGAATCCATATTATTTGTTAAAGAATTCAGGAAAAGAGTTCAAGGTTATAAAAAGAAGGCAATCAGGAACAGGATTCTAAGGAACCTCAACGGTATTCAGAATCTCATTGATGATTTCATTGGTGGAGATATTCTCGGCTTCGGCTTCATAGGTAAGTCCGATACGGTGTCTTAGAACATCGTGGGCTATAGCTCTTACGTCTTCCGGAATAACATAGCCCCTGCGTTTAATGAATGCATAGGCCTTGGAAGCGAGGGCAAGATTAATGCTTGCTCTGGGAGATGCGCCGTATGAAATTAATCCTTCAAATTTCTTGAGCTTATTATCAGAAGGATACCGGGTTGAGAATACTATATCAGTAATGTAGTTTTCAATTTTCTCATCCAGATATACTTCGCGGGTAAGATTTCGGGCTTTAATGATCTGTTCAGGTGTAATGATGGTTTTGGTAACAGGCATCATCTCATTCATATTCTGACGCATGATCAGTTTTTCCTCTTCTCTGGAAGGATATCCAATGAGTACCTTAAGCATAAAACGGTCAATCTGGGCTTCCGGCAGAGGATAGGTACCTTCCTGCTCTATTGGGTTTTGAGTGGCAAGTACCAGAAATGGTTCGGGCAGCGGATATGTATTCTCTCCAATAGTGACATGACGCTCCTGCATAGCCTCAAGCAAAGCACTTTGAACTTTTGCAGGTGAACGGTTTATTTCGTCGGCCAGGATAAAATTGGCAAAGATGGGGCCTTTCTTGACTGTGAATTCTTCTTTTTTCTGACTATAGATCATGGTACCCGTCAAGTCAGCCGGCAATAGGTCAGGCGTAAATTGTATACGGCTGAATTTGGCTTCAACAATATTTGCCAGTGATTTGATGGCAAGAGTTTTGGCTAACCCGGGAACCCCTTCCAACAAGATATGACCGTTCGACAGTAACCCAATGAGTAGTCGTTCAACCATATGTCGTTGACCAACAATAACCCGGTGCATCTCCATGTCAATTAAGTCAATGAAGGCGCTTTCTCTTTGTATACGCTCATTCAATTCTTTGATATCAGTCTCTATCATAGAAGTCTTTTTTTTGCAAAAATACCACTACAACACTGATAACATAAGCAATGCGCTGTTAAAAATTGTTAAAGCTATAGATATGTAGGCTATTCGCTGATATTATCTCTGAATAGCCTGTGGTTTATTGGTTGTTGTCACACACATGTGTGTTATTAAAGGCCGATTTTCGTTAAGATGGCTTTGGGAATTGCATCTTTGTGGACCATGATGGCCACTGTATTCAATCGGATATATGATTCTGACATATTCAATAATCCGCCGAAAGCGTTGCTCTTGTCTGACCAGGAGTTTTTAACCTTTATATAGTTTTTGCCAGTCTGGTCTTGAACAATACCAACCATATGCATCAAATGGTCATCGGTAGCCTGATAATTATTGAATGCATCCTGACGCATCTCCTGGGTGATCACTTTTTCCTTTCGGAGTTCCTTGAAGTTATATGCTTGCTCATTTCTCTCTTTGTCGGTCATTTTCTCCCATTTAGCCATTTCGGTTCCTTCAGTTGATAAAGGCTGTAATTCAGGAATGATAGCCAAGCCATTGGCATGTGAAAAACCACGATCACTAACATCACCATCCCAGCAAACGGTATACCCATTTTGAAGCGAGTAGTAAATTATTTCGAGAAGCTCATCAATAGGCAGGTTATAATAACTATCGGCAGACCAGTTATCGGGAATTTCCAAAGAAAACGCCTTATAATAAGGGTGATGGTTATAAGAGGTGAATTCTATGTAGTCGTCAGGATTAAGTCCTAATGTAAGGGACAAATCAGACTGACCTGCCTTTTTCTTACTATCTTGTTTTATTGGTGCAGCACCAATATAAGAATCAACGATTGATTTGAAGGCGTCAGGCCAGACCGTAGAGACCTTGCCTCCTTTATTGCTGACAACAGCTTTAAGGAATCCCTCAAGTACAGCATCCAACTCGCCATGTTCATGTTTGTTTTCACCTGGATACAGACCGGGATATTCGAGTTGTGTAGCTATACCATGCTCTCTCATTATGTTGATTACGTCATGAGCCTGCCCACCGGGGCCGAAATTGGAAGCCCCATGAAAACGCACATAACTATTGGCTTTTTCACTGTAAGCATGATTTACAAAGAACATTTCGGAAAGATCATAAGTGCCTTTACCCAACCTGATCAACTCAGATTCAAGAAAAGAGACTGTAGCAAAACTCCAGCAGGTACCGGTCCGATACTGGTCCTTTACAGGGGTATATTCCAGTTCTTTAACCGTTTTGAATTTGTATGAATTATCATCGGTTTTCTCTTGAGAAAATGAACTGTTTGACAACAGAATGCTTAAAATGGAAATACAGATGGATAAGCTTTTCATGTAGTTGTGATTTAATAAGCTACAAAACTATAAAAGTGCGGGAGAAAAAGCAGGAAAACTTGCAAAAATTACTGCAAAAAATTTACTTGAATTGATTTTCATTTTTATACCTTTGCCGTGATAAAATGAATGGCCAGGAGGCTCAGAAAAGGGATTGTAACAGTCAAAAAAGTCATACTATAAAAAAATGTATGGGATACTTGTATGTATTGGAAAATAACGTAACTTGTGCCCCTCTAAAATGCGCAAAACATTAAATTTTAATAAACTAAAATTATATGAAAAGTAGAAAATTACTCATTGGCTTACTGACATTTATGTTCGCAGCAGGAGTATTCAATGTTATCACTCCAGTTGCATGTGGGCAGGCAGCTCTAGGGTTAAACTGGAATTCTTTGGGACCGGATAATTATTCAGGCAGAACCAGAGCCTTATTATTATCAAATAAAGATCCGCAGTTTAAAACTCTCTATGCTGGTGGTGTTTCAGGTGGTTTATGGAAATCAACTACTAGCGGCTTAACCTGGTCGCAAATTAATACCAACAACGTGATTTTAAATGTTAGCTGCATAGGACAAGCGCCTAATGGAGATATCTATGTTGGTACAGGCGAAGGCTTTGCCAGTGAGCGGTTCAATCTTTTCAGCGGATTCATTGGTCAGGGAATCTATAAATCAACTGATGGAACCTCTTTTACTAAGTTGGCATCAACTGATCCGGGTACTTTTAATAATCCGGATGCTGAATGGGCTTATGTAAATAAGGTTGCTGCAGGTGATAATAATAAGGTTTATGCTGCTACCAACAGTGGATTAAAAGTATCAACTGACGGAGGACAAACATGGGCAGTAGCCAAAGCCGGCGGTGTTAATTTGGATGAGACAAGCACCGAGGTTGATGTTGCTTCAGATGGTTCTGTTATAGCATCTGTTGGCAATAAAGTTTATTTATCCTCAAATGGAGCATCTGACAATTTTGTTCTTATTTCAGGTGAAGCAGGTGAAAATGAATTGCCGCACGATGGTCTTGCAAGAATTGAAACTGCTTTCGCACCATCAGATCCTTCTACAATTTACGCCGTATTGATTGCTGATGGCTCAAACAGTTCTTACCTTAGAGGCCAGCTATTTGGTATCTATGTATCGAAAGATAAAGGTCAGACCTGGCGATTGGTAGGCCCTGGCGCAAGTACTTTGTTCAATGTATTTGGAAATGGTGCAAATACTGTACATTATGGTGATTATGTAGCTTCAGTTGTTGTTAGCAAAAATGATCCGGATCAGATTTATATTGGTGGTGTTGATGTTTGGGAAGGAAAGAAAGTACTTGAGACCGGATTCTACCAGTGGCAGCAGAAAACTCCCGGCCTTGTAACCAGATTCCATAATATTATTCTTAGTCAAAATGGGGCATATGTGTCAACAGACGACGGAATTTATTCAACTAACGATGACTTTATGTCATTGCAATCCATGAACCGTGATTACAGAACATCAATGTACTATACCGTAGCATTTGATGATCAGGGTAGAGTATTGGGAGGAACCCAAGGCAATGGCACTGTATTTATTGATCGTGAAGGTAATACCCCTGAAGCCGGTCATCAGATATTTAATGGAAGCGTTGGTGGATCTGTTGAGATGTCAATGATCAACCCACACGCAATGTTCTATTCTTCAACCGGCGGATTACTTGAAAGATCTGCTGATCTTGGAGTTTCAATTGCCAATGAATTTGTAAACAGTGAAATAAGTAATAGTAACTCAGGCGTTTTCCTTACTCCATTCAGAATGTGGGAAAGCTTTAACAATACTGTATCAAGAGATAGCATCACCTATCATGCCAAGGTAAATCATGCATCAGGTGAAACGATTGAGGTCAAGAGCAAAACTGGAGGTTTCCCGTTTAATTACACTTTAACAGAGCCATTGATTAAAGGTGATTCTGTGCGCATTCAGGATAAAATCTCATCACGCTTTTTCCTCGGAATTACCAATGCTGTCTACATGTCGAAAGAGGTTCTTGATTTTGGTAAACTGCCAAAATGGTTCAAGATTGCCAATATAGAAGGTGTTCCTTCTGCAATGGCCTATTCAGCTGACGCAAACTACCTGTTTGTTGGAACACAGGAAGGAAAGATATATCGTATGGCAAATATTGCATTAGCCAACGATTCAATCAGGGCAGATGTTTCAAGCACCTCTGTTATTATTTCCACTTCTTTAATACAGGAATTCCCAAACAGATATGTTACGTCAGTTTCTGTTGACCCGAATGATGCAACCAGAGTAATCGTTACATTGGCAGATTATGGAAGCAATGATTTTGTATACCTGACAACCAATTCACTTGATCAGGCTCCTACATTCATTTCAGCACAGGGTAACTTACCTAAGATGCCTGTTTATTCAAGTTTGTTTGAAATGAGTACCTCCAATTTACTTATCGGAACTGATTTTGGAATCTACACCGCCACCAATGTTGGCTCAAATACCAATTGGGTGGCTGAAAACAATGGTATGGGAGCACTTCCAATCATGTCTATTCGCCAGCAAACTGCTGTTAGGCCAATCGTTGATGGTTTATCAGGAATAACAAATACCGGGGCAATCTATATTGCATCTCATGGTAATGGTATCTTTGAAAACAGGCTGTATGTGGGAGTGAATCGCCCGATTATTGGTAATAAAACTGATTCTAAAGTTTTGAATATTTACCCGAATCCTGTCAACAATTCAATCAACTTTAACCTCGAAACTTCTGAAACCGGTAACTTGATCGTGAGGGTATACGACCTTAGAGGAAATGCTGTTAAGATGATGAATCTGGGTGCCATGTCAAAAGGAATGAATAAAGTTTCAGTAAATTGTGATGACCTGAGTTCAGGAACTTATATCCTACAGGCTATAACCAATAATGAGATACAGAAGGCAAAATTTGTTGTTGTAAAATAATTATCGCTGAGTCAATAGACACTTGAACTCTATAACTGAATAAAAATAGGAAACATGAAAAATTTATACTTAACGCTGATGCTCGTTTTAGCTGTTACCATGCTAAAGGCATCACCTGATATCTATACTCCGGAACTTATTGCCCCGGCTAACAATGCTACAGGTGTTTTCCCTGATGCAGAGTTGGACTGGAATGCAGTTGCAGGGGATCTTGGTTTATATTATGAAGTGAATCTGGATACTACATCAAGTTTCTCAAATCCGGTAGTTTTTACGACTGATTTGTCAAACTACAAGATGTCGATGTTGTTATTTGGCCAGCCTTATTTCTGGAGGGTAAGAGCTATTGACAATAGTGGCAGTTCAGAATGGTCAGAACCCAGAACGTTTACTGTAATAAATACGGTTACTATTCGCCGTCCTAATGAGAATGCTGCAAGTGTAGCCCCCAATGTTCAGATTATATGGCAGGATATATATGGTGTAAGCTTCGTTGATTATCAACTTGATACAACAGCCAACTTCAATAGTCCGATGATGAGCATCACCTCTGTTGCAAATGTTCCAACATCTTCACAGACCAATGCCAGCTCACTGCATTTTGGACAGAAGTATTTTCTCAGAATGCGGGCCCGTCATGCTTTAGATACTTCAGCATGGTCAGCATCAAGGAGTTTTACCGTAACAAATAACTTCGCATTAAAAACTCCGGACAATGGAACAGCAGGACTTTCACCAGATGTTGAGTTTGCCTGGAATAAAATAGACGGATTGCTCAAATACCAGATCAGGATATCAACGGATCCTAATATTACCCAGTATGAAGCCTATAATGTTGCCCCTAATCTTGTAAAGTTCTCACCTGACACCTTATTGTTTGGAACTACCTATTATTGGCAAATGGCTGCTATTCATGCCCATGATACATTGCTCTCAGAAATACGTAATTTTACAACTATTGATAAAGTAAAACTGACCTCTCCTTCCAACAATTCAACCAATGTAGAGTTGCAACCAATCCTTACCTGGGAGACACTTACAGGCCTTGTTAGTTTTCAGCTTGATATTGCCAGGAATTCTGATTTCACCAACGCCTTCTCATACACTATCAACTCAGGAGGAGAAAATACATTTAAAGTTCCTATCCATGTACTTGACAGTGCCAATGTGTACTATTGGAGAGTAAGAGCTTTGAGCAGTCGTGATACCAGTGATTATAGTGATACATGGAATTTTAGGTGTGTTGCATTGGGAATAGATGATGTTACTCCATTAACTTATGGAGTTAAAGTTTACCCATCACCGGCAGCAAACCGCGTAAACATTAGTATTAAAAATACCTTTAACGGAAATGCTCAGGTTGAGGTTTATGACTTACTTGGCAGCAGACGTATAAGTGAAAAAGTAAACTTTATCAATGGATTCCATAAGGACTTTGGACTTACAGAGTTATCAAACGGAATTTATATGCTCAGCATAATAATGGATGGACAAAGGACTACAACAAAATTGATCATCCAGAAATAATTGTATTATGAATAAATAAAAAGAGCTGCCTGAATCAATGGCAGCTCTTTTTATTATAAATAGGATCGTAACAATTACAAGGATTTTGAAAAGATTAATCGTATCGTTTACCGATACCAACACTTAAAAATAGGGTTACAAAAAACTGATCTGCTTTTTGGGTGGCCATAATTGGGACCGGTTTGACGAAGTAATCAACAACTGCACCAATCTCCACCAGTTTAGTACTTTGATTTATATCGCCAAATTCAATACCTAAAGCCAGTTTGGCATAAACACCCGGGTAAGGTTTAAGCTCTTTAAATCCATTAAGAAAAGAAGCCCTTCCAAAAATATTGTCGGGAAAATGTTTGTCGGGATCATACTTCTCCTTGTTGATAACAGGTCTGGTTTCGGTAGTGTCCCATTCAAGAATATTCAGATAGACAGGCTTTGTAAGTGCAAGGTTGAGCCCCCCGATATAGAATAGGCGGAGTTCGGCACCACCACTATAAGGTTTTCTGTTTAACTGTACCTGAGAACCATAGCCTGCGCGCACAAGATAAACGGCATTTAATTTCCCGTAAATATAACTACGTGTATTGGTATAAAACGGATTTATGCTTTTTATTTCCTTAGCATGTTTATACTCCAGCAAATCAAACTCCAATGTTCGTTTATTGAATGCTGTTCTATTTTCGCCAAGACGGTATTCGAGCCCCCAACCATTAGTATGCAAAATAAAAGCACCATTCATCTCTTTCCTGAATAAAACATTATCAGCCACGGAATCAAAATCCGCCTCGTATTGGGCTGACACTGTAAGATTCAGCAGTAAGAAAAAAAGAATGTGCGACGATAGGATTATCTTTTTCATTACTATATAACAATTATATAGTACAAAAGTATACAAATGGAATGACTATTAAGCAAAAAAAGCCCATGGATTACATAGGCTGCCTGAATAGAAAAATTACAATGTTAGAAATTACGCTCTACTTTATATCTATGTGATTCACCATAAGCTGCACATTTTTGTGAGGACTTGCAAGAAACGGCAAGAATAGATAATACGCTTACGACTATAATAATCTGAATTAATTTTTTCATAATTTTACGAATACGAAAGGTTAGGTTTCCATTGAAGTTATAATAATAACTGAATTGTCAGTTATTTATTGTTAATCCAAAAATCCGCTAAAAGTAACTCCTTTATGACGAATATTCAACCAAAGATTGAGCAAAGCTGGAAAGAGGTAATGATAGATGAATTCAGGAAGCCTTATTTTGAAGATTTAAAGAACTTTTTGATAGAAGAAAGAGCGAAATATCCGGTTTATCCTGCAGGATCGCAAATATTTGAAGCATTCAACAGGACCTCCTTTCATAATGTGAAAGTCGTATTATTGGGTCAAGATCCATATCATGGAGCAGGACAAGCACATGGATTGTGCTTTTCAGTTCCTGATGGAATAGCATTTCCGCCTTCATTGCAAAATATACTCACAGAATTAAAAAGCGATTTGGATATACCCCTTCCACGTTCAGGGAACTTAACCTCATGGGCTGAAAAAGGAGTGCTGCTACTAAATGCCACACTGACTGTGAGGGCCAATATTGCAGGATCTCATCAGGGTAGAGGCTGGGAAACATTTACTGACAATGTGATAAGGAAATTATCTGAACATCGAGAAAAAATTGTATTTTTACTCTGGGGAAGGTACGCACAGAATAAGCGCCAGTTGATTGATACTACCAAACACTTTATATTAGAGGCGCCTCACCCTTCCCCGTTAAGCGCATACCGAGGATTTATGGGTTGTCGCCCATTTTCTAAGACTAATAGATTGCTTATTGATGCGGGATTGGAACCGGTGGATTGGAGGTTGACACAATAGGTGATTTTATTTCTTTAAGATTTCAATTGATTGAATAATTGTTTTAATGCCTCTGCTGAAGAAAGTCTTCAGAAGGAATTACTTAACCTAATCATGTAAATATGCGAAAGTTTACTTCTCTAGTTTCATTAGTCTTGCTGCTCACGGTAAATTCATTAGCCGGAGGGTATCAGGTTGGACTTCATGGTGTTAAACAGATAGGTATGGGCCTTGTCGGAACATCGCTGACCCTTGATGCGAGTTCTTTATTCTACAACCCGGGAGGCCTGTCATTTATTTCACCCGATTACAGTTTTGCATTGGGTGGAAGTGCCATCAAATCATTCACACTTTATAAAAAAAGTGAGCCTTCAATGACAGAGGCCATGACAGACAATCCATTGGGAACTCCTTTCTATTTTTATGGAGCTGTCAGAATTACGGATAGATTAAGTGCCGGGTTAGCAATAAACACCCCTTATGGGAATGGGCTTTCGTGGGGTAAAGAATGGATTGGAAGATATATGATTCAAGACCTTTCACTCAGGGCCATTTTTTTTCAACCTACCCTGTCATATAAAATTAATGATCAGCTTGGAGTTGGTGTTGGACTGGTTTATGCCACAGGAAAATTTGAAATGAACAGGGCATTACCCGTTTATGATGCAGGTGGCGAAGGAAGTGTCAGTTTAGAAGGCTCTACCGGCAATATTGGATTCAATGCAGGGATATTATTTCAGCCAATTGAAGAGTTGAACATTGGAATTGATTATAGATCATCGGTTGATATGGAAGTGGATGATGTAACTGCAACCTTTGATGTGCCGATCTCCCTACAAGGAAATTTCCCAAATACCACAGTATCAACAAAACTTCCACTTCCTGCTAACGTTGACTTTGGTGCATCATACACCTATGATGAGAAATTGCTTTTGGCTTTTAGTTTGAATTACGTATTCTGGAGTAGCTATGACTCGTTGATCTTTGATTTTGAAAAAAATACATCAGCATTAACTGACTCCAGAAATCCGAGGCTATATGAGAACAAGCTTATAGCCAGATTAGGAGCACAATATAAAATAAATGATGCATTCTATGTAAGACTCGGAGGTTATTATGACCCATCACCTGTTAATAAGGAGTACTTTTCACCCGAAACACCCAGCCTGAACAGCATTGGATTAACTGCAGGTATTTCTGTCTATCCAATGGAGAATCTGGCAATAGATTTGTCTTTCTTATATATTTCAGGACAGGAAGGAGAGAGAACCTATAAGCCTGATAATTTTTCAGGAACATTTAAAGCAAATACCTACATTCCAGGAATAGGCATTACATACAATTTCTAACCCTTATAACCGGCTATCATGAATAGATATAAAATATTTGCGTATATATTTATAGCAGCTGTTATAACAGCGTGCAAACCAGAAATAGACTCATTTGAACCATCGGCGGGTAATGCCGACTTTACAAAATACATTGCTTTGGGTAATTCCTTAACCTCCGGCTATTTGGATGGAGATCTGTTTAAAAGTGGACAGGAGAACTCATATCCCAATATTATAGCCCAACAAATGAAATTTGCCGGTGGAGGTGAGTTTACACAACCTTTGATGTATGATGATAAGGGCTTCGGAAATAAAATGGTGTTGAATCTTAATGAAGTGAAAGATTGCTTTGGCGTGCCCATTGAAGGAGCTGCACCATCATTGGGACCGGTTTTATATAAAAAATTGGATCCTTCAATGCCTGACCCCCGTAATTTCCAGAATGACCCTGATTTATATGCTTCCAGTAATCTTGGTGTTCCGGGAGCAAAATCATTTCACCTGATTATTCCCGGTTACGGAATGTTGAATCCCTATTTTGCCAGATTCTCTGCCAACATCCAACAGAACTCGATACTGCAACAAGCCTTATCATTGAACCCTACTTTTTTTAGCTTATGGATAGGAAACAACGATGTGCTTACCTATGCCTTAGCAGGCGGAGAGCAGGATTCAATAACTTCAGCTGGATTATTTACCTATGCATACAATTTGATAATAGAGTCGCTTACAGTAAATGGTGCCAAAGGAGTTGTGGCAAATATCCCTGATATTTCAAATATAGCTTATTTTACCACCATACCATATAATGGATTAGCACTTACATCAGAACAGCAGGTAGCAGGATTAAATATGGGCTATGCACAACTGGGAATTACATTTGCTTTAGGGCCAAATCCTTTTATAGTGCAGGACCCTGATGAACCGGCAGGTTTGAGACAAATAAAACCAACTGAATTGCTGTTACTTTCTCTTCCACAGGATTCAATCAAATGTGCCGGTTGGGGATCATTAAAACCTATACCTGCATATTATTTTCTTGATGATCAGGAAATTGCAGCTATCAAAACGGCAACCGGGCTCTATAATAGTATAATTGGCAGTATTGCAGAAGCTAAAGGCCTTGCTCTGGTGGATGCCAATTCTATTTTTACGAGTGCAAAGTCGGGTTTAATATATGACGGTGTGAAATTTAATGCCTCCTATATTACCGGGGGAATAAATTCACTTGATGGAATTCACTTAACACCCAGAGGAAATGCTATTGTTGCAAACTTCTTTATTGAGGCAATCAACGCCAAATATCAGGCAGCAATTCCAAAGGTTGATGTTACAGATTATCCCGGAATAATATTCCCGTAAAGGAAGTCAGATTTGACCTGATGAGGAGGCAGAAGCCATTTCATCAGGTCAAATTTGTATCTTTTTAAACATCGTAATAAGGTAATGAATTTCATCCAATGAAAAACCTGTTAACATTTTTTAACAGCTTAAAAAGGCTTTTTTGGGATAAGAATTAAGGTTTTGGAGCTTTACTTTTACATAAATTTTTATTTTTGTCGCATACGAATCTACAAAATTCACAATTTATGAAATTACAGTTGAAGAGTCTGGTTACAATTTTGGTTGTTTGGCTTCTCATCAGCAGTTTCAGTGCATATAGTCAAACCTTTGTTATAGATACTACCGAATTCCTGAATCCTATAGAAAATTCATTGAGTCCTGAAAGTTATAAATACGATATTGATGAACCGGAGATTATCTCAAATGATCTGGTCACAAAAGATATGACCTTTGTTCCGGCAAACATATTGTATAAAAATCGCTGGGATACGCTGAATATCAGAATTGGAAGAACGGACTGGACCAAGATAGCAGATACATCGATATTGTTTTTGCATAACCTGCATGAGAGTAATTTTGTATTTCCATATAAAGGTAAGGTGATATCAAAGTATGGTCCACGAGGTGGCAGGTTTCATGCCGGAATGGATATAAAACTTAACCATGGTGATACTGTTCGCAGCGCATTTGATGGGAAGATCAGGATTGCCAGAGCTATCAGCGGATATGGAAAATTGATTGTTGTTAGGCATAATAATGGATTGGAAACGGTTTATGGCCATCTTTCAGCATATCTGGTTGATGTTAATCAAGAAGTTAAAGCCGGTCAACCGATTGGCCTTGGAGGCAGAACAGGAAGAGCTTCAACCGATCATTTGCATTTTGAGACAAGAATATTAGGAGAGCACTTTAATCCATCGAAGATTATTGATTTTGATAATTATGCGCTTGTCGGCAATCATCTTGCATTAGATAAGAATTTATTAGGATTTGGAACAAAAGGATCAACCATGGTGGTTGATACAGCCCGTAACACTGATTCAAAATATATCCATATAAAATCAGGCGATACTTTATATGCCCTTGCACTTCGCCATAAGACCTCAGTCGACAATATTTGTAAGCTTAATGGTATTTCACCCAAGAAAGTACTTAAAGTAGGGTCAAAGCTTCGTATTGAGTAGTGTTTTTCTCATTGTTATAAACCTTAATTTTGCAGTTGTTATAATCTAAGCAATGGGCAACTTAAGCACTATACGTACTAAAAAAACTTTGAACAGGGATGATATCATCACTTTGTTGAATTCAACAGGCGATGATCTGCAGGAACTTTATGAATATGCGGCTCAGATAAAGGAGAAATTTGTAGGCAACTTTGTTTACTTCAGGGGTTTAATAGAATTTTCCAATATTTGCGAGAAGAACTGTTACTATTGTGGTATACGAAGCGGGAACAGAAAGGTTAAGCGTTATAATCTGACTGATGAAGAAATAATTAAAGCCGCTGAGTTTGCCTATGAAAATAAGTATGGTTCTGTTGTATTGCAAGGGGGAGAACTAGAAGGAAGGGCGTTTACTGATAGAATTGAGAAATTGGTTAAAGAGATTAAATCAATTTCCGATGGCAAACTTGGCATTACATTGTCAGTTGGAGAGCAGACGCTTGATACATATAAGAAATGGTATCAGGCCGGTGCGCATAGATATCTGCTTCGCATTGAATCATCATCCAAAGAGCTCTATTACAAGATTCACCCCGATGATCCTAAACATAGATTTGAAAAGCGACTGCAGGCATTGGCTGACCTTAAGACTGCAGGCTACCAGGTGGGTACCGGAGTTATGATAGGCTTGCCTTTTCAAACAGTGGAAAACCTGGCTGATGATCTGCTGTTTATGAAAGAAATTGATATTGATATGTGTGGTATGGGGCCTTATATTGAACACACTGATACCCCTTTATGGAAGTATAAGGATCAATTGCTGCCACTTGAAACACGTTTCCAGTTAGCACTTAAAATGATAGCTATACTTAGGATTTTGATGAATGATATCAATATCGCATCTGCTACTGCCTTGCAGGCAATTGATCCTATAGGTCGTGAAAAAGCATTAATGATTGGAGCCAATATTATCATGCCTAATATTACTCCAGGAATATACAGGGATAATTATAAACTGTATGAGAATAAACCCTGCACGTCAGAAGAAGCGGCTGATTGCTCTAATTGTTTGGAAGCCAGAATACATCTGACAGGTAATAAAATAGGTTATGACAATTGGGGTGATTCAACTCATTTTAAGAAAAGACAATGAGGTGATTAAAAATATAAAATGAGTTGATTAAGAATAAACAAGGCGCTGATTAAGTTTGGACAAAGATTGGTACATCGCACGACTGCCTACTTCATGTTTATCCGGAATATAATTAACAGATTATTTGCTTGTTAGTGAGATTTAAATAGAAATTACCCATAGAATAGAACCGTATGAAGCAATACCATGATTTATTAAAACATGTGCTTGAGCATGGGATTATTAAAGAAGACAGAACAGGTACAGGCACTAAAAGTACATTTGGGTATCAGATGCGTTTTGATTTGCAAGATGGATTCCCATTGCTTACAACAAAAAAGGTGCATTTAAAGTCTATTATTCATGAGCTGCTATGGTTTCTTAAGGGTGAAACGAATGTTGCCTACCTTCATGAAAACAAGGTTTCAATCTGGGATGAATGGATGGATGAAAAAGGCAATCTTGGACCTATTTACGGGCATCAGTGGCGATCATGGACCGCACCTGATGGAACAGTGATAGATCAGGTGAGTGAGGTAGTATCAGCAATTAAAAACAATCCTGACTCAAGAAGACTTTTAGTTTCAGCATGGAATCCCGGTGAATTAAGCAAAATGGCCTTGCCTCCCTGTCACATACTATTCCAGTTTTATGTGGCAAATGGCAAATTATCTTGCCAGTTATATCAAAGGAGTGCTGATATATTTCTGGGGGTGCCTTTTAATATTGCCTCATATTCATTATTGACCATGATGATGGCGCAAGTTACAGGCCTTAAGCCCGGAGAGTTTGTTCATACTTTTGGAGATGCACACATCTACTTAAATCATATGGAACAGGTGAAGCTGCAACTGAGTCGCACGCCTAAGACATTGCCAACTATGGAGCTAAATCCCGATATAAAAGATATTTACAGTTTCAAATTTGAAGATTTTTCACTTATTGGCTATGATCCGTTCCCAGCCATTAAAGCCTCAGTAGCAGTATAAGTCATAGAATGAAGAATATTACACTCATAGTAGCGGTAGCACAAAATTATGCCATTGGTTTAAAGAACCAATTGCTATGTCATCTGCCCGGTGACTTGAAAAGGTTTAAGAATATTACACTGGGACATACCGTTGTTATGGGGAAATCGACTTATGATTCTTTGCCTGTCAAACCTTTAGCGGGCAGAAGAAATATAGTGATGTCAAGAAGGAAAGATCTTCATCTGGAGGGGTGCATTGTAGCTCACTCGGTTCAGGAAGTGATTGATTTACTGGTGGAAGAAGAGGAAAATTTTATAATAGGAGGTGCCCAGGTTTATAAAGAATTTCTTCCATATGCTGATAAATTATTGCTAACCATCATTCATAAAGATTTTGAAGCTGACACTTTCTTCCCGGTAATAGATTTTAAGCAATGGCTAGAAATAGAGAGGGAAGACATTATGGATCAGGGATCTCTTGGATTTGATTTTTCTTATATCACGTATTCACGTTTAAAGAGCTAGATTTTAGATATATCCTTTAAATATCACCCACTTTCACCAAGGTGATTGGCTAAAGTCATGTGAAAAAACCTACAAGTCATAAGCAACACCCTTGAGTATATAGGCTGCAAATACGCCTAAGCCATTCCGGATATTACTATATAGTTTGGTTGGTTCAGCAAATGGATTGACTCCCTCATAATTGTATAGCACCTTGTGGTAGTTGTAATAGTGAACATCAGTTACTGCGATTGTAAAGAATAACCTTTGTGTTTCGCCTGAGAAATAATAAAAATCATTGGTTGAGTAGGAAAAATATTGGTTATTCATATTTTTGTCAGATACGTATGGTTCACCTCTGGCAAATCCAATTTCTGTAATAACCGGATTCATTTGTCCTTCGTGCCAGTTAACTATACCGGCAGTTATTCCATAATAATTATCCGCACTCTCAAGATCTTTAAATTTGATACTGGCATTTAAGTTGATAGATTCGTTTACAATGGTTGTGTCGATTTTAACCAATTCAATGTCAGGGGGAGTATCCGATGGAACAGTACATGTTGCCTCAACTTCATATCCACCAGGGGCCGTGACCTTGAGTGTATAAACTCTTCCGGGAACTATTGGCAATTCTTCTCTGCTAACGCGATAGCTGTCATATTCTATATCATAGGTAAGGTAAGCGGAATCAATGCCATCAGAGATGGTAACATAAGCATCTTCAACAGTTGGGAAATCACTGCCATAATTATCAATGGTCGTATATAATGGTCTGCTTTTCTTTACAGTAACAGCAGTATAAGGCATACCGGGTGTGATAAACCCGGTGACTACAAGTTTTGGGAGCGATTCAGGAGCGTCAACGTCGGAAACCATTTCTTCACAGCCAAAAAGAAAAATTACCGTTACCAGCATTAAAACTATCTTCAATGAGTTGCCATTCATAGTTTAAAATTTGATTGAATAAGTAACTGATGGAATAATCGGGAAGATGGAAACCTGTTTCAGTTTACTTGTTACCGATTGATTTTCATACACTTCATCAATAAAATAAAAGAAAGGATTCTTTCTGTTATATGCATTATAAACGCCAATCTCCCAGGTTCTTTCAAAATTGGATTTCACCTTATGAAATTGAACTGCGAAATCCATTCGATGGTAAGGTTTAATTCTATATGAATTCATCTCGCCATAATCAGTAACAGTGTTATAGTAATTGTAAAGAATTGGATTACCTGCCATAATGAAAGCATCCATATAGGGTTGGTGCATGGATGCGGGATATTCACCCATAGGCAGAGAGATTGCATTCCCTGTACCATAGACCCATGTGGCTGAAAGTGTAATATTTTCCTTCAGACTGAAAATTGATACAATAGAAATATCATGCCTTCTGTCGTACCTTGCCCAAAACTCTTTACCATCATTCAGCGCATCAAATTGCAGTTTTGTCCATGAAAGAGTATAACCTATCCACCCGCTTAATCGACCTGATTTCCTGTGTATAAGGAACTCAGCTCCATAAGATTTACCGGATCCGGCAGTGACATTATCCTCCCATGTAAAATTTTGAGCTTCAGTTGGATCATCTAATTCCATAAAACTGGCGCCGGGCTTGTAGCCTAATATTCTTTTACTTTTCTTGTAGTAACCTTCGAGCGTAACAGTTATGTCTGTAGGAGCAATATCCCTTGCAATGCCTGCTGATATTTGCCTGGAGTGTTGTGGTTTTACTTTGTCAGTTGAAGGTACCCATAGATCAGTTGGCAGGCCAATACCAGTATTGCTCAGCAAATGAATGTACTGATTCATCTCGGCATATCCGGCTTTTAACGAGAAGTTATTGCTAAGCCGGTAGTTCATTACAATTCTTGGTTCAA
The DNA here is from genome assembly GCA_937894795.1 of uncultured Bacteroidales bacterium. GTDB lineage: Bacteria > Bacteroidota > Bacteroidia > Bacteroidales > Lentimicrobiaceae > Lentimicrobium. The sequence goes on from CALCQV010000039.1 coordinate 35,440, forward strand.
AAGCCGAATAATGCTTCTTATCGGCAATGAAAAAGCTGTATCTGATCCCTGCATTTGCCTTGAAATTCTCTCCCAATGTGATTTTATTCTCCGAATAAAGGCCACCTTCAAAGGACTCATATAAGGTCTTGTTGTTTTTATAAATCAATGCAGATTTATCCTTTTCAACCAAAGCACTTGGCGCAAAGCGATGGTTAACCAGGCTAGTACCAATTCTCAGATTATACTTAGGTGAAATATTATATTCAAGGTCATATTTTATAGCAAAATCCCGGATGCCTGAAAGATATTCAAGTGAATATGACTCTTTGTCTTCCTCTACATAATTGAATATTTTAAGGTTATATCTACTAAAGATAAATGAAGTATTTGAAAAGATATTGGAACCAAAGATGTGATTCCACCTTACCGTTGCTGTTGAATTTTGCCAATAGAGACCACCTTCCTGTTTTTCATCTTGTCGATATCTTGTTACGACATTGAACTTATCCCGGCCGAAATACCCGCTAACAAATAAGCGGTTGCGTGCCCCAAATTCATAATTCAACTTTGCGTTAAGGTCATAGAAGTAATATCCACCTCTTTCCGATTCATCCATAAAAGGGCGGGTCAGCGCATCAATATATGTCCGGCGACCGGAGACAATAAATGAAGAAACATTTTTCTTCAATGGACCTTCAAGGAGTATTCTGGACGAAATAATGCCAATGCCTGCTTCGCCAGAGAACTTTTGTTTATTACCATCTTTCATTGTCATTTCAACAACTGATGATAACCTGCCGCCAAAACGTGCAGGGAAGCCGCCTTTAATCAATTCTACACTTTTAAGTGCATCGCCATTAAAGATAGAAAAGAAGCCAAATAAATGATTGGCATTGTAAACAGGAGCATCATCAAGGATTATAAGATTCTGATCAGGCCCCCCACCTCTAACATACAAACCGCTGTTGCCTTCAGAACCTTTCTGGACTCCGGGCATTAACTGCAGTGCTTTAAAAACATCCTTTTCACCAAGCAGACCCGGTATTTTTTGTATTTGCTTTACGGGAAGTGAGATGACACTTATTTTATTATTCTCACTCTCTTTTTCGCCTTTTTCACTGGAGATTATTACCTCCCGGAGTGTAATACCTGATAAACTGATATCAATAAGCAGATTAGTATTAAGATTTACATTCTTTACCACAGGCTCATAACCTGCATATGAATATTGAATTGAGTATTCACCCTGAGGCAGTGAGATAGAATAAAAGCCATAATTATTGGTGATAGTGCCTGCTTTTAATTCCGGAATATAGATATTCACTCCCGGCAATAATTCACTGCTTCCACTCTCTTTAACATATCCACTTATTGAATATCTTTTTTGAGCCATAGCATTTGTAACTGATGATAGCATCAATATTGCAATAACTGCTGTAATGCAGATTTTATCAATGATATAAAGATAACGAGTATTAGATACGTTGGATTTTGAGAAATGGAAGCTAGATGTTTGATTTAGCATCAGGTTTTTTGTTTTTTCTTTTTAGCAGCCGGGAATAGTACGTTATTGAGAATAAGCCTGTAACCGGGAGAGTTAGGATACAGGTTTAAATCAGTAGGAGGGTCGCCTACCAAATGCTGGTAGTCCTCCGGATCATGTCCTCCATAGAATGTCCAGGTTCCTTTACCATAAGGGCTATGAATATATCTGGCTTCATTTGCAGACTTGTTTTCACCCATTATTATAACATTGGACTTCACAAATTTCTTATTAAAGGCAGTTGTTTGTCCCATAAAACCTTTAATTATCTGCTCATGGTTCTGAGTTAACATGGTAGGTACAGGGTCCCATTTTGCCGAGAACTCAAATAAGGTGAAGAAATCATCAGTCATACTAACTCTGCGTGTAGTGGTAACATCAATATTGGAAATCTCGTATTCATAAGGATTTAACACGACACTGAAGTCGGTGAATGCAAAGCAGTTGTCATAATTGAGATGTTCGTTTGCGTCGTGTGATGCGCCATCACCATCAAACATGATATCGCAAATATCAATATTTTCAGCTGCCAGGGCTACATCATAACTATCAGGTGCGGAACACATTGCAAAGAGATAACCACCACCGGCAGTGAATTCTTTTATTTTATTGGCAACGGCAAGTTTAAGTTGTGATACTTTAGAAAAACCTAGTTTAGCTGCCATAGCCTCAGTAGCTCTGACATCGTCAATATACCATTGTGCAGTTCTGTATGCTGACCAAAATTTGCCATATTGTCCGGTAAAATCTTCATGATGCAAGTGAAGCCAATCATAGAGAGGTAGAGCTCCATTGATAACATCTTCATCATACACTACATCATAAGGAACTTCAGCATAGGTAAGTGCAAGGGTAACCGCATCATCCCAGGGTAGTTTATTTTTTGGAGTATATACGGCTATTTTAGGAGCTTTCTGGAGCTTCATTTCATCCATATTGGATTGTGGGTCAGCTATTTCAACGAGAATTGCATTTTGTTGCACATCAGCAATGATCTCATAAGATATTCCTCTTACAACACATTCTCCCTCCAGCGTAGGATGATGTTTAAACATGAAACTACCACCCCGGTAGTTAAGCAGCCAACTAACCTCTACTTGTTGTTGAAGCACCCAATATGTTAAACCATAAGCTTTAAGGTGATTTTTCTGCTGTTTATCCATTGGAATAAGGATAAATGCAGCGTTAACATTGATCAGAATAAGTAAAAGGCCAATGGTGAAAATAATTTTTTTCATCGGAAGTCTAGTGTTTACTATAAACGCAGAAGCATCCCTATTTGTTATATAGCAAGGAATCAGAAACTGACACTATTGTCTTCATCCATGATGTTAAGGTCCACTTCATCATTCAGCTTGGATTGTACGGTAACAAAATTTGCATTAGGAGTCATTTGTCCGGGAAAGAAGTTGTCATTTGTGTCAGGATCAACAAACTTGGCGTACCTGCTAATAAACTTAAGCTGGATATCTTTAAGTGCTCCATTTCTATGTTTAGCAATGCTTATTTCAGCAACTCCCTGTAAATTTTCACCATCCTGTCCTTTTTCCTGTTGGTAATATTCAGGTCGATAAATAAATAAGACCATATCAGCATCCTGTTCAATGGCTCCTGATTCTCTAAGGTCAGAGAGCAGAGGTTTTTTACTGGGCCTGGCTTCAACGGATCTGTTTAATTGGGAAAGAGCAATTACCGGAATATTCAACTCTTTAGCAAGACTTTTCAGAGATCTTGAAATATTACTTATTTCCTGTTCCCTGTTGCCATTACTTCTCTCGATACCACCTGACATTAACTGAATATAATCAATGATCAGCATTTCAATTTTATGTTGAGCCTTCAATCTCCTGGCTTTAGCCCTTAATTCAAATATTGAAAGTGAAGGTGTGTCATCTATATAAATTGGAGCATTAATAAGGCTTTTTATTTTAGCATTTAGCTGTTCCCATTCATGTGAGATCAAATCGCCCTTACGAAGCTTATCGCCAGGCAATTGTGCTTCAGCGGAGATAAGACGGGTAACAAGTTGAATGGATGACATTTCAAGTGAGAAGATAGCAACCGGTTTATTAAAGTCGAGTGCAGCATTTCGTGCTACTGTAAGGACGAATGCCGTTTTACCCATACCCGGGCGGGCAGCAATAACAATTAGATCAGAAGGTTGCCAACCTGAGGTCACCCTGTCAAGTTCTGTAAAACCGGAACCGACGCCACTGAAAGTACCTTGATTATTCTTTGCTGCTTCAATTTGCTTAACAGCACTGCTGATAAGAGACTGCATATCAGTATAGTTGCGCCTAAGGTTGTTTTCACCTACTGAGAAAAGTTCATTTTCAGCTTTATCCAATAGATTGAAGACGTCAGTAGTATCTTCATAAGCGTCACGTATAATCTCAGATGAAATTCTAATTAATTCGCGCTGTATGAATTTCTGGATGATAATTCGTGTGTGAAACTCCGTATTGGCAGCTGACGCAACTCTATTAGTCAGTTGAGCTATATAGAAGGGACCACCTGCTGTTTCAAGTTCATTTGAGAACTTCAGTTCATTGGTAACTGTAAGTATATCAATAGGTTCAGTCTTAGCAAAGAGTCTGGTGATAGCCGAAAAGATAATTTGATGTGATTCTTTGTAAAATGCTCCCGGCTTAATAATATCAATGATAGACGCCAAGGCGTCTTTTTCTAACATTATTGCACCTAGAACAGCTTCTTCAAGATCAACAGCCTGGGGTGGCAGCTTCCCATGGTTAAAAATTTCTGCTTTAGTAACCTTGTTTCTGGCTATTTCTTTAAGTTTTTGCTTTTTATCTTCCATTGTTCAAAAATAATGAACCATTCACTGTATTTCAAGTTCGGGCTGAATTAAAGTTATTAACAAAGATCCAGAATTCTGCATATTAATGCTCCCTAACGCTTATCAATAGATGAAAAGTGCCTGAGTAACAGTACTCAAGCACTTTTGAATTTTCTATAATTATAATGATTCGGCTATGGCTTTAATAAAATTCCTAATCCTAGTCTATTATTACTTCTTCTCGATTGAGATATTAGAGTTGCACCACCAGGTATAGGACCGGTACCTCTGTCACCATAAGCTAAAGAAGAAGGTATGTATAAAATGTATTTTGCTCCCGGTTTCATCAATTGAAGTCCTTCGGTCCAGCCGGGAATTACACCATTCAACGGGAACTTAACAGTTTGACCTCTTTCGACGGATGAGTCGAATACTGTTCCATCAAGCAACTTACCTGTATAGTGGACTTCAACAACATCCTCAGCTGTTGGATTTTCACCTGTACCTTCAGTAATTACTTTATACTGCAAACCACTGGGCAATTCAGTAACTCCGACTTCCTTTTTGTTTTCATCAAGAAAAGCCAGTCCTTTAGCTTTCTCAAATGTTGCCTGTTGGGCTGATTTCTGTTCTCTTTTTGCCATCATATCCTGCTGGAACTTCATCATTAATTCTGAGGTTTTCTCCTGACTGATTAGAGAGTCGTTACCGGCAATACCATTTTTAATTGCTGCAAAAAATACATCTGCATTAACCTCTATCTCATTAGTCTTTAAATTGTTCCCAATATCATGACCAATAATGTAACTAATGGAATCAAGATGGTTTGCGAGTATTAAGGTAGTTTCTTCTTTTGCTGATTTTGAAACTTTTTTCTTTTTTTGAGCAGAAGCATCCATGCTTATCAACAAGGTTAAGGCAAGAGCCACAATGGTGAACGTGTTTTTCATAAACAATTTTTATGGTTTGAAGTGCAAAGATAATTAAACAGTGTTTTATCCTGCTTATTATCTTGTGAATTATATTTTGGTGACAAATTAAACAATCTTGATATTATCATCTGACAGAAGTGGCAGCCCTTTATATCTTAAAAAAAGCTGAACTATTGCTATAACATCCTTCTGACAATAGGAGACAATTCTTTCTAAATCATTATCAGCCCAATAAACGGAGTTTACATCGCTTCCCTGCAAATCATCCTTTGGCGATGGAATTCCAAAGATAGTTGAAAGCAGCCCTAATGAAGTATAGTGTTTATAATCGCCAAACTTCCAAAGTTCCATTGTATCCAAATGTCTGACATTCCAGGGCCTGGAACTTGCCATGTCAAGTATAGCTGGTAGCTTAACACTATTGATAAGCATACGACGGGCTATATATGGGAAATCAAATTCTTTTCCATTATGTGCGCATAGTAAGGAGTCTTTTCTGGAATAGCTTCGATTTAGAAGATCAGCAAATTCATTCAACAATTTTGATTCGTCATCACCATAATATGATTTGACTCTCAGCTGATTATCCCTAAGGAAGGCGACAGAAATACAGATTATTTTACCGAACTCTGCATAAATTCCGGCACGTTCATACAATTTTGATGAAGTATCCGTTTCCTCGCGTACGATGTATTGAGCTTTATGATCCCAGAATTGTTTTAGATCATCAGGCAACTCATCATAACTTCTGAATTGTGGCACTGTTTCTATGTCAAGAAACAATACACTTTCATTTTGGATATTATTGAGCACGAATAGTTAATTTTGTCGCTAAAGATATTAATATTCAGAGCTAAATTATGACATTTATTTATACTTTATCCGGTTATATAAGAATATTGCAAGTGCTTTGTAACTAACATAAATGCGAGAACTTAAACTTATATTGGCAGCTGTTGTAACCTTAATATATTATGGTTGTAATAAGACAGAGGTTTCTGTTCCTGATCCTATTGTAGAATTTATAGAGCCATATAACAATCAGGCCTTCAGCATATTTGATACAGTGATAGTCAAAGCAGATATTGAACACACACAGAGCATTAAAAGGCTAAGTATTTCAATTTATAGCAAAGATCTTAAACCACTGACATCAGACCGAACAATTGATATTCAACAAAGCAGCTATGCCTTAAATTCATACATAATCCTTGATAATAAGTATATTGAAGAAGAACTCAATTATCTGCTGCTAAAAATTGAAGATCAGGATGGTGTATATAATTTTTGGCAACAAATTATTATTCATCCTCTGAATAGGGATTTGGAGAAGATAATTGTAGTCACAGGCCTTCAAAATAATAACACACTAAACATTGCTGATCTATCAGGTGATATTGAACAAATGGGCTCCTGGACATCAGAGTATATTGGAGGGTATGCCGATTCAAGAAATAGAATGTTTTACACCTGTGGTGAATTGATAGATGGGATCAGAGCTTATAACATAACTGAAACTCAGCCTTTATGGCTAATCCCTGCCAGAGCTACAGCCTCAATACCATATTATAATTCTTTTACCGCAATAGATGGAAGGGTTACAGTAGGAACTTCTGAGGGAGTAATAGAATCATATAACAATGCAGGATTGAAAATTTTCTCTTCACAAAGGACAAATGGAGGTAGATTCATGTCAATCTTACATCACAATAATTTTGTGATTGGAGCATTCAGGCCATTTGTGGGGGAATTCAATTCATTATTTGTATTTAATGACCCGTCAGGAAGTGTTTACGCCTCCTTTCAATTTGCAGGAGAGGTGATTCAAATGATTAATGGAGACAATAATGACGTTTTAATAATTCTTGAAATAAATGGGGTGATTAAAGCTTATACCTATAATTTCACTGTAAATACATTGGTGTTTATAAAAGATCTCACAACAGGAGAGGTAAATCAAATTACAGGAGGTGCCGATAATATCTTTTTATCAATGTCTGATGGTGTTGTATGGTATAGGCCTGACGTTGGAAGTGCCGTAAAATATCTTACAACACCGGGTATTGGTCCATTAGCTTATGACAATATAAGTAACATATTATTCTTTGCCAGGGACAGTAAAATGTATCTTACTAATTTGCCTTCTGAAACTATTCTGGATAGTGTTGAATTTGATGCTCCAATAAAGGACATTAAGCTATTGTATAATAAGTAATTGTGTTATGAATACTGTTAAAATTTTTAAGACTGAGGATGGTTCTCATACACTTTTCAATGAAAAAAAGAACGAGTATTACCATTCCATTCATGGTGCAGTTCAAGAATCAAAACACGTATTCATTAACGCCGGTTTGGAGTTTAAACTATCGCAAAAGGAATCCATTAATATTCTGGAAATTGGTTTAGGAACGGGTTTAAATGTAATTCTCACATTAATGCATTTGAATTCGGCTAATGCAATAACTGATGATAGCATATTGAAGTCCAAAATAAAGTATCATGCGATTGAACCATTTCCATTGGCGCATGAAACTGCAATTGAACTAAATTACTGCGAGTTTTTGGATGTTCCACATCTTAAGGATATCTTCAGTCAAATACATTGTGCTCCTGATGGATACGAAATATCATTAACTGAAACATTCGACTTTGCGAGATATTTGATTCCATTTCAAGATTATAATAATATGGAGACCAAATATGATTTAGTTTATTTTGATGCTTTTTCTCCTGAAGTTGAGCCCGGATTATGGACTGAGGCTATTTTTTCAAAACTGGCATCAATAATGGAACCTGAAGGTGTTTTGGTTACCTATTGCAGCAAAGGAATAGTCAGACGAACGATGCAAATGTGTAATTTCAATACTGAACGTCTTAAAGGCCCTCCCGGTAAACATGAAATGTTACGGGCAATAGCTATGCCGTAAGCCTCTTGGAAATTAAATTATCAATGACCGAATAGAGGTTTTTTGGACTAAGAGGGCGCCAATTTACATTCTTTAGCAGGCCACCAAAATTTAAATAATAATTTAAGTGTCCTTGAGTGAATTCATCCAATACGTGGTCTCTGAAGTTAATAAGGGCGATCCATCCATTTTCTAAATCTTCATACCACTCCTGATAATACGAATCGTCATCAGCATGGAAATTGAGAACATTCTCACCAATAATAATGTATTTTATTATGCCTTCACGGAGCATTGGTTCAATCAGATTCCTTTTCAGGTACATTATGTCGTTATAAAGGCAGTCATTCCATTCTCCCAACAATTCAATTATAGCGAAACCTTCATCATAATCAACAAAAAGCACTTTAGTATAGAGAGTGGCCGATCCAATTTCGTCCCATCGGGGATGAATATAGTAGTTGTAAATAACATTAGTGCAGATCATCTCACTGTACTCTCTCCCATAAAAAGGAGACCTTTCATCCTCTGCTGAATTATACAGGTCCTCCCAAGCATAAAAAGGTTCAATATCTTGCATGTTCTATAGTTGGCTTATACTATTGAAACGATACTTTGATGCTAATGTTATGGCAATTGCTATTTTTACTAAAACCTAAACCAAGGCCGTTCAGCTCCATATATTCCCATTGGTATGGCCAGTACTATTATCAATAGTGCAATACTAGTCCAGATGAGTAAAGTCTTCTGCTTTGCCTTGTCATTCAATTTCCTTTTACTTAAAACATATCCGGTATGGGCTAATGCTATACCAACTATATTAATCATAAAATGCTCAACAGCCCAGAATCTTAATCCTGAGTTTTTCATTGCATTCCCGAAATCATTGAAAGCTGCTTGAGTAAAAGGACTTAAAAAAACATAAAGGATAAGGCCTATTAATAGCTGAATATGCAATGAACCGAGGAAGGTTAAAGCTAACGATTTCATCGATTTATTGAAATTCTGATTGTTGCTTAATGAATATATAAGAAATACCACCAGCGCAATGCCTGAGAGTAAAATAAGCCATCTGTTCCAGGAATGGATAATGAGAAATGAATTGTATAAACTGCCCATAGTTATTTTTTGCTCAATAAACCGGGAAGTCATTGAATTGTTCTAATCGGATATAACATCCAAATAAAAAGCCGACTTTTTTAAAAGTCGGCTTCAGTGGAAAATTTTAAAAAGGTTGTAAAGTCAATACAAACATTATTCTCTTTAACGCATATCAATCTCTTCAACACCCGGATGATCGGCCGTCCTGAATGTGAACATACTATCGTAAAAGTTCTGATTTACGTCCATCTTATTTATGATATAGCTATAAACAGAGCCGTTTTTATCATAGATAGCTAAGGTGTTTATCATCTTCTTGGGCCTGTCGATCGTAACTTTAACTTTACTGAAATTTTTCTTTTGAATGGGAGTTAACTCAATTATTTGTTGCTGTGGGGTTTCTTTAATCAATTTTGCTTTAAAGTTCTTAGTATAGGATGTAAGTAGATTTGTCGGATTAATGGATTCTTCCGAATCACTTACATTATTGATTTGAACTTCATTGGCATCCTTAAGAAAGGTCCAAACAGTTTTCCCATCACTTATAACATCTTGCCCTGAAACAGTAAGTTTATATTTGTCGCCCTTTGAAACGAGGACACCTTTATAGCTATCGTTAATTTTCTGGGCTACATTTTCCATTTTATAAGTAAATTCAATGCGAACAGTCTTATAACTCTTTGTAGTTGCTGCAACCCCATTTAATATACTCTCAGCTTTTTTATCAGTTTGAGCTGTTAAAGCAAGAGTAAGTAATATAACCCAGGTTGTCAGTAATAATTTTTTCATGATTAGTTTAAGTTGTTTATTATAGTTCATTTTTATTTCCATCCAGGTATAAATCCTTCAAAAATTGTTCCAAAGCCAATTCATTTGCCACTCTAACTTCACGAGCTTTACTTCCTTCAAATGGGCCAACAATGCCGGCAGCTTCAAGTTGATCAATAATTCTCCCGGCTCTATTATAACCAAGTTTAAGTTTTCGTTGCAACAGTGAGGTGCTGCCCTGTTGAGTGGCTACGATAATTCTGGCTGCATCTTCAAAAAGTTCATCACGCTGACCCGGATCAAAGTCGACTTCTTTTTCATCCTGCTCATCAGAATATTCCGGTAAATGATATGCATCAGGATATCCTCTCTGTGAGCCAATAAATTCAGTTACTCTTTCAACTTCGTGTGTATCGACAAAAGCACATTGGAGTCGTAACAGATCACTACCGGTTGATAAAAGCAAATCGCCTCTTCCAATGAGTTGATCCGCTCCACCACTGTCAAGTATAGTTCTGGAGTCAATTTTAGATATTACCCTGAAAGCAAGTCTGGCAGGGAAATTTGCCTTGATAGTACCTGTAATGATATTAACTGAAGGACGTTGAGTTGCAATAACAAGGTGAATTCCAATAGCTCTGGCTTTTTGAGCCAATAAAGTTAAAGGCACTTCTATTTCCTTACCCGCAGTCATAATCAAGTCGGCATATTCATCAATAACCACGATGAGATAGGGGAGGAACCTATGTCCATGCAAAGGACTCAACCGACGTGCAATAAACCTGGTATTGTATTCTTTGATATTTCTAACCTGAGCATCTTTAAGCAGATCATACCTATTCTCCATCTCTATATTCAGAGAATTAAGCGTACGTACTACTTTTCGGGTGTCAGTGATGATTGCCTCTTCTGAATCGGGTAGCTTAGCTAGGAAGTGCCGTTCAATTTTTGAGAATAGAGTTAACTCAACCTTCTTAGGATCAATCATAATAAATTTCACCTCCGAAGGATGTTTACAATAAAGAATCGAAGTAATTAATGCATTCAATCCCACTGACTTCCCTTGCCCGGTAGCACCAGCCATTAATATATGGGGTAACCTGGAGAGATCAACAATATAAGGTTCATTCTGAATAGTCTTACCAATTCCAAAGGGGAGCTCCAATTTATTGGACATAAACTTCTCTGAACCCAAAATGGACTTCATAGGTACAATTTCCGGCTTAAGATTAGGGACTTCGATACCAATAGTTCCTTTGCCGGGTATTGGTGCAATAATTCGAATTCCCATTGCCGCCAGGCTCAATGCAATATCGTCTTCCAGATTTCTGATCTTGGAAATCCTCACTCCTTTAGCTGGAATGATTTCGTATAGTGTGACTGTAGGCCCAATGGTAGCTTTGATCTTGTCAATGGCTATTCCGTAGTTTCCCAAGGTCTCAACTATTCGGTCTTTATTCGCTTCAAGTTCTCCCTTTTGTGCTTCATATGAGACACTTCCAGGTACATAATCGTCAAGTAATTCAAGGCCAGGCTTTTTATATTCTGCCAAGTCTAAAGTAGGGTCAAATTCTGTGTCAATGGTATAATGAACAGGTTTTTCACCTTCTTCCAATTCACTCTCACTGTCTGAATCTGATTCCAGAATCGGGAGTGGCTGTTCAATAGTAAATTCTATATCTTTATGTGAGGTGGCATTAACAATATCTTCCTTATCACTGTCAGTCTCAGTTGGGAAGATGAAATCATTCTTCTCATCTTCTTCATCCTTTACAGCATATTCAGTAGTATTGTATTTGTCTTCCGGTAATGGATTGTTGAGTCGTGTATTTGTCTTACGTTCGCTTGTAGGAATAGAAATTAAATCATCCTCTGAATCTGATTCAGTAGAATCAGGTGATTTAGCAGGAGGCTTAGGTAGGCTCAGTGGCATATTGAATGCCAGTACCAGGAAGGCAATTAGAGTAAAGAATAAGAAAATCGCGGTTCCTGTTTTTCCAAGCAGACCCTCCAGCATAAACGCACTCTGGTAACCTGTAATTCCACCAAGTATGGCGTATGATGTGTTTCTGAAGATGAAACCGAGGGCAACTGTTAACCAGGTCATGCCAACCAGAGAGTTAACTATAGTTCTCCACAAGGGAAGAATAGTAACCTTCAAGGCCAACTGCATACCGGTAACAAAAAGGACAAGGATAATAAAGAATGCTGCAATGCCAAAACCTTTCTTGATCAGCAATATTGAGAGGGCAGCTCCCAATCTTCCTGCCCAGTTATCCGCTTCAATGGAATAATCAGTCAGTATATCTTTAAATGAAAAATGTGAAAAGATATCGTCTGCATTCCATTTAAAGTATAGAAACAAGTAGGATGAAAAGGCAAAAAGAAGATAAATTGACAAGAGAACAAGGAAAACTCCAAGTATCTTGCCAACTCTGCCATCATTTGTCCAGGCAGGTAAAGTGGCTTTGCTACTCTTTTTCTGCTTTTGTGGCTTAACAGCCTCTTCTTCTTTAGGTCTGTTTTTCTTTAATGTATTGCCCTTAGCTGCCATTGACTGTTTTTTATTTACATGCCTCCACCAAACATTTGTCTGAGCTCTTCAGGCGTGCTTTCCTTATAATCTGATGGTATATCAAACTCCCGGTTGGCAACTCTTCCTTCTTCAATTTTGGTAGCGGTAAGCAGCATGTTCATTCCCTGCATTTTATATCTAAACTCCAGTGGAATACCCGTAAGATTTCTATATTCATTATCGTAGAATATTTTATTGCTTCCAACTTCTTCAGAATAGTAAACTTCTATAGGATTTGATTTTGACTTTTCATCACCATAATGAATATTTGCCTTTTTACAGACATAGCCAGCTATTTCCTTGCTTTCATTAGCCGGCTCAACAATAGGCTCTTTTCCTAATGGGCGGTCAGCTCCTTTTTTTGGTTTGATAGCGGCTTTCTTACCCATAATATCAATGAGTATTACAGTAGTTTTGGCTTCTGAATCCAACAATAAAATCTGGTTCATCTCACCCATATTTAATTCAGCTCTTGATCTGCCTTCATTCAATTTAAGAATCATTGTCTGCGGCATTGCGGCAAGTTGTGAAGCGCTGAGGTTTGATTCAGGGTAGCTGATCTGATATGTGATAGTTCCCTTGAATTGCTTCCCTTTATTCTGTGCAGTTGCCAAAAATGCTGTAAATGTGACCAGTACGAATAATATTGTGGTAGCTTTAATTTTCATGATTTAAATGTTTTAACTTATTTTTCATCCAGAATGATTATCTTTTCAATTTTGTCACCGGCACGAATCAAATCAATAACATCAAGTCCTTCGAACACCTTTCCAAAACAGGTATGGTTTCTGTCAAGATGCTGGGTATTTTGACGATTGTGACAAATGAAAAATTGTGAACCACCTGTATTTCTTCCTGCATGTGCCATCGAGAGCACACCCCTATCATGATATTGATTATTACCGGTCAGTTCACAGTCTATTGTATAACCTGGTCCACCTGCACCGGTTCCATAAGGACATCCGCCCTGAATGACAAACTGAGGTATTACACGATGAAAGTTCAGACCGTCATAAAATCCTTCTTTTGAAAGTTTAATAAAATTAGCGACTGTTTTAGGCGCATCTTCTTCGTAAAATTTAACCTTCATTACTCCTTTTTGAGTATGTATTTCAGCTATTTGCATATATCAGTAGTGTTTAATTTCTAGTGAATAGTTCTCATTAATTTATTGAATCTCATCTTTCCATCAAAGAGGGACTTGTTTTTATCAAGTGACAACCATACAAAAACTGCTTTTCCTACTATATGATCTGAAGGGACAAAGCCCCAGTAACGAGAGTCGGCTGAATTGTGTCTGTTATCACCCATCATCCAGTAATAATCCAGTTTGAATGTATATTCTGCAGCTGGTTTCCCATTTATTAAAATCTTATCTCCTGAAATTTCCAGATCATTCAGTTCATATGCTTTTATGATCCTTTCATAAAGTACAATATTCTTGCTGTCCAATTTAACTGTAACCCCTGCTTTAGGTATTACCAGCGGGCCATAGTTATCAACATTCCATGAATATGTTGAATCAAATGGGAATGTATAATACTGCCAGAAGCCTTTTGGTTGAATAATTTTCTTAACTTCAACAATATTAGAAAATCCCTTTAGCTTTTCTGCAGCCTCATTGGTAAGAGTAATTTCATATTCATCCTGTTGCGCCATGAGTACTTGTTCTGTAACACCAAGTTTATCAAGGGCTTTTGGATTAATTCTTGAACCATCGGTTCTGACTAAATACTTAAACTGGGCTTCCACTGGAAGTTTTGCAGCTTTGCCATTTATATATACCACCTGGTCAATGATCTGTAGAGTATCACCAGGTAATGCAATGCATCGTTTAATATAGTTTTCTCTTTTATCAACCGGTCGTGCTATTACATCTCCAAAATTTGACTTGTCATTCCATACTCTCATCCGGCCATAATCTCTCACGAGCGCATAATAACTTTGGTTTTGAACTTTCAAAGCAACGGTATCACCATCAGGATAATTAAAAACAACAACATCATTGTTTTTAATGGTTGTTAAACCGGGGAATCGATAAAATGGCCATTTAACCCATTCAACGTATGATTTGGTAAATTGGGTAAGAGGCATAGTATGATGAACGAATGGGAAAGATAAAGGTGTATTTGGCAATTTAGGCCCATAGCTTAGTTTACTGACGAATAAGAAATCACCCACCAGCAGTGATTTCTCCATAGATGATGTTGGGATAGTGTAAGCTTCAACCATGAACATCCTTATAATAGTAGCGGCAATGACGGCAAAGATAATTGCGTCAACCCATTCGCGTGTAGCCGTTTTCTTATGTGGCACTCTGGCTTCCGGGGCGATATAATCAGGTTGTTTCTTTATGCCGAGCCACGGCAAATAAATATAAGGAAACAATACAGCAATTGCTTGTTCACCTAAGGAGAATTTGTTGTAACACTTCAAAGTCTCTACAATTAAAAGCATTACAACAAATGCATTAATAAATGGGATAAGCAGGAATATATACCACCACAATGGTTTATTCACAATCTTAAGCCAGATATAATAATTCAAAAACGGGATAGCTGATTTCCAGCCTGCATATGAGGCGGTTTCAAATGTTTTCCAAAGTAAGATTGGAAAAAAGACTATCAGGATTAAAAGAATAAGTGAAAGTGACATGCGGTTATGTTTAAATTGTCCCTATTATAAAGGATCTGTTTGCAAATTTAATTTAAATTCCTAATTCAAAATCTCACCTCAATAGATCACTCATTCCAAAAACACCTTTACGTCCATTGATCCATTCGGCTGCCAAAACTGCTCCCAGTGCAAAACCTTTTCTACTGTGAGCAGCATGTTCAATCTGAATAGTATCAACCTCAGATTCCCACTTAATTTTATGAGTACCCGGTACCTCACCGGTTCTCACACTTGTGATTCCAATTTTTGAATCACCATCTTCTCCAAGTACCCATGAATCAAAACGATCACACTCTTGTAAAATCCCTTCAGCCAGTGTTATGGCAGTTCCACTGGGTGAATCCTTTTTACGAATGTGATGGATTTCTTCAATACTGACACTATATTCGTTCAAGGTACACAAAAATGAAGCCAATTTTCTATTTATCTCAAAAAATATATTCATTCCAAGACTGAAGTTAGAGGCATAAAAGAAAGTCTTGCCTTCAGTTGAAGCTCTTTTTTTTGCTTCAAGCATTTTCTCATTCCACCCTGTGGTTCCTGATACTATCGGAATGTTAAGATCAAAACACCTGTTAACTATAGTTGTAGCTGTTTCAGGAGTGCTAAAGTTAATTGCAACATCACAGTCAGGAATAGGATTTAGAAGCCAGTCGTCTTCATTGTCGAAAGTAGCAACTATATTATGCCCTCTTTTCAATGCAATAGTTTCAATTTCATGGCCCATTTGGCCATAACCTGCTATAATTATGTTCATTGCCTAATTATTCAAAAGTTCATACATAGTTTGATACCACCTGTACCAATAGGATGTTCAGGAGTTCTTATGATTATTGGTTGAACATTCAAGCTGAGGTTTTCTGATACATCATAATCAAAAAAATGGGCATCAACAGCTGCATCAACAACATTTAACAGGTACCAGGCGGCTGTAAAAATGATTGATAGCTCAACTCTTCGCCTGTAAAAGTCCCTTCCTCTTAGTAAGTCATTAACATTGGGATAGCGGGTCACATACTCATTTACAGGTGCAGAAGTATCATTATTCATTTTAAATCTATAGGCAGCCGTAAATTTTTTAACTTCAGTATTATTTATTGAAATGTTATAAGCAAGTGCACCAAAGCCGGCATATATAACCGGTATTTTCCAATATTTCTTATTGTAAGCCTGCCCTAATCCGGGCAATGCCAGAGAATAAATAGTTGCTTTATGAGCCGAATGCTTCTCAGGTTGAGTTAATTCAGGTTCCTGATTGACAACAGAGGTCGTGTCTTGTGCAATAGCACAGTCAGGTTGTACAACAGTAAAAATAATAAACAACAGCGACAACAGCACCGCAGGTTTGAGAGTGTAATTTAAAACAATTTTGCGGTCCATTTTATAGCTCAGGAGCTATTAATTCCTGTAAAAGGCGCTCCATTTCTTTTTTTGATTGAAAACTTATAACGATGTTTCCTTTGCCCTTATTGTTTAATTGTACACTGACTTTGGTTTTGTATCTATCAGCAATTGACTGACTGTAATTAGTTATTTCCTGAGGCAACTCATGCTTAACGCGTTCTTTTATTTGGGGGGCGGGTTTATAGTAATATCTTACCCTTTCTTCAACCTCACGAACAGAAAGATCTTTTTCAATTATATCTTTAAGAATATTAACCTGTGCGGGTTCGTCTTCCATACTAATCAGCGCTCTTGCATGGCCCATGGTAATTCTTCCATCCCTTATAGCAACCTGAACTTCAGCAGGTAGCTTTAATAACCGAATGTAATTCGTTACAGTTGTTCTATTCTTGCCAACTCTTTGACTGAGCTCTTCCTGAGTAAGTTCACATTCTTCAATTAGCCTTTGATAACTTATGGCAATTTCCAGAGCATTCAGGTTTTCCCGTTGAATATTTTCAACAAGTGCCATTTCAAGTACCTGCTGATCATTGGCAATTCTGATATAACAAGGGATTTCAGTTAAACCGGCCAACCCGGATGCGCGTAAACGTCGTTCACCAGAAATTAGTTGATATCTGTCGTATCCCATCTTCCTGACTGTGAGAGGCTGAATAATCCCCTGTTCTCTAATTGAATCAGCAAGTTCGGCAAGAGCCTCCTGATCAAAATCAACTCTGGGTTGAAAAGGATTTGTTTCTATTTGATTGATAGGAATTGATGCAACAGCTCCTGCAACAAAATTACCTGATATGTCTGTTGAGGTGATATCAGTTTCCGGGCTCTCCAATATTGCACTAAGTCCGCGTCCAAGAGCCTTCTTTTTAGAATTCATCTTCAATATTTATTTGTTTTTCGGATGATTTAATACGAGTAAGTTCATTTTTTTGAAGAATCTCACGAGCAAGATTCAGGTAATTGACCGCTCCACTTGAAGTAATATCATGCATAATGATAGTTTCACCAAAACTGGGGGCTTCGCCAAGCTTTGTATTCCGGTTGATAATTGTATCAAAAACCATATTCTGGAAATGAGCTTTAACCTCATCAACAACCTGGTTGGACAAGCGCAGCCTTGAATCATACATAGTAAGCAATATGCCCTCAATGTCAAGTGAAGGATTTAATCGGGATTGTACTATTTTTATGGTATTAAGTAACTTACCCAACCCTTCCAGAGCAAAATATTCACATTGTACCGGCACTAAAACAGAATCTGAGGCAACAAGTGAATTAACAGTTATTAAGCCTAGTGACGGACTGCAGTCAATTACAATAAAGTCATAATCTTGCTTTATCTTATTTATTACCCGGCGCATCAGTTTTTCACGGTTAGGCTGATTGATAATTTCAATTTCAGCACCTACCAGATCTATGTGAGCCGGAAGCAAATCAAGATTAGGTGTGGCAGTATTTAAAATTATATTCTTAGGTTCAACTTCATCCATTAAGCACTCATAGATGCTTGTTTTAATGTTTTTTGGATCAAAACCAACTCCAGATGTACTGTTTGCCTGAGGATCTGCATCTATTATAAGTGTCTTATACTCAAGTACTGCAAATGCAGCTCCCAGGTTTATAGCTGTAGTTGTTTTGCCAACTCCCCCTTTTTGATTCGCAATAGAGATTACTTTGCTCATTTATATATTACTAGCTTGAAATCAGTTGTTTAATTGGACAAACAAGACTATGGTTTGAACCACAAAAATACAATTTATTTCAAGCTTTTAACGATACACTTGTTCAAAGTTGTTAACAAGCAGTTTTCAATTATTTACATTGGCCCTCATCAAAATTGCTATTGCTTTTTCCCGTCACAATTGGAATGCTATATATGGCCAAATTTAAGATATTAGCCTTCAGGTAAAGCAATCTCCTTATAACCAAAGCAATATCAAGTTAAATAGTACCCATTTTTTTATCCGTTCATTACTAAAATCAAAAATCCTGCAAACCTAATCTCAAAGCAGCCGGAAAAAGCACTATTTTTGTGCCCTTATTTTATTGAAGTTCATTTACATAATATACCTATGCTAAGCAGAAGGCACTTACGGATAAAGGTCATGCAGACACTTTATGCTCATTTCCAAACAGATGATTCCACTGTTTTAATAAGTGAAAAAAAACTTATTGCTAACATTGACAGTATTTACGATCTCTATATCTATCTACTCTCTGCATTGATTGAAACCAACGATGTTGCCCGGAATTTGATGACAGAAGCCCGTCAGAAATTTTTACCAACACAAGAAGAGATTAATCCCAATACACGTTTTGTCGACAATTCATTTATCCAACAGCTGGATACCAATCGCGATCTTCGAAAGCATATAAACAGGTTAAAGATCAACTGGTCAGATGATAAGGATTTATTCAGGCGCTTGTTCCTTTACTTTAGAGATACAGACGCTTATATTAACTATATGAATGCCCCGGAGTCAGGTTATAAAGATGATAAAGAAATTATTGTAACTCTTCTTACTACGGGATTGCTTGCCAGTGATCCATTTGTCAGTCTTTTCGAAGAAAAGAATATCTATTGGACCGATGATCTGGACACAGCTGTGATGATGGTTTTGAAAACAGTCAAGAAATGGAATAAATCAACGGATGAATTCCAACCCTTGCCTCCTCTGCTTGTCTCACCAGATGAAGAGGGTGATGATTTGATACAGGATTTTGTGCTCAAGCTATTTCGGAAAACAATAATTAATAGTGATGAGTATGCTTCCCTTATAGCTAAATATGCAGACAACTGGGAATTTGAGCGGATTGCAGTGTTGGATGTTATTCTATTTAAAATGGCTCTGGCTGAATTTTTTGAATTCCCTTCAATACCGGTTAAGGTCTCAATTAATGAATATATAGAAATATCAAAAGAATACAGTACTCCTAAAAGCAGCCAGTTCATTAACGGACTTCTTGATAAAATTGCAGCAGATCTCAAGAAGGAAGGCAAAATCAAAAAAATGGGCAGAGGGCTTATTGAATAGTTAATTAACCTTTTATTTTATGATTAATTATAAGATCATCGAGTATGTTCCGGAGTATTTTGATCGGATTAATCAATTCTGGAATGAAAATGGTTTAGGCGGCAGTCACAGAGGTGATAATGTGAAAATTATCAAGGATACCATATCCGCCGGTGGCCATCTTATTATAATGATAGATGAACAGGATGCTATTATTGGCACTTCCTGGCTTACCAATGATAAGAGAAGAACCTATATTCATCATTTCGGCATAAAAGAAAGTTATCGTAAGCGTGGACTTGGTAGTGAGTTGTTGGAATATTGCCTTAAGTTAGCCTATGCAGATGGCTATCAGGCTAAGCTTGAGGTACATAAGGATAATGCACCCGCCATTCGTCTCTATGAAAATTATGGCTTTAAATCATTGGGTGATTATGATGTACTCATAAAACGTGATATTTAGCCTCAAATGTCATACCGTTTTTATTATCTTTGTATCTTCAATAAATGGCTTACTTTAATCCACTATTTTTAACAATGAAACATCTGCCCAAATATTTAATAGCTTTATTAATTGCATTTCCCATTATTATATTGTCCTGTAAACAGTCAAGTGATAATCAGAATTTATTGCCATCTGATATTGTGAAGAATCCTAATACGGCTTCAGGAAATGTTGATACTGATTTACCTTTAATAACTTTTGAAAACGACTTTTACGATTTTGGAAAAATCATTATGGGTGAGAAGGTTTCCTACAATTTCAAATTTACAAATACAGGTAAAACTGATCTCATAATCTCCCGGGTTACTTCGTCATGTGGTTGTACCATTGGTAATTTCCCTAAACAACCCATAAAACCTGGTGAATCAAATAAGATTGAAGTTAAATTTGATAGTGAAAACCGACGTGGATTTCAAAATAAAACTGTAAATGTACTGAGCAATGCACAGCCGAGCACAACAATGCTTCGTATTAAAGCTCAGGTAGTTCTACCCGAAGAAATTAACCAATAATTATAAATAAATAATAGAATTAAGATGCTGACAAATATTCTTTTAATGGCACAGCCCCAAGAGGGCGGAAGTGGTTACAGTTCATTGATTTTCCTGGCTCTGATCATGGTTGTTTTTTACTTTTTCTTTATCAGACCACAATCTAAGAAAGCTAAAGAACTCCGCAAATATCGTGAGTCACTGAAAAAAGGTGATAAAGTGTTGACCATAGGTGGACTTCATGGTAAGATTGTTGAAGTTCAGGAAACAACTTTTACTTTAGAAGTTGAAGATGGTTCAAGAATGAGGTTCGAAAAATCAGCTATTGCTTCGAGTGTGGAAGATCAGATTCCTACTCAGGCTCAATAGAGAACTCAACGTACAAGTGATATCTGAATGAATGAAGAATGCAGGTTTTTCTTTTCGGAGGATTTTAGTCCCCAGCAGCAAGAAATATAGGAATAAGTTATCTGTCTTCCTGATCTGCACGGTTATTTCATTCTTTATGTGGGGTCTTATTAAACTCTCGAGGGTTTATGAGACCCCTATTAAATATCATGTTAACTATACCAATACGCCTTCTGATAAAATCCTGGTTCACTCTAGAGATACCGTAATTACACTTAACGTCAAAGCACGTGGACTTGAATTATACGGTAAACTGTTTAATCCGGAGAAGAACCATATTAAACTGGATTTGTCAGGTATAAAGCTTCGTAATAAAGGTAATGTATTAACCGGTTACCTGAGAACAAGCAAAGCATTGCGGGAAATTGCCGGTCAACTTCCAAAGGATTTTCTTCTGATAGGTGTGGAGCCTGATACTCTGCATTTAACTTTTGAAAATGAGTTCTTCAAAAAGGTGCCTGTTGAAGCCGACCTCTCTCTCTCATTTATTGCACAGTATCAACTATATGATTCAATAAAGCTTAGCCATGACTCCGTTTCAGTTTTTGGAATTAAGTCGGTTATTGATACCATTTATCAAATTAAAACCGAGCATAAATCATTAAGAAACATGAAGAGCAGCCGTTTAATTGCACTTAATCTCGAGAAGCCTGTAGTAAAGCCAATGATTTCTCTTTCTGTTGACAGTATTACTGCTGAGATTCAGGTGGAGCGGTTCACTGAAGCGGAAATAGAGGTTCCTATTACTGCTGATGAAAAAGCAGATCGCCCATTCCGCACTTTCCCTGATAAAATTACTCTTACCTGTCGTGTTGCCATGCGCGAATATGAAAGATTGGACCCCTCTTTATTCACTGTGACCATTGATTATAATGAGGCTGCAAAATCAGGTAACAATCTGGCAGATGTTATTGTAGTTCAACAACCTGCTTTTGCTAAAGTCATTGACATCGAACCTGCAAAGGTTGAATTCCTCTTTTTGAAATAGCAGGTCTTACACGTTTTAAATGTTGAATTGGACTGAAGGATTGTCTTATGTCAATTCAGAATCAGTATACTTTTATTTGGGTCACTTAGAACATTTACTCTTCTTCAATTGTCATACTCATAAAGATTTCAATTATGAGAAGATATAAGAAGTTCAATCAGAATTTTAAGCCCAAACCCGACGATATCTTCAGGGCATTTATCTGGATGTATTTGAGAAAACCCGATATGCTTAGAAAGACAAGAAGGCAAATGACCGGTTAAAGAATTGCCAATTGTACTATTGCATCTTTTGTGATTAGTTTGTCTCTTATTGAAATATTGAGACAAAATGACTATTTTTACCGGGATAAAGCTGATTATATGCTTAAAGTAGGCTTAACAGGAAGTATAGGTAGCGGTAAATCCACAATTGCCAAAGCATTCACAATTCTGGGTATACCGGTCTATTTTTCTGATATTGAAGCCAAGAAAATTCTGGACCAACCTGATATTATTGAAAGTATTGTGGCTAAACTGGGCTCAGACCTGCTTTCTTCCAATGGATTTATTGACAGAAAAAGCCTCGCTTCAAGAGTTTTTAATGACCACAATGCTCTGCAATGGCTAAATTCATTGATTCATCCACGCGTAAGACGTCATTTTATTGAGTGGGTTGATTCTAATAATCACTTACCTTATATTATTCAGGAATCGGCAATAATGCTTGAGACCGGCTTTAGCTCATTTTTCGATAAAATTGTTGTTGTTACCTGCCCCCTCGAAGAGCGAATCAATAGGGTATTATATCGTGACAATATGACTCGTGAACAAGTGCTTGAGAGAATGGAAAATCAGTGGCCGGAAGAATTAAAGGTGAAGAAAGCCGACATGATTATTAAAAACGATGACAGAAGCCTGGCACTGCCCCAAATTTTAGCATTACATCAGATTTTTCTGGAATTATCCGGGAAAATGAGTGAAATTACCTCTTCAGAAAATTGAAATATTTAAAAACCTGCATATTTTTGTATGCAGCTTTAAGTGGAGGCTCATCCTTAAATTAGCGATTGGGAATCTGCAAAATGAAGTGTTTATCAGTAACTGATTTATAATTGTAAATCAATCAACAATACATTACCCTATGGATGAAATAATATTGGGAGTTGGATCACGCGTTCAACATCCCCAGTTTGGAAAAGGAGTGATTATTCAGGTGAGATTGGATTCCTGGGAAATTACCTTTATTGAGAATGGTACCAGAATTATTCAAAGAGATTTTGATGGATTAAAAGTAATTGAAGCTGTTGAAACTCCTACCGAGATGATGACTTATGAGAAGATGGAGAAAAGTCTTATCAGGTTGCTGCGCCGATTCTCTGATATTCAGGAAACGGTATCTTTAGGTTCCAGGTGGACAGGGGGGCGCATGGTCCTTTATCCAGGTGATACTTCTTTAAAAGAAAAGGAAATCCCGATAGAAGCTTTCTTTCATAAAATTGTGATGGTTCGTGATCGCCTAAGGGTGTTGGAGCAAAGGGTTAATGCCAGCACCATGTCAGATGAAGACAAGGTGAATATTCAACAGTATATCACCAGGATTTATGGTAGTCTTACTACCTTCAATGTTTTATTTAAAGAGAAATCTGATTATTTCATCGGCGATAAAGGTGATAAATAGTGCACTGCAATGTTTATTATGTTTTAATCAGAACCTCAATTTGAAAATATACGAACAAAGAGGCTTTTGAAATGTTATTGAGTGGAAATTTTATAACCAAAAGATTATGTTATTTGATATTGAGTTAATTAAACAAGTCTATAGCCAAATGCCTGAAAAGGTTAGTCAGGCCAGAAAAACGCTGAATCGTCCACTAACCTTGAGTGAAAAGATTCTATACAGTCATCTCTATAGTGAACAGCCTTTGATGAATTTCAGCAGAGGGAATTCCTATGTGGATTTCGCACCTGATAGAGTTGCAATGCAGGATGCTACAGCTCAAATGGCTCTTCTTCAATTCATGAATGCCGGTCGTAATAAAACTGCAGTGCCAACCACGGTACATTGTGATCATCTCATTCAGGCTCAGTTAGGAGCAGAGGCTGACCTTAACTTTGCATTGGGCCAGAATAAAGAAGTATTTGACTTTCTTCAATCAGTATCAAATAAATATGGAATCGGTTTTTGGAAGCCGGGTGCCGGTATTATTCATCAGGTAATACTCGAGAATTATGCGTTCCCCGGGGGTATGATGATTGGCACTGATTCACATACCGTTAATGCCGGCGGATTGGGAATGATTGCAATAGGTGTTGGTGGTGCTGATGCTGTTGATGTTATGGCAGGTATGGCATGGGAGTTGAATATGCCAAAGCTTATAGGTGTGAAACTTACAGGTAAATTGAATGGATGGACAGCAGCTAAGGATGTGATATTGAAAGTTGCCGGTATACTTACTGTTAAAGGTGGTACCGGTGCTATCATTGAATACTTTGGTGATGGTGCCGATTCATTATCAGCTACCGGCAAGGGTACTATCTGTAATATGGGAGCTGAAATTGGTGCTACAACCTCTATTTTTGGTTATGACAATAAAATGAGCCAATACCTCAGAGCAACCGGCAGAGAAGAGGTTGCTGAACTGGCCGACAAGGTGAGTGAACACCTTCGCTCTGACATGGAGGTTTATAATAACCCTGAGTTATACTATGACCAGCTTATTGAAATCAATCTTTCAGAGTTAGAACCATACATTAACGGGCCTTATACTCCTGATGCCGCTTTCCCAATCTCTGAGTTCGTCAAAAACGTTAAAGAAAAAGGTTATCCTGAAAAACTGGAAGTCGGATTAATAGGTTCCTGCACAAACTCATCCTATGAAGATTTGACCAGAGCAGCCTCCGTAGCACGTCAGGCAAAACAGAAAAATCTGAAAGTGAATTCTGAATTCATTATCACTCCCGGATCTGAACTGATCAGATATACTACGCTTCGCGACGGCTTACTTGATGACTTTAAGGCAATAGGTGGGGTAATAATGGCCAATGCATGCGGCCCTTGTATCGGACAATGGAATCGACACACTGACGATCCATCACGTAAAAATTCAATCCTCACTTCGTTCAATAGAAATTTTGCCAAAAGAAATGATGGAAATCCTAATACGCACAGTTTCGTTGCTTCTCCTGAATTAGTTACCGCACTTACCATTGCCGGAACACTGACTTTCAATCCATTGACTGATAAGTTGAAAAATGAGAATGGCGAATGGGTGACATTAGATTTGCCGGAAGGCCTGGAGTTGCCTAAGGCAGGTTTTGAAGTTAAGGATCCGGGTTATCTTGCGCCACTCCCTGAAGGAAATTCGGCACCTATTATTGTTGATGAGAATTCCGACAGGCTCCAATTGCTTGAGCCATTCCAGCCATGGAGCGGCGATAATATTCATGGACTGAGGTTATTGATAAAGGCCAAAGGTAAATGTACAACTGACCATATTTCAATAAGCAGGTTATTTGAAATATTATCAAGATGTCCTTGGTTACGGTTCAGAGGACATCTTGATAATATTTCAAATAACCTGCTTATTGGTGCTGTAAATGCTTTTAATGAACAAACCAATCTTGTTAAAAACCATATATCCAATACTTATGATGCGGTACCTTCAGTTGCAAGGGCTTACAAAGCTTCCGGCATTGGTTCAATAGTAGTTGGTGATGAAAATTATGGTGAAGGTTCCTCACGTGAACACGCTGCCATGGAACCCCGTTTTCTGGGAGTTAGGGCTGTTTTGGTCAAATCATTTGCCAGGATTCATGAAACGAATCTTAAAAAGCAGGGAATGCTTGCATTGACATTTTCTGATAAAGATGACTACAATAAAATATTGGAAGATGATATTATCTCAATAACCGGCCTTACCGATTTCGTTCCAGGCAAACCTTTACATATTGAGCTTCAGCATAATGATGGTACTCGTGATTCATTTAATGTGAATCACTCATACAATGAATCCCAAATTGGATGGTTCAAGGCGGGTAGTGCTCTCAACCTGATCAGGAAGCAAATCGCAGGTTAATTTTCCTTAATTGGAATTAATATCTATTTAACTGCAGCCAAACACTGCTGTTACTTGTTGTTTTTGTTGACATCCCTGCAATATAATAATATAACCTCCGTTTATTGAAAAAACTGGCGGGTGTATTCTTACATTTGCATTGTAAAACTAATAATACCGGCAACGTGAATCATTTCTCCAAAGGATTGTTTCTTTTCTTGTTCTTATTTCAGATCACATTTTCATTTGCTCAAAAAGGAGGCCAGCAGGCTTTCTCATTTCTTAATCTTCCTAATTCGGCCAGGGTTGCCGCTCTTGGATACAACTTCGCTGCAATTGACGACAATGATCTGTCATTGGGCCTGAACAATCCTTCACTACTTAACAGTGAGATGCACAATGATATATCGTTGAATTTTGTCGATAATTACGCTGATATCAGCTATGGTTTTGTTAGCTATTCACGCACTTTTGAAAAGTATGGCAGTTTTGCGGCTACAGTTCAATATATTGACTATGGCAAGTTTGTTCGTACGGATGAAACAGGACAAACCAATGGTGAATTTACCAGTAATGAATTTGCTCCTGTGATAGGCTGGGGCAGAAGGCTTGATTCCTCTTTCAGCATAGGGGCTAACCTCAAAGCTGTCTATTCAAACTTTGAAACATTCTCCTCATTTGGACTGGCTGTTGATGTTGCCGGATCCTATCATGTTGATCATAAAGGATTAGTTATGTCATTATTGGCACGTAATATTGGCACTCAGTTAACAGAATTTACTCCGGGCAACAAAGAGCCCCTTCCGTTTGAAATTCAATATGGCCTGTCAAAGAAACTTCAGCATCTTCCTTTTAGATACTCCATATTGTTGACTAATCTCCAAAAATGGGATCTTACGTATGTTGATCCTGCTGATGATAATATCGACCCATTTACCGGAGAACTGAAAAAGAAATCAGAAGCTGCTGAATTTGCTGATAAGGCAATGCGGCATGTGGTTATTGGTGGAGAGTTTATTCCAACTCGCAATTTTAGCATCAGATTTGGATATAACTACCAACGGCGACAAGAGATGAAACTGGAAAGTAAACGTTCTACAGTGGGCTTTTCATGGGGGTTCGGCTTCAGAGTTTCAAAATTTAATCTGAATTACGCCCGCTCAGCTTACCATATCTCCGGTTCTCCTAATGTTTTCAGTCTCGGTATCAGTCTTTAAGTATTGTGATGCAAGTGATGCCTGATCGGGTGTCCTGATCTATTATTCCATTTAGTTTTGATTGCCGGTCGCTTTTTCGATTGACTGCCTCAAGTGATGTATTTATCACATAAGAAACAAGTGCAGACTATCCTACCGGTTCTTTTTTGTATTTTTGTACAAATGCACTTACCATGAGCACTATCACTATTGATCCAAATGCCGGTTTTTGTCCAGGGGTCACTAAGGCAATCAACGTTGCCGGAAAGCTGCTTGAAGACAACACTGATGTGTATAGTCTGGGAGAGCTTGTACATTGTCCCGAGGAATTGAACCGACTGGAGGACAGTGGTTTAAAGATAATGTCTCTTGATGATCTTGATGAAGTGAATCATTCCAAAATTCTAATCAGGGCACACGGAGTTACTCCTGATACTCAATATAAGCTTCAGATATCAAACAATGAGGTGGTTGATGCAACTTGCAGGATAGTTCAAAACCTTCAACAAAAGATAAAGATAAGCAGTCTGCGCATGCAGTCGATCGGTGGACAAATTATCATATTTGGCAAGAGAAAGCATCCTGAAGTTGAGGGATTGATAGGCTACTGCTGCAGTAAAGTGGTCATTGTAGAAAAGGCTGATGATATCTCAGGTATTGATCTCCATTCTCCAATGGACATATTTGCGCAAACGACTGTAAATGTTGCAGATTTTGAACACTTTATTTCAGTTTTATATGCACGTTTGAAGGAATCAGGAATTAATGATGAGAATGTTCAGATTTTCAACACCATCTGTGGTAGTATAAAACATAGAGTGCCAAACTTGAAGTTATTTGCACGGGAAAATGATGCCATAGTATTTGTTTCAGGTGAACAGAGTTCTAATGGAGCGTATTTATCCTCAATAAGCAAGGAGGTAAATGTAAATACCTATAAAATATCTGATGAAAAGCAATTGAAGTCTGAGTGGTTTGAAGGTGTGCAGAAAATTGGAGTTACCGGTGCTGCATCAACCCCAATATGGTTATTGGAGAAGGTTGCCGCTGAAATTGAGCATTTAATTAGTCACAAAGCCGAATAATAAAGCATTATTTTCAACTACTTTAAAGATCATCAACGAATTCTATAACCATGTTCCTAAAAAATTTACAGCTTTATAATTTTAAGAACTATTCAGAGAACAGTTTTGCATTTTCTGACCATATCAACTGTTTCATCGGCGATAATGGTGAGGGTAAAACAAATATTCTTGATGCTATTTATTATCTTTCATTTACCAAGAGCTATTTCAACCTTATTGATAATCAAAATATTAAACATGGTGAAGAGTTCTTTGCCATCCATGGTAAATTCCATAGAAATTCGAATCTTGTTGATGATGTAAGCTGTATTCAAAAGCGCGGTGCCAAGAAGCAGTTTAAGAAGAATGGTAAGGAATATGAACGTTTGGCTGATCATATTGGGGAGTTACCTTTAGTGATGGTATCACCTTATGACAGAGACCTCATAAATGAGGGAAGTGAGATCAGAAGAAAATACATTGATAGCGTAATTTCCCAGTTCGACCGGTTCTACCTGGACGACCTTATCACTTATAACAAAGCCTTATGGCAGCGCAATGCACTACTGAAGCAGTTTGGTGAAAAGAGATATTATGATCATGCAACACTTGAAATCTACGGTAAGCAAATGGAAGAACCCGCTGCCAGAATATTTGCTAAACGTGCTGAATTTCTTGCCGGCTTTATTCCTGTTTTCCGTCATTATTTTGAGTTTATAACCAATGGGAAAGAAGTGGTTGATATAAATTATTATTCAGACTTGTCAGATAAATCACTGGCTGAGATATTTTCTTCCAATACAGAGCGTGATCTATCCATGAGGTATACAACAGGGGGGATACACAAGGATGATCTCGACTTTAAGATCATGGATCTGCCGGTGAAAAAATTTGGATCACAAGGTCAGCAGAAATCATTCCTTGTTGCCCTTAAACTTGCACAGTTTGAATACACCAAGAATATCAAAGGTTTTAAGCCAATACTGCTTTTTGATGATATTTTTGATAAGCTTGATTATAAAAGAGTAATGCAGATTATTAACCTTGTTGGTGGTAACAGCTTTGGCCAGGTATTCATAACCGATACACAGCCCGAAAGAATCAATATGTTATTTAAGGATTCTGAGCAGGATCACCTCATTTATAAAGTTATAAATGGCTCAGCATCTGTTCAATATTCCTGACATGACAAACGACCAAACACTTAAAGAAGCCATTGAAGCCTGGATTGCCCAATATAAATACCGGGATAAATTTTATGAAGGTAAAATAATTAACCTGTGGGATTCAATAGTAGGTGTGATGATTTCAAGGGAAACAGAACAACTGTACATAAAAAACAAGGTTCTTTTTGTGAAGTTAAAATCACCTGCATTAAAATTTGAATTGGAATATGCTAAAACGAAACTGATAAAAAGTCTTAATAAAAAGGCTGATCATGAAGTTATTACCGATATCATTTTCCTTTGATTCATCTAATATTGCAGAGTATCATTTTCTTCCCGTTAATATAACCTTCAAGTTTGTCGCCAACCAGCACAGGGCCTACACCTGCAGGGGTTCCGGTGAAGATGAGATCACCCATTTTTAGAGTTACAAATCTGGAAACATAGGCAATGATTGTATCAAAGCTGAAAATCATTTGTGAAGAATAGCCATTCTGCACTTGCACATCATTCTTGTACAGACTAAAATTGATATTATCCAGGTCGGGGATTTCTTCAATCGGGATAAACTCACTTACCGGGGCTGATGAATCAAAAGCTTTGGCAATTTCCCAGGGTAATCCATTTTGCTTAGCATGCTGTTGTAGATCACGCGCTGTAAAATCTATGCCAAATCCAATAGCATCATAATAAGTGTGCGCATGTTTCTGATTTATATTTTTACCAACCTTATTGATATGCAGCACAAGCTCTCCTTCATAGTGAATATCATTTGAAAAGGCCGGATAAAAGAAAGGCAGGTTGCCTCTAACCAATGCCGATTCAGGTTTCATGAAGAAAACAGGGGTGGCCGGTAATGCATTGTTTAGTTCTTTGGCATGCTCAGTATAATTCCGTCCAATGCAAATAATCTTCATTTTTCTTTAAGTTAAGATAATACTGAATGTAAGGAATGATTCAGGGTGTTTTCGGGTTATCTCACCTCAATACCTGTTTGTATCAGGAGCTTAGTTATGAAATGTTTACCGAATTCTTGTTGAATCCCCTCAATTTGATGGATGTTATTATTCTCTTGGTGTACAAAGGGAAATCTGCTTTCATCATCCAATCATAATATGAAGGTTCCATATTGAAGATATCCTCCACTGCTTTTCCTTTATACTTTCCAAAATTAAACACCTCTTTTTCTTTGGCATTATATATAATATGTCCCGCCAGGTCAACATTCCTGTTTTGGAATGAGAAGTCATGAAGTGCTTTTATGTCATTAATAATAGGTTTAATGCTATTACCATTTGCATCAGTATAGACCGCATCTTTATAACATTCAAGCTGTGCTTTCAATATTTCATAGGTAGCTTTTGCGTCAAATTCAGCAGAATGGGCATTCTCAAGTTCCTTATTGCAATAGAACTTATAGGCAGCCTTGAGTGTACGTGGCTCCATTTTATGAAATATATTCTGCACATCAACAAATCGCCGACCTTTCAGATCAAAGACAATATCTGCTCTCAGGAATTCTTCAACCAGCAATGGAATATCGAATTTATTTGAATTATAACCTCCAAGATCACAGTTGTTCAGAAACAATGCAATCTTAGGGCCTAGTTCTGCAAATGTGGGTTCGTTGACAAGATCTGCATCATTGATGCCGTGTACAGCGGTTGCCTCAGGTGGAATAGGGATGGTAGGATTTACCCTTTGAGTTAAAATATGTTCCTTGCCATCAGGATTGATTTTTATTATACTGATCTCAATGATCCGGTCAGTGGCTACATTTGTACCTGTCGTTTCCAGGTCAAATACTGCAAGTGGTTTAATAAGGTTTAGTTCCATTAAAATAAAAAAGCATCAGAAACGGTATTATTCCTGATGCTGCTAATTTAGACAAAATACACTTTAGATTACCCGGTTTGTATCAAAGCTTTCTAATATTTGTTGCATTTTCTGCAGAAACTTTCCACCCAGTGCGCCATCTACAACCCTATGGTCGTAGGCTAACGATAGAATGATCATGTGTCTGATTGCAATAACATCACCCTGCTCTGTTTCCAATACTACCGGTTTCTTTTTAATAACGCCCAATCCCAGTATTGCAACCTGTGGCTGATTTATGATCGGAGATCCTGTAATACTTCCGAATGTACCAAGATTGGTTATAGTAAAGGTACCACCCTGTATATCATCGGGATCAAGCTTATTCTTCCTTGCTTTCTCTGCCAGACTGTTCACTTCCTTGGCAAGTCCAAGCAGACTCTTTTGATCCGCATTTTTGATGACGGGTACAATAAGATTACCTGTAGGTAAGGCAGCAGCAATGCCAATGTTTATATTTTTCCGCAATATTACATTATACCCATCAACAGATGCATTAACTCCTCTCAGTTCCTTGATTGCCATGGTGGCAGCTTCAACAAATATGGGTGTGAAGGTGATCTTCTCTTTTTCGCGATTGAAGAATTCATTTTTAACCTTTTCACGCCATTGTACCATATTGGTAACGTCAACTTCAATAAATGATGTTACATGTGGTGAAACCTGCTTTGACATTACCATATGATCAGCTATAAGCTTACGCATTCGGTCCATTTCAACAATCTCATCACCCTGATGTGCCGTAACCTGAGGTGCCGGCTTTGCAGTTGAAGGAATAGAGGCACTGGTTGTTTCCTGTGTAATTTCAGATTTAACCTGTACCTGTTTGTTTGCAGCTGCAGGTGGTGTAGTCCGGTCATTCCTTTTTTCAATAAATACCAGAAGATCATTCTTTGTTACCCGTCCTTCTTTTCCGGTACCGGCTATCTTGTTGAGTTCTCCAATGGTTATTCCTTCTGTTTTAGCAATGTTTTTCACCAATGGTGAATAAAAACGGTCAGAAATATCCATATCAGCCTCAATTTCGACATTTATCCTGCTCTCTGCAACAGGTTGTTGTTGCTTAGTGTCATCAACAGCTTTTGCAGTTTCAACTGACTTGGCAGCAGGCGCTGACTGTTCAGCTTTATTGGCGGTGTTACCTGAAACAGGTTTGGAGCTCCCGGGTTCTGTTTCAATAATTGCAATTATCTTTCCAACCTCAACTACATCACCCTCGTTGTATTTTAATTCAATAAGCTGGCCTTCAACAGGTGAAGGTATTTCTGAGTCAACTTTGTCAGTGGCTATTTCCACTATTGCATCGTCTTCCTCTATCATATCACCCGGTTGTTTAAGCCAACGGGTTATGGTTGCTTCAATAATACTCTCGCCCAGCTTGGGCATTATTACTTCAAATTGTGCCATAATATTTTTAAATTGATTGGCTGCTTTAGCCGATTAAACTATCGCTTTTAGCGATTCCGTATTTAACAAACTTATATGCAAAAGGTTTAGCGAATCATGCCAACTATTATGAATTTAGTAGTCATTATGCACGACCCATGTTCCTAAATCCCCGCCAAATGATGTTAATGTCAGTCCCCATCTTATAATCACGTGCATATAGCATGTTTAGCCTGGAGGCCGTTTCAGGATCTATCTTTTTATCAGGAAATACATCTGTGGGATTAAGTACTCCCTTTTTTATTTTTGGCAGGCTTCCATCATTATGGGTGCCATATCCTACCCATGTTTTTATACCTGTCAGCACACATAGAATGTTCAATATAAAGCCGGGAGGCCTTTTTGTAATCCACATAAATATTGGAAAGAGGGCTAACAGTATCAATGAAATTCCAAGGTCAAACAATCTTTTATTTCGTTGATTGTTGGGTTTGCCAATGGAATTAATGTCTATGACATACAGGTCGCGTGTAGTGTTGATTGAATTTGAGCCAATAATCGACAAGCTTTCAGGTGGGGCTATCTTGAAATCAACCTCACTTTGTTGCAACTGCGTCATGATGTCAATAATATTTTGAGCAGGGATGTCCTTTGCACAGAATATTATCTCATCAATTTTGTAAATGCTGATGATTTCAGAAATCTGACTGAGTGAGCCAATGAACCCTTCGCCTTTCTCCATTTCTTTATCAACGCTCACAAGCCCTATAAAAGCAGGATTTGCAAGCGTTTTATGCAAGAGATCGGCTACCCGTACTGCTTCATTTTCTTCTCCAACAATAATGAATCTTTTGTTTTGATTGAAGCCCAGCCGATAGTCCCTGAACCCCATAAAATGTAGAATCAGCCTGATTCCGATCATGGATAGGAGTGACCATATACCGGCCAGAATAATTATAGCTCGTGAAAAGCGAAAATGGGTGGGTAGCAGTGCATAGAATACAAGAATTGCAATGGAACCTGCCAGTATCCCGGCAACTATTTTACGCAGTTTCAATGGTTTATCATAACCTCCGGTTACGAAGACTGAGAATAGCCAAATAATGACGTAAATTGGCAGGACTATCGATAGAAACATTGATGGGTAGTGACCTCCAATGGTATAGATTACATTGCTTTCCCAGTAATCAACAATCAGCAATGAACCCAGATAGATAACGAGGGCATCGATAAGTGGCAGCAGAAGTTTACGAAGCACCCTTGTAAGTATGGCCAATCCTGCCCTTAAGTAAATTGCCATGTGAATAAGCAGGGAGAATAGCCTTGCATTCTTTTGTGAAAAATGCTTTTTGGCGAAGATAATCATTGCATTATAGAAGACGAAAACATAGTTAATACTTGATTTCTTGGTGCTTTCTCCTTTATAATGTATGATCCTTGCCTCAGGGAAGTAATAATTCTTATAACCGCCTTTTATAATCCGGTAACTCAGATCAATGTCCTCTCCATACATGAAGAATGTTTCGTCAAGTGTACCAACCTTATCAATAGCCTCTTTCCTTAACATCATGAAAGCTCCTGAAAGGATATCGACCTGATGTGTTTGATCTTTATCGAGATAGCTGAGATGGTATTTGCCGAAAGTTCTTGATTTTGGGAACAAGGCAGATAATCCGAATATTTTATAAAATGCAACATCAGGGGTAGGCAAGCCTCTCTTTGATTCAGGCAGGAACTTGCCCTTCCCATCAACCATCTTGATGCCTAATCCACCTGCTTCAGGATGCTCATCCATGAAAGCAATACATCTTTTTAACGTATCATGCTCCAACACGGTATCAGGATTGAGCAGCAGTATATATTCACCCTTAGCTACCTTAATGGCTTGATTATTAGCGCGTGAAAAGCCCGTGTTGTCCTTATTGGCAATAAGTGTGATCCATGGAAATTTACTGATAACCATTTCGTTGGAACCATCAACCGAATTGTTGTCTACGACAAATACCTCAGCTTCAAGTCCTTTTATAGCATCTTCAACAGAATGCAGGCATTGCTCAAGAAAATATCTAACGTTGTAATTGACAATTACAATAGAAAGCTTCATTTATAAGCTTGTTTAAATAGCATGTAAAGGTATTAAAAGCTAGAATATCTTTGGGTATTTTGAAGGATTGTATTCATGCATAATGTTGTAAACAGCGTCAAACACATCCTCAGCATTAGGATTTGAGAAATAATCACCATCAGTGCTGTAGGCCGCACGGTGTTCCTTTGCCGTAACTGTGCGGGGAGGAGCATCAAGATATTTGTACCCGTTCTGCACTTCCAATACTTTCTGCATCATATAGCTGGTTGCCCCACCGGGAACATCCTCGTCAAAGAATACTATTTTATTGGTTTTGGCAAGAGATCTGACTATAAGATGGTTGGTGTCAAAAGGTTCAAGCGATTGAACATCAATAAGTTCGCATGAAATATTGAATGATTCTAGTTGTTTTACGGCATCTTGCGCAATTCTAACACATGATCCATAGGTGACAATTGTTACATCAGTGCCTTCATTTAAAATTTCAGGAATGCCGGGTTCAAGTTTGTATTCACCGGGATTAAGGGGTTTTCTTTCTCTTAATCTATAGGCATTTAAGGGCTCAATAATTAATGCAGGTTCATCAGATGAAAGTACTGTATTATAAAAAGCGGCAGCCCTGGTCATGTCACGGGGTACCAGTACACGAACACCTTTAATGGAGTTGATAACCATACTGAGTGGAGAGCCTGAATGCCAGATCCCTTCAAGCCTGTGTCCACGAGTACTTATAATAAGGGGTGCCTTTTGCCCTCCTTTGGTTCTGTAATGCAGCGTTGCCAGATCATCACTTATCACCTGAAGGCCATAAAGGAGGTAGTCAAAATACTGAATTTCAGCAATGGGACGAAAACCTCTCATTGCCAAGCCTATACCCTGGCCAACGATGGTTGCTTCCCTGATGCCCGTGTCGAATATTCTATTGACTCCATATTTGGCCTGCAAACCTTCATAACTCTGGTTTACGCCGCCTATCTTTCCCACATCCTCACCAAATAAAACCAACTCCGGATATTTGGCAAACAGAGCATCGAAATTATCCCTTAAAATTTCTCTGCCCGGCACCGTGATTTGCTTCTCGTCATAAACGGGATCTACTTGCTTAACATTCGATAATTTTAAGTTCGATTGACTATATAAATGTGAATTATATCTCTCCGCGCTGTCCATTGACACTTTATTAAGCCATGCCGTTACATTGGCTTTGAGTGAGTTATCAGGATTGCTGCATGAATCACAGATCAAACGAAGTATTTTCCGTCCTGATGATATGATATCCTTCCTGATGGGTTCTGCTATTATTTTAAGGTCTTCCTTTATATTTTCTATCTTGTTTGTTTTGGCGCAATTGCATGTAGTGACATCAGCCATGTGTAGGAATTCATCACGCATTTTCTTTATTGGATTCTGATAATTGTTCCAAGCCTTATCACGGGCCTTGCGTACAGTTGCCAGAGCCTCTTTTTCTATCTTATCAAGTAATTGATCATCAGCAATATTGCATTCAATGATCCAATTTCGCATCCGGCTGATTCCATCATATTCTTTTTCCCACTCCAGTCTTTCGGCCGATTTGTATCGCTCGTGCGAACCACTTGTTGAATGTCCTTGTGGTTGTGTCAGTTCAGTGACATGGAAAAGGACGGGGACATGTTTTGTACGACATACTTCTATTCCTTCGCGATACACATCAATAAGCCTGGCATAATCCCACCCATTTACTTTATATATTATCATTCCATCACCATTGCTATCAGGTTGGAAACCCTTTAGTATTTCTGAGATACTTTGCTTGGTAGTCTGAAGTTTATTGGGTACTGAAATACCCCAGCCATCATCCCATACTGAAATAGCCAGAGGGACTTGCAAAACGCCTGCTGCATTTATTGTTTCAAAGAAATGGCCTTCAGATGTTGAAGCATCTCCAATGGTGCCAAAGGCTACTTCGTTCCCATTAGCTGAGAAGCCTTTTTGAATAGTTGGATCGTTGAGATTGCGAAATAGCTTTGATGCCAGTGCAAGTCCCAGTAAGCGGGGCATTTGTCCGGCTGTGGGGGAGATATCGGCCGAGCAGTTTTTTTGAATGGTAAGATCTTTCCATTGCCCTTTATCATCAAGGTTTCTTGAAGCGAAATGGTTATTCATCACTCTCCCGGCAGTTCCCGGGTTAATGGATGAATCAGTGTCACCATATATCTGGGCGAAAAATTCTTCCAACGTCATCAGGCCACTGGCAAACATAAAGGTTTGATCTCTGTAATAACCTGATCTCCAGTCGCCATTTTTGAATACATGCGCCATAGCCAATTGAGGTATCTCCTTGCCATCACCAAAGATGCCAAACTTGCCTTTTCCTGTTAATACTTCCTTTCGGCCTATAATGCTCGCTTGTCTGCTCTCAAATGCAATTCTGTAATCATTGAGTATCTGTTCCTTTGTTAGTCCTGTAGTATTTTTGTTTTTACTGGCCTTAGGTTCCTTAGTAATCATAATGGATTTCTTTAATTGAAAGTGGTTAACAAATATCGCCATTATTGGTTCAAGTGGCAAATGTCACCCTCCCTTTATTTACAAGTAAAATGAGAAAAACAGTACTTTGAAATATTTATCGGGAGCAGTTCATAATGAACTCAATAACCCGGTATTCAGGGGTGTGTTGAAGAAATTCAGAAGTAATTCCGCATTTTTTCATCATTGCATCTATTTCATCATCTGACCGGATTCCGAATCTCTTTTCCAGGGTTTGTCTGGGTATCACATTCAGCAACTGTTCACGTAACCTGTTTGCCGTTAGTATAGTATTCATCTTTTTCAATTCCTTGCCTTCCTTGCTGAATGCATTGTAAAGCAAACTGAAAGGGCCGGGCAGCAATAAACCGCCTGTGCCATCAGGATTGGCATATTTACTTCTGTAATTTACATCAGGCATTTGAATTCTCTGAAGTATTTTTTCTTCCGGAACCCGCAGTTTGATAAATTCCTTTTTTAGTTCAGCATATGTGGCTGGGTAAGGCTTTATTTCGGCAGTTCTCAACATGATGGTATCGCCTATAAGTGTGACATCCAACTTATAAGCATCAGCCGAGAGCCTGTGAGGAACCTTCATACGATAAGGTTTGTAACCCACCATGGTTACCTGTAATGAATCGCCAGGTACCATTACGAGAAAGAAGATACCGTCAATATTTGTAAAAGTGCCGTAGTGCCGGGTGCTGTTGTATGCATGAGCTCCTACCAATTCCTGCCCTGACAGATCCCAAACCTGACCTTTAATCATTACATATTGCTGCGCAGATGAATTTAGTGCAACAACCATCAGTAATAATAAAAACCCGCCTGGAAATAATCTCTGCATAAGTCAGAATATGCTACAAATATAAGGCTTCAGTAAATAATTAGCCGGTTAATTATTGTTAAATAATTCTTAACGCAAAACCTTCCAATGAACAATTCACTCCTGAATAAGTTATTAGGCCCAATTATTAACTTAACAAACCAATAAACTGATGAATAGAATATTTTTATTTTCGAGTGTAGTGGCTTTAACGTTTTTCGCATTTTCATGTAGCAATAGCGGACAAAAAGCGGAAACAGGCGATGCTAAGGCGGTATCTGTAACTGAGGGTGAATTAACACTGAATGTTGATCCTTCAAATTCAACCCTTGAATGGGAAGGCTCAAAACCAACCGGCAAACATCATGGAACTATCAACATTTCAAAAGGTGAAATCCATATTACTGATGGTAAACTTGTTGGTGGTAACTTTACCATTGATATGAATTCAATTGTTGATCTTGATCTGGAAGATGCAGAAAGTAATGGCAAATTGGTAGGCCATCTGAAATCGGCCGACTTCTTTGATGTTGAGAAATTCCCAACCTCATTATTTGAGATTACTTCAGTTGAGGCCATTGGTGGTAGCAATGAAAACTTAAATGTTACCGGTAACCTGACCCTAAAGGAAACAACCGCCAGCGTTTCATTCCCGGTTACTTATAAACTTGATACAACCGGTTTGAAGGTTGAGAGTTCCATTTTTATTATTGACCGCTCAGTGTGGAGTGTTAAATATGGTTCAAGAAAATTCTTTGATAACCTGAAAGACAGCTATATAAGCGATGAAATTTCCTTAAAAGTTACAATTAACGCAAAAGTTGATTAATACAATAAGGAAGAAGGGAGAAAGGGGTAGTTACCGCATGGTGCTGCCCTTTTTTATTGCCCTGTATTTACCCAGTTGCGGTATTCATTTATCAGGCTGATGCCTGACTCATCAGGTTTGGAAATGGATGTCGTTACCTTTAATGTCTTATTGTCGGATGGCCAGAAAACTACCGGCATGTGCTCATTCCCATATACACCATTGGAACCGGTATAGGATTCTGAGTCAAACGCAGTGCTTATATTCATCATTATAGGACTCTTCTCATCAAATCTGTATAACCGTGCTGCATTTAAATCATTGAAATCCAGCGTAACCTCTCCACACAATACCCCATTTTCTTCAAATAGTCGTGTTTTTATATTGGTGGCAGCAGGGAATTCTTCTCTTATTTGATCACCCTGCAGGTACTTGGACACCAGTTCTTTGAAATCTTCTGCCGATACATCATTCCCATCATCCATTACAGAGTAGATATTGATATATTTAATGGTCAGTTTCCCGGCATTGTTATCAGTCAGTTCATAGGTGTATTCTTTGCTTTCCACTGTCAAACAACTTGTGAATCCTACTATCAGCAGCAACACGAATGTTATTCCCGTAAGGGTACGAATAATACCGGGGAGTATTTTTAAACCTGAATTCAGTTGTCTGGTTTTCATTTTATTATTGATTAATTAGTTGTAAGCACAAATTTACTCATTAATTGGAGCACTTATTCATGAATGGAACTTACGGGCTTCATATTTGAGAAATCGATGTCAAGCATACTGTTTATAAGAATGAACGATTTGAAATCACGAATGTTCTGCATATTAATGTGTGTTGCAGATATTAATCCGGTTTCCAGCAGTCGTGTCCTGGCAGTTCCGGGTAACAAGGGCGAATCAGGCGTATACCACCGGTCACCATCGAAAAATGCAATATTTGAATAACTGGTATCGGTTATTCTTCGCTGCTTTACAATCAGGATTTCATCGCAGTCTCCCTTTTTTATCAACAATCTCTGCAATTCACTCCTGTCAACGTATTTAAAATCATAGATTATGGAATCATCGTAAACTATTTTCAGAGAGTCGACTGTTTTAGGGACATAATTACTAAATATTGCATGGTACTGATGACTGTTATATTCAACTTTGCATTTTACCAGACCTGATTTGTATTGTTCGGGAACATTGATTATATCCTTTAAAACAGGTGGAATATTTGCTCCGAATTTTGAATTAAAGGTATAATTCATTCGCTTTTGATGGTATTCAAGGTTTACGGGAAACCCATCAATGATCTTTATTGTTTCAAAAAAATGGTACATAAATCTTAGCCAATAGTTCCTGATACTCTTCTTTGGGGTTGCTGAGGGAGGTTATTCCCCCACCACTTTTATAATACAATTTACTGTTATTGTTTTCAATATACCTGATCGATACAGCTGTTTCGAGGGTGTTGCCATCGTAGTAACCAAAAATACCGGTATAATAGTTTCTTTTATAATTTTCAATTTCAGAAATTAACTCCACCGTTTTCTTTTTTGGGGCACCCGTTACCGATCCTGCAGGCAATAATGCCGCAATTATTTCACCCAGATTATTTTTATAATCGTTTGGCAGAATACCTGTTATAAGTGAACTTACTTGCAGGATATCACCCTTGTTGGTTGACAACTGTTCAATATACCTGAACTTCTCAACCTTTACATTGGAGGCAACAATATTCAAATCATTTCTCAGTAAATCAACAATGGTGTTATGCTCATACAACTCCTTCCGGTTATTTATAATCCGGGTTTCCGCGTCAGCGTGTTCAGCTGATATTGTTCCCTTCATGGGCCGGGTTTCAATAATATTTTCCCTGATGGTTATAAAGGGCTCAGGTGAAAATACCACAAACCGGTTTTTATAATACAATTTATATTTGGCCTTGCTGTAGATGAATATCTCTTCCAGGGTGCATTCCGTATCAATTTCAGTTGGAAAGGTAAGATTTAACAAGTAAGTATCGCCTCTCTTAAGTGCCTCCTGTACTTTATTGAAAGCAGAAAGGTACTCGGCATAATCAAGGTAACGGGCATTGAATTTCTTGCTTATTACTCGCTTTGCATCAACAGAATTGTAATGCGTATCGGGGAAGTTTGTTTTACCAAGCATATTGAAATATACTCCCTTATCAAAAGCTTCTCCGGGTTTCAATACCTCACTTTCACCACCGGTAAAGTCAATGATGAACAAGAATTGTTCTCCATTTGTGGCGAACTGAGAAATCTTTTTAATTACTTTGTCGCTGATTCCCATATCAATATTACTGCACATTCAACATGGTAAAAGTCTTCTTGTTAGATAACTACGATAGTTTTACTTACAATCTTGCCGCATTGCTTAAAAGTGACACTCAAGTTGAGTTAACCATTAGCACTCCTGTCAAGACGGAGATCAAAGATCTGTCGGCATTTGACAGGATAGTTTTCTCTCCTGGCCCCGGACTTCCATCAGAATTCCCTATCATGCATGATATCATGGATGCATATAAGGACTCGAAAAGCATACTGGGAGTTTGTTTAGGACACCAGATGATTGGAACCTACTTTGGAGCAAA
The DNA here is from genome assembly GCA_937894795.1 of uncultured Bacteroidales bacterium. Classification (GTDB taxonomy): domain Bacteria; phylum Bacteroidota; class Bacteroidia; order Bacteroidales; family Lentimicrobiaceae; genus Lentimicrobium. The sequence continues at coordinate 77,091 of CALCQV010000039.1, forward strand.
ATTAGCCAATATGGGATATGTGAACCATGGATGGATTAAAAAGTTGCATATCCTGAATAGTGATTGTCCAATATACCGCCATATCCCTGAACCGATAATGGTAGGTGTTTACCATTCCTGGCATTTAAGTAAAAGTGAATTCCCTGATTCACTGGAAATTACCGCCGAGAGCCATGATGGCATCATAATGAGCATTCAACATAGGCACTACGATATTCAAGCCGTACAATTCCACCCTGAATCATTTATGACTCAATATGGCAAGAGAATGATCGATAACTGGTTGTGCAAATAACCAATATTATCTTCCGACCAGTTGAGCAGGTAACGATTATCACCTTCCTGTTAGTTTCCTTATTTTAAACTTTTTTATAGTACCCTGAGGTGACAAATTGGGGTTAAATACCTTTTTTATACGTGTTTCATACGTGTTTCATACGTGTTTCGTACGTGTTCACACGTATAAAATACGTTTGAGATTAGTACAAAATACGTTTAAAATGGGAATTAATCATTACTATGACCCAAAACAATAGCTGAGCAAATTAAAGTAGTACCTTTGTAGCTATAAAACATAACAATCATGCGCATTTCTGTTGAAATATCCTATTATCCCTTAAATGAAGGTTATAAGAAACCGATTCTGCAATTCATTGAAAATCTGAAAGAAAACAAGAATCTTGTAGTGCGGACAAATACTATGGCAACCCAGATCTTTGGTGATTATGACGAAGTGATGGTGACAGTATCGAAATGTATAAAGAATGCATTTGAACTGCCACATTCGGTGTTTGTACTTAAAGTGATAAACGCAGATCTTCGGGACTAACCGGTTATGGATTTTCTACATCAGTTTCTTTTCAATCTGCGTGAAACAACCATTCTTGAGTTCATAGCAGCAATTACCGGAATAGGAAGTGTTTGGTTTGCCCGACGTGAGAGCATTCTGGTCTATCCCGTTGGAATTATCAGCGTACTACTCTATGTATACATTTGTTTTAATGCGCAGTTATATGCTGATTCAGGAATCAATTTCTTCTACTTTTTAATGAGTGTTTACGGCTGGTATCACTGGACTCACAAAAAAGGTGTTATTGTTGAGCGTGAAATCACTGTCAATACATCAAAACAGCAGATTCTTGGTATTGCACTTACAATTGCGTCGTTCTTCCTGATTTTGGGTGCCATCTGGTACTTCAAAAGGGATGATATAAGTTATATATCATCAAATATTCCCTACCTGGATTCCTTCACTTCAGCAGTTTTCCTCATTGCTATGTGGCTCATGGCATTAAAGCGGGTGGAAAACTGGATTTATTGGATCGTAGGTGATGTGGTTTCCATTCCGGTATACATTATCAAAGGGCTTGTGTTCACAAGCTTTCAATACCTTGTTTTCCTGGTAATTGCAATTTTAGGTTATTTAGAGTGGAGAAAAAGATGGCAGCAAAGAATCCTCTCAGAATTGCACTAACCGGACCTGAATCGACAGGTAAATCAATATTGTGCAAGCAATTGGCTGATTTTTTTCATGAACCATGGGTTCCTGAATATTCAAGGGAATACCTTGCCAATTTAGATGATGTTTACAACTTTAATGACATCCTTATGATTGCCAGGGGACAGTTTGAAAAAGAGCAGAAGCTGTTGAAATATGCCGGGGAATACTTGTTTTGTGATACTGATTTTACAGTAACCCATATCTGGAGTATGGTTAAATATGGCAAATCACACAAGTGGATTGAAGAGATGGCAATCAAACATCCGTATGATCTGACACTATTATGCAATATTGATTTACCATGGGAATATGACCCACTAAGGGAGAATCCCTATAATCGTGACTATTTATTCAATTTGTATTTGACAGAGCTCCAAAATAGGAGAGCCCCTTTTGCAATCGTATCAGGTAAAAATGATGATCGATTTCATAACGCCTTAGAAATTTTAGCCAACCACGGAATACATGCCGGAGGCTGATAAGTAGCCTGATATTTCACTTTTTTAACAAGTATTCATTACCTTTGGACTTTTCAGTAAATATGGCATCAGAAGGCAATAAACACGTGCTTTATCTTACGCGCTGGTACCCATCGGATAGAGATTCGATGTTAGGTTTGTTTGTAAGAAATCATGCCAAAGCAGCAGCCTTAGCCGGCTATAAGGTCACCGTTGCCTTTATTGCTGAATCTACAGTGAAGAAGGGAAAAAGAAAGTTAACTTCCTTTCAGAAGGATGGAAATCTGACAGAAATAATCACTTATTATAACAGATCTTCCAATTTCTCTGTGCTAAAAAGGGCGATGGCCACCATTACCTCCGTCAGCAAAGCTATTGGTACGAATGGTAAACCGGCGGTTATTCACGCGCATATTCTTACCCGCACTGCCGTTCTTGCCATGTTACTGGCTGCATGGTATAGAATTCCATTCGTCATTACTGAACATTGGTCGAGATATTATGATGAAAATCAAAGTTTTACAGGATTCTTAAGAAAATGGCTCACTAAATTGGTAATCTCCAGATCAGCTGCTACCACTGTTGTCTCGAAAAGGCTCTACAATGCAATGCAGGGCAGGGGCTTGCAGTTTAAAAAATCAATTCTGCCTAATGTAGTGGATACCCGTTTATTCAATATAAGTGAACAGCGAAGCCCACTATTCAGGTTCATAAGCATAACGTGTTTCGAGGAAAAGTCGAAAAACCTGAAACTTCTCATAGATGCTGTGAATGCCATCCGTAATGAAGGTCTTGATTTTGAGCTGGTAATGGTAGGTGATGGTGACGACAGGTTAAAGATTGAAAAATATGTACAAAGCCTGTCGCTTGACGTTACATTTACCGGAACACTTACGCCTGAAGAAACAGCAGCTATACTAAAGCAGTCACATTGTCTGGTATTATCCAGTAATTATGAAACATTTGGCATTGTGGTTTATGAAGCCCTGGCCTCAGGTATACCGGTTATCTCAACTGATGTTGCTGATTTAAAGGAACTTATTACTGAGCAAAATGGTAAAGTCATACCTGTTGGCGATCTTACGGCATTAATTGAATCTATGAGGGAGGTATATAAAAAAATCAATGATTATGAACCAAAGAGACTAAGAGCCGGCATTGAAAATATATGTAGTATTACTTCAGTTTCTTTAGAGTTAGATAAATTATATCAACGAGTTATCCAATAAACTATGACAGTTAAGGATTATACCGGAGGATTGAAGTTTGCCATAATGGTTAATTCCATGGAAGTGCAGAAGTGGCAGTATGAATCCATTGAAGCAATCTTAAAAGAGGGGTATGCTAATCCTGTACTTATCATAATGCCGGATAAAACCTCTTTGAGCAGACCTTCATTTTGGAAGCGATTGGTAGGGTATTCCTGGCAAACAATACTATTCAGGAAGTACTATCAGCATCTATTCAAACCAAATGTCTTTAAAAGAAAGAATATCAATGAGCTACTTGAGAAACTTCCAGTTATTACATGTAAGATCAGAAAAAAGAAAGTAAGTGAATATTTTTCGGAAGAGGATATAGCTTTGATTCAATCGTACGAACCCGATTTTGTTCTTAAGTTTGGGTTTGGAATACTTAGAGGTGATATATTGACCTGTACGCCCATGGGTATCTGGTCGTTCCATCATGGTGATGAACAGAAGTACAGGGGAGTGCCTCCTGCATTCTGGGAGCTGTTTAACAGGGATTTTAAAAGCGGGGCTATTCTTCAGAGGCTGACTGAGAAGCTGGATAGCGGAGTCATATTAAGAAAAGGACAATTCAGTACCATAAACCATTCATGGAAAGCAAACCTTGAACAATCAATAAACCTATCAAAGAATTGGCCTGCTGATGTGTGCAGGGAAATAGTATGTCAGAATACCTTTCCTGACCAGGTTGAAGGGGTAAGTAGCAATGCTCCAATATATTCAGTGCCCGGAAATACAAGCTTTGTATATTTCCTCCTGAAGCAATTTGTCAACAAGCTTAGATTTCATTTTAACGAGATGTTAAAAGTTGAAATCTGGCAAACAGGATTGGTAAAAGCACGTACAGCAGATATTCTGAGTGGTTTGCAGTATATAATAGAGGATGAAGATGTTGAATGGGTAAAATCAAAAAACAACAATACTTATTATGCTGATGGCTTCGCTGTAAAGATCAGCGAACGGATACTGCTGTTATTTGAAGATTACTCCTACAAGAATAGGAAAGGACATATCACAGCAGTATGGTTTAGTGAGCGAAATAACATCTTTAGCAAGCCGGTAACAATACTCAGTGAGCTATGGCATCTATCGTATCCATTCATTTTGAAACATGAAGGAGAAATTTACTGTATGCCTGAGTGTAAAGAGCACAATAGTATTGAGCTATACAAACTCGATACACAAGCCATGAAACTGGTGCCTTACAGAACTATGATAGAAGGGATAGCGGCTGTTGATCCTACTTTGATATTCCACCAGAATCATTGGTACCTTTTCTTTACATCAGGAAATGCAACCAATATTGAGTTGCATATCTGGCATGCAGAAAAACTGGACGATAAATTTGAACCTCACGTATTGAATCCGGTTAAATCAGACATCAGCAATTCACGACCAGCAGGATCGCTCTTTTATCTGGATGGAAAACTATACAGGCCTGCCCAGGATGCATCACGCACCTATGGCGGAAGAATCATTATTAATGAGATAAAAATTCTATCAGAAGATTATTTTCTTGAGATGGCAGTCAGTGTTTTGGAACCACCTGCTTCATTTAGTGGATTGCATAATTTATCTTTTGCTGGTGATTACATGTATTTTGACTGTAAGAAAACAGGCTTTTCTTCTGCTAATTTTATGTATCAACTTAAACGAAAAACAGGCCTTATCAAATAGCATATGTTACGTAACCTGTTATCAACCACCGCTTCCAGGCTTATCATAGCGATTATCAACTTATGCATAATATGGATATCAGCCAGGTATCTGGGAGCAGAGGTGTTAGGTACCATATCATTGATAATACTTGGTATAAGCATTATTCAGTTGGTAACAGCCATATTGGCGGGCAGTTCATTGGTTTATCAAGCATCTAGACATTCTCTTGCAGAGTTGATGACCATTGCCTGGATATGGATTGTATTAGCAGGAACTCCTGTTTGGCTTATACTTAATTTATTAGGCCTTATTCCTGCAGAATTTTCACTTGATGTACTTCTGCTATCCTTCCTGGGAAGTCTGGTAACAGTAAATCAAAACGTATTTCTTGGCAAGGAAAAAATCAATCTTTTCAATGGTATGGCTATCTTGCAGTCGATCATTGTGTTGGCCGGATTACTGTTTTTTGTTTTTGTAGGTAAATATTATGAAGCAGAAGCATACGTCTATGCCCAGTATATCAGTTTAAGCCTGTTATCTATTTTGGGAATCCTTTTTAATTTACCTTTCATGCAAGGATTCAGGGTTCCAAGAATGAAAGTTATTATTGAAGCTTTCAAATATGGGGGCTATTTACAGGCAGCCAGTATCATGCAGCTTTTTAACTATCGTTTAAGCTATTATTTGATTGAAAAGTTTTTCGACAGGGCCACTTTGGGAATTTTCTCAGTAGGTGTTCAGATTGCCGAGAGTGTTTGGATTATTTCAAAAAGTATGGCAGTACTTTTATATTCGCGCCTTTCAAACAACCGTGAAAAAGAGTATTCCATTAATTTAACATTGAATTTTATTAAGATAACCTGTGTTTTGACTATACTTGTAATGGGTATAATTGTTTTACTACCAGAGAAACTATTTATTCTGATTTTCCAGAGTGAGTTTGGTGCTATAACACAGGTAGTTTCCAGCTTATCCATAGGAATACTGGCAGTTTCAGTGTCATTGATGTTCAGTCATTATTTCTCAGGAACCGGAAAACCAATACACAATACTATATCCTCGGGAATTGGATTGGTTTTCACAGTTGTCATGGGATTAACATTAATTCCTGCGTGGGGGCTGGTAGGAGCAGGGATTACCGCATCCATTTCTTATCTGGGCAGTATGATTTATCAATTTTTTATTTTCAAGCATGACACCGGAGTATTATATCGGTCGTTTGTACCTTCCGGAAAGGATTTTACAAAGGTAAAAGAGGAAATTAAATCATTGTTTGGTTCAGCCCGATAGTTCTGTTTCAAAGCAGTTGTGGGTAAAGTAACCTAAATGTAACCATCGACATAAATTAATTTGTATTTTTACAATTAAATTAGAAAATACAGTGTATTGAATATGACACTTAGAATTGCCTTCATATTTTTATTGTTCAGTAAACTTGTTTATAGTCAGGGATTTGATTGGGGGGCACCTGAAAATCATTGTGTTACTTCAGAAGAACGGGAGCTTTACAATTTGATTGCCGAATACAGAAACAGCAAGAATCTACCTGCCATTGAGTTCTCAAAATCGCTTTCGTACGTAGCTAAAATGCATGCAATGGATCTGTCGTTCAACAGGCCTGACTTTGGAGGCTGCAATCCTCATAGTTGGTCAGACAAGGGCAAATGGAAACCCTGCTGCTATGCCAGAGATGAAGACAGGATAGCATGTATGACTCTTAAACCAAAGGAATTAACCAACTATAAATCGAAGGCTTATGAGGTTGTATATGCAGGGGGTGAGGAAGCCAGAGCTGAAGATGCTTTCGAACTATGGACTGAAATACCACTGATGAATGATTATCTGCTGAACACCGGCAAATGGACAAAATCATGGATGGCTATAGGTATTGGCATTTATGGTGAGTATGCCTGTCTTTGGTTTGGCGAAGGGGCTGATATAGCCGGTAAGGTTTCTGATTGCAGTTTGACTATAATTCAAAATGGATCTGACACGCGTAAAACCCCTGATGTAACAGTCACAACAGCTGTAGCTGAAATATATTATATCATAACTTCAAGTACCAGCACTTTAGAAAGTGCAATTCAGACAATTCTGAAGTTAAAAGAGAGGGGATTCCCAAATGCTGAGTACCTAAGAAATGAGAATTTTTACAGGATATCAATTGATAGATTTACTGATGAAGTGAATGCCTATAAACAACTTGAAAATGTTAAAAAGCAATTTCCTGATGCCTGGCTTTTAAAACCAAAAGTTATCAACTAAACTTAATTTCGTATCAACCAACACTCCCTTGTAAAAATACTTTAGAGTATATTTGCAGTCTATGGAAGAACTAGATTACACACAAAGCACACCAGGCCAATATTCCGATGATTCTGTAAGAACACTTGACTGGAAAGAGCATATCAGGTTACGCCCAGGTATGTATATCGGTAAATTAGGTGATGGTTCATCACAGGATGATGGTATTTATGTTTTGATAAAGGAGGTGATTGACAATTCCATTGATGAATTTGTGATGGGCAATGGCCGTACTATTGAAGTCGCTATTAAAGATCAGAAAGTTACAATCAGGGATTATGGCAGAGGAATGCCTTTAGGTAAGGTAATTGATTGTGTATCAAAGATTAATACAGGCGCTAAATACGATTCAAAAGTATTTAAAAAGGCCGTTGGATTGAATGGTGTAGGTTCAAAAGCAGTCAATGCCCTGTCGTCATTCTTTTCTGTTCAGAGTATAAGAGAGGGAAGGACAAAGATTGTTGAATTTGAGAGAGGTGAGATTATTAATGATTATCCTGAAGAGCCTTGCGCCTTGAGAAGTGGTACTCTCATCAGTTTTGTTCCTGATGAGGAGTTGTTTGGACACTATCATTTTATAGCTGAGTATATTGAACAGATGTTATGGAATTACGTGTTCCTTAATAATGGTTTGACTATCTGGTTCAATGGTACCAGAATGCAGGCTAAGAATGGATTGGTCGATTTGCTGCAACGGAATATCAACGGCAATCCGATAATGTATCCCATCATCCAGATAAAAGAGGAAGATTTTGAATGTGCCTTAACACACAGCAGCAAGCAATACGGCGAAGAGTACTATTCGTTTGTCAACGGGCAGCATACCACGCAGGGAGGTACCCATCAGGCCGCTTTTCGCGAAGCATTGGTCAAAACAATACGTGAATTCTATAAGAAGGACTTTGATCCCAGTGATATCCGTCAAAGCATTGTTGCAGCCATAAGTATAAAAATTCAGGAACCTGTATTTGAATCACAGACGAAGACCAAGCTTGGTTCGCAATTGATGGAACCTGACGGTCAAAGTATAAGGAATTATATTGGCGATTTGCTTAAAAAGCAGCTGGATAATTACCTGCACATGAATAGTGATATGGCTGAGGCATTGTTGCGTAAAATATTGCAGAGTGAGAAGGAAAGAAAGGATTTTGCCAATATTAAAAAGCTGGCAAAAGATAGTGTTAAAAAAGTAAGCCTGCATAACAAGAAATTGCGCGATTGCAGGGTGCATTACAACAGCAATGATGCACGCCGTTTGGAGACTACGCTTTTTATAACCGAAGGTGATTCGGCAAGCGGTTCCATTACTAAATCAAGGGATGTTAATACGCAGGCTGTTTTTAGTCTTAAAGGCAAGCCATTAAATTCCTTTGGATTGAGTAAGCGGGTTGTATATGAGAATGAAGAATTCAATATGCTTCAATCAGCTTTGAATGTTGAAGAGGGTGTTGAAAATCTCAGGTATAATTATATTGTGGTTGCTACAGATGCTGATGTGGATGGTATGCATATAAGGCTACTACTGCTTACTTTCTTCCTCCAGTTCTATCCTGATGTCATTAAAACAGGTCATTTATATATTCTTCAGACCCCTTTGTTCAGAGTCAGGAATAAGAAGAAGACTGTTTATTGTTATTCTGAAGAAGAACGGGTTGACGCAATTAAGGAACTTAGTCCCAGTCCTGAGATTACGCGCTTTAAGGGGTTAGGTGAAATTTCGCCCGATGAGTTTCGTCATTTCATTGGACCATCAATGAGGCTTGATCCGGTTTTGATGAGAAAGGCATCAGATTATGCTGAAGTGTTGTCATTTTATATGGGGCGAAATACACCTGAAAGACAGGAATTCATTATTGACAACCTGCGACTTGAGGAAGATATTATAGAGCAGGATGTTTCAGCTTTTTAGGATTGTTTAATGTGGAATTCCATCCAAATAGGATTCAATATTCAAAAGAATTGCTCAGGGTATCGGTACTACTCCAGATATAACAAGTGAATTCAAATAATTTGTGTGAATGTTGAAATCCAGGCACCATTGAAATGCCACGGACAATGTTGTAATTACTCCAATTTTCTGAATGCCTTACCAAGGTATTTTATAACATCAGAAGCAACAAGAGAAGGTTGAGCATCTCTTTTAACCGCTATATCAGCAGATTTCCCATGCAGCCATGTGCCCAGAATACATGCTTCTTTTGCATCATAGCCTGATGCCATAAGGCCGGTCAAAATACCTGTCAGCACATCACCTGTACCGGCTGTAGCCAATCCGGGATTACCAGTCGAATTAAAGTAAACCGTTCCATCAGGGCATGCTATGGCTGACCATGCACCTTTTAGAATCACATATAACCGATGCCGTTGGGCAAATGCCTTTAGTATCTCTATTCTATTGAAATGATTGTCGGTTGGACTGGTCAATCGTTCAAATTCTTTAAGGTGTGGTGTCAGTATCGAATCAGGAGGAAGGAAAGGGAGCCAGGTTTTATTTTCTGAAAGGATATTCAAGCCATCAGCATCAATAATCAGGGGTACTTTAGTAACCTGTATGAGCAATTTCAGCGTTTTCTGTGTTTCAGGCTGTTTATCAACGCCGGGGCCAAAGGTAATTGCATTGTATGGTGACAGGTCAGGTAGGTTGGTGATATGCGTTTCAGAATCATCCAGGCTAAGCATTAGTTCGGGAACGGCAGTGTGAATGGCATTCATTCCACACATAGGTACATGGGCAGTGACCAGGCCGGCACCGGCATGTAAAGCTGCTTTGGCTGCAAGCAATGAAGCACCCACTTTACCAAGACTTCCGGCTATTACCAACGCATGACCATAGGTGCCTTTATGCGAAAACGTGGTTCGGGGGCGAAAAATAGTTTTACAGTCATTTCTGGTAGTCAGGTAATTGCTGCAATCAGCCTCATGAATAAATTCATTGCTCAACTTAATATCAAGCACTTCCCACTTGCCCACATATTTATCGTTTTCAGGCATAAAAAAAGCTAGCTTAGGTAACTGGAAAGTAAGCGTATAGTCGGCCCGGATTATAGCTGATGATTTTGTAACCTGTGAAGGAAGATCGGCAAATAAGCCTGAAGGGATATCAATTGCAATAACATAACCATTGCTTTGATTAATCTGTTTAATGATGTCAGCCAGAAAACCTGTTGCAGGCTTGTTCAAGCCAGAACCCAGCAAAGCATCTATAACAATTTCCTCCTCATTGATTTCAATTTCTGAATCATCCTCAAATACTTCAGTTACGATAAGTCCTGCAACATCAGCTATTCTATCGAAATTCTTCTTATTGTCCTCACTGGCTTCCTTTGAATGACGAATGTAAAAAACTTCAACAGAATGTCCATCCTTATGAAGCATTCTTGCAATGGCAAGCCCATCACCGCCATTATTACCCATACCGCAAACCACTTTAAAGCTACTACCCACCTTAACCGCATTACTGATCCATTCATAACATTCTATGGCAGCACGTTCCATTAAATCAGTTGACTTAACAGGCTCATTGCTGATAGTATAGGCATCAAGTTGTCGTATACTTTCAACAGGTAATATCTTTAAGGGGCACATAACTTCTGTTTTAATAAAGAGTAAATTAAATTGCCACGGTTATTCCGGTCAGATGCCAGTGGTATTCAGATTTCCTAAGCTTATAGTTACAATCTTCTTTTGTTTTGGATCATCATCATTTTCAAGACCCATTGAGACCTGCAAATGAAGATTATAAATATGGATATCAGTTTCTTTTGCTTTTATTTTACCAATTTTCAGGATATCTGAATTAATAATACCCTCATGTCTGCTTGCATCGTGGCCAAATATCTTGTCAGGATTTTCCAGGTATGGGGATTTCTCATATCCGTTAGCAAATTCGTAGATATGTGCTACATCATCAATAGTTAGAACCTGCAGATTTTCAATACCATCAATATTGATGGTAAACCACCGGTGCGTATGTTCATCAATCAGGCAGCGATTAAGACTGTCACTTGAAAGAATCCGGCTGTTATTGATAATAGCCCTGCCGTAAAAATTATTACAGTAAGAATAGATTTTATCGTAGGTTATTGCATATCTGGTGCTTAAACCTCCAATGATTTTACGAAGCCTGGGGAAGAAATGAAATGCATTATAGATTCTAAGTACAATAGCATAATTGCAGGCAAATAATAGAGAATGCAATGGCGTGTCGAAGATAAGAAAACCGCCGTCACCGGTGCTGATAAAGGTTTTTTCAATTCTCTCCCTGGTGTATTTTTGAAAGATAAACGGGTGATTCTGCAGGCAAAGATCAATGGTGGTCCTGAACATCATCTTGAACAGGAAAGGAATGAGCATCTGTTCAAATTCATTGTAGGAACTGTATTGATAGATATCGAGCCCCAGGACAGATTTTCGATTCACGTCTTTAGGATCCAACACATCCCTTAACTCATTCAGCATTTGAGTTTCATCGGGTACAATATTGGTTTTTTCAAAGATTACCCTGTTATCGTGTTTAAGGAGTATTTCTTTTATCTTCTCGTGGTCAATTGACTTGATATTATTGGTCATTTTGTTGCTATTTGCCTGCTAAATTAGTGTTAATAAAATTCATTATCCATTCCTTTTCGGCAGCTGAACATCTTTCAGCAAATCCAAAAGCCTCATTATTATATATTATTGCAGGATATTGTCCTCGTTTATTCAAGCCTGTAAATGAGTAAAAGGAACCTTCAACCATGCCTACATCAACATCTTTTATAGCAAATTGACGTTCATCAGCAATTTGGCCTCTCTTTAAGCGGAGTGTTATGGAACTGTTATCTAGTATAATAAACTGCTCTAATCTAAGCATCTTGTTCGATTTGATCAAAGTCCAGAATCCGATTGCCCAAAAAGGAACCGAGTACATCACATACAATGGTTTCATATTAAGGAGCAACACGGTCCATACCAGAATAGTGAACAGCCATACCGCAATAACGATCATGGTAATCAAACCTTTACCTTTAAAACCCTTGGGGGGGATTCTTAAAACCAAGCCATTACTTTCATTTGTTAAAGTAATTTTACTGTCATCTGGAACGGAGGGAGCGTAGGGTACCTGAATAGTTTCTTTGTTCATGACATTTGAATTAAACACTACTAAGATAGCACAATAAAGGCAATAACATTAAAGTTGCCAAATACTCCAGGCCAACTCAGCCTGTTTATAAAGCATGCCCAATCCATTGCGGATTTTGGCTCCCTGCATTTGCCCTTTTTTAAGAAATTCAGTCAACTCCGGATTATAGACAAGATCAAACAAGTAATGATTACCTGACAAGGCGGAGTAGGGTATATGTGGTGAATTATCCAGGTTGGGATACATGCCAACAGGAGTTGTATTAACAATTAATTTCGTTTTTTTAATAAGGGCATCATCCAGCGCTTCATAGCTTATTGACTTTTCATTAGAAGGCTTCCGGCTAACGAAGCGGAAGTCCCAGTCTAACTTTTCAAGTACAAAAGAAACAGCTGCTGAAGCTCCGCCGGTGCCAAGAATAAGTACATTCCCCTTTGTGTTGTTTGTAAAATCAATCAGCTCAGATTCAAAGGCGGGAGCATCCGTGTTAAATCCTTTAAGATATAAGTTATTATTTACTCGACTGATCTTAACAGTATTAACAGCATTGATTTTACGGGCCTCATCTGACAAATCATCCAGCAGGTCAATAATCTGCCTCTTATATGGAATAGTCACATTAAGTCCTTTCAGGTCAGGATGTTCGTTCAGCAGATCAGGCAAATCAGCAATGCTTTCAATAGGGAAAAGCTCATACAGAGAATCAATCTTCAGAGTAGAGAATTTATCGGTAAAGTATTTTTTTGAGAAGGAGTGGCTTAAGGGGTAACCAATAAGACCATACCTGCTTAACATTTCTGAGATCTTTAATGGTTAGTATTAGAATAGATCACTAATAATCTCTGCAATTTGAGGATCCTCTTTAAGAAAAGGGGCATATTCAAACAAATTCTCCAGATTAGTATCCTCAAGAGTCAGAACGAATTGCAGATGAGCAATTGCCTCTTTAGGTTTACCAAGCATATACAGATAAGCAATTTTTCTTTCCTGAAGAAGATTATTGTGTGGTTGCAAAGCTATGCCTGTATCGAGTATCTTGATTGCAGTTTTATATTCATCAAGTTCAGCATACAATGCTGAGTAGTCGAGCCAGATATTCTGATCATCAGGTGCATATTTTGCTGCATCAGCAAATGAAGTAGCAGCATCTTCAAAAAGCCCTGCATGTTGCTGAACGATTGCCAGGGTAGCAAGGTATTCAGGATTTTCAGGATCCTGACTCACTCCCTTCTTCAGGCAGTAAAGAGCTGATTTAATATCATCCATCTCTTCATAGGCAACACCTAAACCGATCCATGCATCTGAAAAGTGAGGGTCAACTTGAATTGCTTTCCTGAAATACTCTATTGTCAAAGGAAATCTTTCCATTTTCTCGTAGCACTCGCCAATAAGATAATTGGTAAGTGCCGTAGGTTGTTCAAAATCAAAAGTTGCCTTGTAAGTTTCAGCGGCCATGCTATGCAACTCCATGTTAGACAAAGAGGTTGCCTTATTATAATAGACCCATATTATGTCAGGTTTAATGGCAATGCTGAAATCGTAAGCATCCACAGCCTTTTCATAAAGCCCAAGTTCATTATAGGCAATTCCCAGGTTATACCATACCTGATGTGCATAAGGATGTTTATCAAGGAATGCAGTGAAATAGGCTATGCTGTCAACCAATTTCCCATCTATATCAAAGCAAAAAGCCAGTTCACTGATAGCCGCTTCATTATCAGGATCGATCTCCATAATTCGCTTGAAATACTCTATGGCTTTTTCGTAATTAGCAATATTTTCATACTCGTAAGCGATATTGGTAAGTATACCAACAACGTCTTCATGTTCATTAATTGCCTTATTGTATTCCTTGATGGCCTCGTCTGATCTGTGCAATTTGCTATAGATAGCGCCTTTGGTTATATATATATCGCTATTGGTAGGATCAATAATCTCAATTTCAGCTAATATTTTAAGTGCTTTTTCTGCTTTATTGGATGCAGCAAACAATCTGGCCTTTCTGATTTGCAGATTTGTGTTGTCAGGGTATTGTTCAAGCCCCAAATTAACAGCTTTGGTGGCAAGCTTGAGTTTGTTAAGATTGAGATAGTAATCAATTATATCTTCATATTCCTCTGAATCGTAATAGAAATGCATGCCATCACTAAGCATCTTTTCAAAACGCTCAAGTAGCTCATTTAAATCATTACTGTCATCTTCGTGGTCAAAAAAATCATCCATTGTCCTAATACCTTCTTCGACTGCAAAAATAAGCTTTTTTGTAATAGCGGTTAAACTATTGAACTTTTATAGGCAGTTGCCATTTGTTTAAGTATGCATTAAAGTTACAACGGAGTTGTATGGATGTGAATGTAAAATGACATTAGTTATGAGCAAATTGCTGTTAATAAAACATTAGTAACATTTATTAGGTATTTTTGCAATTGTTAATACAGTTTTATGACATTAATCAAGAGCATTTCAGGAATAAGGGGAACCTTAGGCGGTAAGCCCGGTGAAGGATTAACCCCTATTGACATTGTTAAATACAGCAGCGCTTTCGCAGAACTGCTTAAAAGAGAAAATTCAGGAAAATTACGTGTTGTTGTGGGCAGGGATGCTCGTGTGTCAGGGCCTTTAGTAAATAGCCTTGTTTGCAATACATTAATAAGTATGGGGGTTGATGTAACGGATGTTGGATTATCAACCACACCAACAGTTGAGATGGCGGTTATTGATCTAAAGTGTGATGGTGGTATTATTATCACTGCAAGTCATAATCCATGGCAATGGAACGCTCTGAAATTATTGAATAAATCAGGAGAATTCATTGATGATGAAACAGGTGGGCAGTTATTGAAGATTGCGGATACCGGTGACTACTCTTATGCTGAAATAGACTCTCTGGGCACTATTACTTATGATGACAGCCAAATAAGAAAACACATTGAAAAGATACTTGATCTTCCATACATTGATTCCTTTGCAATAAGAAATGCCAAGTTCAAGGTTGCCGTTGATGCTGTGAATTCAACCGGTGGACTCGCAATACCACTATTGTTAAGATCATTGGGAGTTGAGCAGATAGAGGAGTTGTATTGTGAACCAACGGGCAGATTCCCTCACAACCCTGAGCCTTTAGCCGAGAATCTCACTGAAATATCAAAGGTTGTGGTCAAGTCAAAAGCAAACCTGGGATTTGTTGTTGACCCTGATGTTGACCGACTTGCTATAGTATGCGAGGATGGGGAGATGTTTGGTGAGGAATATACATTGGTAGCAGTTTCTGATTACATACTTTCTATAGTTCCTGGAAATACTGTCTCAAATATGTCGTCAACACGTGCATTAAGGGATATTACTGAAAAGGCAGGACAACAATATTTTTCTTCGGCCGTGGGTGAGGTTAATGTAGTTAAGCGTATGAAGGAGACAAACGCTGTAATTGGAGGAGAAGGTAATGGGGGAGTAATAATGCCTGAATTACACTATGGTAGGGATGCACTAGTTGGCATTGCCCTTTTTTTAACTCATCTGGCAAAATCTGGCAAGAAGTGTTCGGCCCTAAGAGCTTCATACCCTAGTTATTTTATTTCGAAAAATAAAATCCAGTTGATGCCTGAAATGGATGTTGATCAAATTTTGACTTCAATTGCTGAGAAATACAAGCGACAACCGGTCAATCAGATAGATGGCGTGAAGATAGAGTTTGATAAAGAGTGGGTACATTTGCGTAAATCAAATACTGAACCTATAATAAGGATATATTCAGAGAGTGATTCTGAGAGTAAGGCTGAATCAATTGCACGTAAGATTATTGATGATATCAAGGAGGTAATAAGGAAATAGAAGTTACAATATATACTACTTATGGCTAAACGGAGAAAAGGTAGGAGGTTCAGAACTGTTACCTTCAAATTTACAGTGCAACAAAAGAGCAGAGTAGATGCTTATTGCCGAAAACATAACATCACTCCTATAAGAATGTATAAACGGGCCATCATTATGTTTCTTTCAAATAACGGATATGGCGATAACTATGTGCCGGAACCGGAACCGGCCAAAAATCAATTGACGATTTTCGACCTTATTACAGAAGGGGCAACCAATGAATAGTTGATAGATTAGTCCCGGGGCGCATCAACCAGTAATAGTTTGGAATCCTGATTGGCTATAAACTCCCATGGCCCATCAATATCTGTAATTTCAACACTGTCACGCTGACGGGCTTCCATATCTTCATTTGAACCAAACAGAATACTTCCTGTTATCACAAAAATAAAGATGACATTATTAGCCTTCTGAATATTATAACTCGCCGATTGGCCTTTCAGCAGGTCAATTTCAGAAATCCAGGTTTGCTGATTTATCCATAACACATCTGAAATGACTTCAGGAGAAGCAATCAATTGGAATTTGCCATGGCGTTCACGCTCATTAAACTGAAGGCACTGAATCCGGGGATTTATATTCTTGATTTTAGGGAACAGCCAGATTTGAATAATTTCAAGCGGCAGAGAGTTGGAATTATTACCGAATGCAAAAGTAATTCCCGAGCCGGCAGAAATAATCTGTACTTCATCCTGACTCAGGGTAGATTCATGACCTGATTGATCCTGATATTTTAATTCACCATTCAAAGGAAAAAGCAGTATTTCCAGATTCTTATACTCATGCATGTCAAACCCTTTACCGGGAGCAATCACTTCATCATTCAACACACGGATTACCCCAAAACGCTCACGTAAAGGATTGAAATAATCGGCGAAATTGAAGCTATGCCAGGTTTTGAGCCATCCATAATCAGCAAAATACCTGTAGTTAGCCCTGTGAATACCTGCTTTCATAGAAGAAGAAGTCATTAAAGAACCATAATGCTAAAATACTAAAATATTCAGCAATTCAGTTAAGTGATAACTATAAGAAAGACAATAAAATAGGATCGAAGTTTGTAAGTCAAAAGGAAGGAGAATAATATTACGAGCAGATGTTATAAGGACATTCACTAAAAAAATCTTAGTTGAAGAATAAAAAAAAGAATCAACTAATTTGTGGTTGATTCCTAACTTTTTATATTTGCAATGGTTTTTTTACGGCAGATTGCCGGTAAAGGTTCATTGCAGATTCCCCATCTGCCCGGGCCCGTGAAAGAGCTTCAATAAGTTCTATTTCACTATTTTATTAATTATTCTCAAAAACCAATGAAAAAAAACGTCTTAATCATCGGAGCTGCCGGAAGGGATTTCCACAACTTCAACACTTACTTCCGCGGAAACGCGAACTATAACGTAGTAGCTTTCACAGCAGCTCAGATTCCTGACATTGATGGTCGCAAGTATCCAAAAGAATTAGCAGGTGAGGAACTATACCCACAGGGTATTCCTATTTTTGCTGAACAGGATCTTCCTCAGTTGATTAAAGATTACAAAGTAGACGACTGTGTATTTGCTTACAGTGATGTTCCGTATCCACGTGTTATGAATATCAGTTCAATAGTAAATACAGCTGGTGCAAACTTTGTATTATTGGGCCCCCGTGACACAATGATCAAAAGCACCAAGCCGCTTATTGCTGTGGGTGCCACCCGTACCGGTTGTGGCAAAAGCCAGACTAGCCGTCGTATCATCGAAATCATGATGGAATTAGGCCTCAAGGTTGTTGCAATTCGTCACCCGATGCCTTATGGTGATTTAAATGCCCAGAAAGTTCAGCGCTTTGCAACTGTTGAAGATCTCCACAAGCATAAATGCACTATTGAAGAGATGGAAGAATATGAACCACATGTAGTACGTGGTAATGTTATCTACTCAGGTGTTGATTATGAAGCAATTGTCAGAGCTGCTGAGAATGATCCTGATGGCTGTGATGTAATTCTGTGGGATGGTGGAAATAACGATTTCCCATTTTATAAACCTGATTTGATGATTGGAGTTGCTGATCCATTACGCCCCGGTGCTGAGGTAAGCTACTATCCGGGAGAGGTTGTTGCCCGTATGTCGGATGTTATTGTTATCAATAAAATAGACACAGCTTCATTAGAGAGTACGAATATTGTACGTAATAATCTAGCTAAGATTAACCCAAGTGCTATTATTATTGATGGCGCATCACCTTTAACAGTTGATAAGCCTGAACTTATACGTGGAAAGAAAGTATTGGTGGTAGAGGATGGCCCAACCTTAACACACGGTGAAATGAAAATTGGTGCCGGCGTTGTTGCTGCTCTTAAGTTTGGAGCTGCTGAGCTGGTTGACCCACGGCCTTTTACAACCGGTAAACTCTCAACGACATTTGAAATTTATAAGAACATTGGAACATTGTTACCGGCAATGGGTTATGGTGAAGAACAGGTTAAAGACCTTGAAAAAACCATTGACAACACAGTATGTGATTCAGTGGTGATTGCCACACCTATTGATTTAAGCAGAATTATCAAGATCAATAAGCCTACGGTTAAGGTTGGATATGAGCTTCAGGAAATTGGAACTCCCAATTTGACTATGGTAATAAATGACTTTGTCAAAAAGCACAATTTGAAATAAGAAAAAAAAGCTGCCTTAATTGGCAGCTTTTTTTTTGGCTATTTTTGTAAATGTAACATCCACAAACAATATAAAACATGAAAAACCGAAGTCTGGTATCAATTACTGATTATTCAAAGGAAGAGTATTTAAAGATACTTGACCTGGCAGAGGAATTTGAAAAGAATCCCAAGCAGTCAATACTTGAAAAATTTGTTGTAGCAACCCTGTTTTTTGAGCCTTCCACCCGAACACGATTAAGCTTTGAAAGTGCAGCATCACAACTTGGAGCTAAAGTAATTGGTTTCTCAGATGCATCAAATTCAAGTGTTTCAAAAGGTGAAACATTGAAAGATACCATACTAACCGTATCTAACTATAGCGATATCATTGTAATGAGGCATCCCCGTGAAGGAAGTGCCCGCTTTGCAAGTGAGGTATCAAAAGTGCCTGTGATCAATGCGGGCGATGGCGGTAATCAGCATCCTACACAGTGTTTGCTTGATTTATATTCCATTCGTAAAACTCAGGGTAAACTTGATAATTTGAATGTTGCGTTCGTAGGTGACCTGAAATATGGACGAACAGTACATTCATTGGTAATGGCACTTTGCAATTTCAATACTACATTCCATCTTGTATCGCCCATTGAGCTGAAATTACCCAGTTATGTTAAGATGCATATTAAGAATAATAATCTCAACTACTTCCAGTATACTGATTTGAACGATGTAATGGAAACAGCTGATATTATATATATGACACGTATTCAGAGGGAACGATTCTCTGATCCCATAGAGTATGAGAAAGTTAAGAATGCATACATTCTATCGGCCTCAATGCTTGACAACTGCAAGCCAAACATGCGTATTCTTCATCCACTCCCACGAGTTAATGAGATTACTGAAGATGTTGATGCAACTGCTCAGGCTTATTACTTTACGCAAGCTTTAAATGGTGTATTTGTTCGCCAGGCTCTACTTGCAACAATATTAGGTGTAAAATAACTTGTTAATTGGAAAGAAAATGGAAAGTAATATCAGAAAAGAGCTTGTAGTATCAGCCATTGAAAATGGAACAGTTATAGATCATATTCCGGCTAAGAGCCTATTCCCTGTTGTTAGAATGTTAAACCTTGAACAGACAGAAGGGCAGGTTACCATTGGCTTTAACCTTGATAGCAAAAAATATGGCAAAAAAGGTATTATTAAAGCAAGCAATCAATTCTTTAAAAACCGCGATGCCAATAAAATTGCATTAATTGCGCCAACTGCCACTTTGATTACTATCAGAAATTATGAAGTGGTAAGTAAGCAACAGGTTGAGATACCGGATACGATAGAGCAATTTGTTAAATGTGTAAATCCAAACTGTATTACTAATCACCAGCAGATTACTACCAAATTCTCAGTAATCGATAAAGATGATTTAAAATTACAGTGCCATTATTGTGAGAAGATAACCGGGAAGAACAATATAGAGATTCTATAGCCACAGCCCGGTTATAGAATTCAGGTTTCCTTTTATATTCAGACGATACGTTGTTATTATTATTGAACGTATTATATTTGGTTTATGCCATCCTATATCCAAAAATTAATTAAAGAAGGTGAACATCAGCAGCTTGATTTCAAGTTTGAGGTAAGTGATTCAAAGAAGATTGCCCGGACTCTGGCTGCTTTTGCCAATACAGATGGCGGTCGCCTTTTGCTTGGAGTTAAGGATAATGGTACCATAGCTGGAGTGCGTTCAGATGAAGAGTACTATATGATGGAAGCAGGTGCTCAGCTCTATTGCAGACCACCTGTTTCCTTTGAACTTCATGAATGGGATGAGAATGGTAGAAATGTACTTGAAATTATTGTTCCAAAGAGTGAAGAAGTACATTCAGCTCCTGATAAGGACGGTGTTTATAAAGTCTATATCAGAGTAGCCGACCAGAATTACATGGCAAACGGAGTACTTCTCAAAGTTTGGAAAAAAAGGAAAAACGATCAGGGTGTAAAGATTTCATTTACACATACAGAACAGGCGCTAATAACTTACCTGGAAGAACATTCAAAAATTACGCTTAGTGCCTTTAAAAAATATTCAGGTTTGAGTATTAAGAAATGTGAGCATATACTCGCAGATTTTATAGTACTCGATATCATAAAGATTAATTTCTCTGAATCAGGGGTCTATTATACATTGAAACCTGATTTCAGTATTAAATCAACACAGGAATGAAAACCATTGGATTAATTTCTGATACCCATTCATATCTCCATCCTTCCATAGCTGATTTCCTGGCTCAATGTGATGAAATATGGCATGCAGGCGATATTGGAGACCTTGAAACTGCTAAAGCAATTGCCTCCATTAAATCGCTAAAAGCAGTATATGGAAACATTGATGATCAGGATATTAGAAGTTTTTACCCGCTTTTTCAATCATTTAATTGTGAGAACCTTCAAGTTTTAATGATTCATATAGGTGGGTATCCCGGAAAATACACATCACAGGCAAAACAATTAATTAAAGAGACTCGTCCGGGATTATTTATTTCAGGCCATTCACATATTCTTAAAGTTGTTAATGACAAGCAAAATAAACTATTGCATCTAAATCCGGGAGCTGCAGGCAAGTATGGATTACATCAGGTAATTACAGCAATGAGGTTCAAAGTTGACGGAGCCAACATCAGAGACCTGGAAATTCTTGAAATAGAGAGGGAGAAAAATTCTATATAACTTCCTGTAATTATTGGGGCTTTGTTATTACCGAAGTCTGTCGGCAGCACGTACTAACTTCTCATCTTTAATAATAGCTCTATTTGCCAGAACAAACATAACAATGGCCAATAGTATCAAATAAAGGCCATAACCATCAGTAAAGACCGCTTCGGTGGCTGTAAGGCGGCTGATTAAAGGGGCATATACAAAGAACACCAGAACTATCATTATAATAGTCATCAGGATACAAAGTTTCACTATTTTTGATTGAAGTGGACGTTTTTTATAAACAAATACTGATACCAATCCAATAAGGGCAATCATACCATTAAAGATAGCCAGAGGGAGTACCACTGAATTCTTAACAACCGGTTCCACACCGGGAGTTAGTGATGCGAGGTGTGTTAAATATAATTTGCTATAAGATAATTCAGATAGGTAACTTGCCAATGGGAAAAAGTACAGTACGATCAGCGCAATAGATGCCAATGCAAGATAAACTGTTTGAATTCGTTGTATCATGATGATTGATTTGAAGTGCAAAGATAATAAACCACCTCCATTTATACATTGCTCTATGATAAAATCTTAAATTGCCTATTTTTGCCAATCTATAATCCAATGCATAATATTAAACAATACAAAACAACCTTTGGGTATCAATGAGCAGGAAACTACTATTCAGGTTGTTATTTGCATTTTTACTCATCCAGATTGGATTTTATATCTATAGTCTTGCCGGGAGGGAGCCTGATATTGACGACGCATGGATTGGTGAACCCGCATACTGGATGCTTAAGGATGGTCATGCACGGTCAGAATTAATGCGGGGTTGGACCAACCAGGACGAACGTATACTCATTCACCATAAACTCATTACCTTAATGGGTTATGGGGTAATGAAGGTATTTGGTTTCTCGTTGTATTCATTAAAGGCGGTAAGCTTGTTTTTTTACATCATATTCCTGGGGACATTTTACTATATAACTGTATTAAGGCGAAAGCTGCTTAACCGCCGACAATTTCTAATAGCAGTCCTGATATTCTTCACTTTTCATTACACTTATAAGTTCTCCTTTATTTTCAGGCCCGAAATAACAATGATGTTTCTGACATTCATTGCATTTTTTGTTTTAGAAAGGAGTATTAACAATGAGAAATATTCAATTATAATGGCCGGGCTTTCAGGTATACTAAGTGGTCTGGTTGCTGTGGCCCATCTTAATGGGATAGCCGTTATAACAGCAGGAGGGATTTTATTGCTCATAAACCGAAAGTGGAAACAAATTATTCCATACACTCTGGGGAGTATTATTGGGTTTGGATTATATTTCTACGATTTCTCAAAGAATTATGGATTTTCATTCTGGAAGAGCCAATTGTTTCAATCAGTACTAGGTGAGAACTCTGAAAAAGCAAATGTATTTTTATATATGGCTAATAGCTTTCTAAAAGAGCATATGCGCTTTTTTCATGATGGCAGTATTATAGGTTTCAGCCTCTTATTCCTATTAATGTTTATAGCCGGATATAAATACATCAAATCAAACCATAAGATAATGCTACAGTATACTGTGATTTTAATGATAGTAGTTGCACTACTATTCACTCAGAAATCACGACAGTATATACTGATATATCTGCCATTTTTAGTCACATTCTTATCAGTCACCATTGATAAATGGCTTTTTTCACGACCTGAACTTTCGAATTGGATATACCGTAAAGGATGGAAGATTATGGTTTATGTGGTAATTCTGGCGTTTGTTATAGGATCAGAGTATTACAATTACAGATCAGCAAAAGATAAATTCAATCCTGAATTAGTAAGGACAATGATAAAGTCCAATATTAAGGAGAAGACATCAGAATTAAAGATTGTTGCCCCTATGGAATTTATCTTCAATGAGATACTTTATTTTGAAAGCATACAGGGTGAAAGACTTTATACAACCCTGCAACAATTTGACAAGTCAATTAAAGGGCCCGGATTTTTGGAAAAAGCCAGAACCTTCAACATTGATTATATTATTTTATCAGAACCTTATATTGAGAACCTTGGTATGGATAAATTAAGAAAGGATGAGATTCTTTCAGATTACCGGTTGATATATAGGACACCTAATTTAATAATGCTTAGAAATGAGCTTATTACTGCTTCAGGAAAGGGTCAGGAAAAGCCAATGCTATCAATGACTAAACCATGAGGTAAGAAAACCTGCAAGAGAGGCGGATAGAAAATATACCTTAACGAGAATGGAATTAATTGATGAGGCGAAAATATTAAACCAATGAAGAAAAGGTTCAAATTAAGAGGTTTATTTCTCTTCCTTGCTCATTTTTTCGAGCGCTTTATCGTAGTATTCCTCAGCAATCAGGAATCCTGAAGACCAGATTTCACGTTTTTCAGCCACACCTTTATCATTTAAGTGCATCCATACTCCATCCTTCAGATTATTCTTGTATGGCCCGGAAATGAATATTAATCCATTAGGGTGATAGAAAGTTGCCAGGCCTTCCAGTTTTCCATTAATATAGGTAGCTTTAGTTTTTATTGGGCCATCATAAAAATATTGCAGCCACGGACCATTTTTTACTCCATCTACAAATATAATCTCTTCGAGTAATGCTCCATTGCCATAGAATGTTCTCCATTTCCCATTGGGAATACCGTTTACATAGTTCTCTTCTGATATAAGGATGGTGTCGTTATTATAATATTTCCAAAGGCCGGCCTTCTTTTCATTAACATATAATCCTTCTGAGACCATCATTCCTTTCCTGAAGAATTTAGTATAAGCCTTTCCCCCATTATCAGTGAACAATGTTTTGGCTTTGACTTTACCTAAAGAATCATAATAAATAAAATCACCTTCAGGAACATTGTTATTGAAATTACCAGAGTAAATTAAAGAGCCGTTTGAGTCCTTCTTTTGCCAGAAGCCTTGCTTAAACCCATTAGAATCAGTGATGTTGATTTCCTGTTGTGCTTTGGCAATGATTGATATCAAAAGAAATATAATTAAGAGAAAGATAAATTGGATATATCTAAAGTTCATTTTCATGGATTCAATTAAGAGTTATAGTTGAAGTTAAGAGCACACCTGTGTGATTAACAGTTTCGTATCTTTGTCGGCAAAATTATAAAAACTTATTCCAATAGTCGACAAATTATGAATATCTATCCTTCTAAATTACTGGAAGAAGCTATAGTAGAACTGGTAAAACTACCGGGTATTGGAAAAAGGACAGCCCTAAGATTGGCAATATGGTTACTGAAGCAGGATCCTTCCAAAGCTCAGGCCCTGGGTGAATCACTGATAAATCTTCGAAACAATATCAATTATTGCGGTATCTGCCATAATATTTCTGATGGGGATATCTGTAATATATGTGCAGATGAAAACCGCGATAAGAATACGATTTGTGTAGTGGAAGATATCAGAGATGTGATGGCCATTGAGAATACAAATCAACATAAAGGAGTATATCATGTATTGGGTGGAATTATCTCACCAATGGAAGGTATTGGACCTCAGGATATCAAGATTAATGAATTATTAAGTAAAACTGAATCAGGAGAAATAAAAGAGGTGATAATGGCACTTCCCTCAACAACTGAAGGTGATACAACTGCATTTTATATATTTAGAAAGATACAGAAGTTTGTTCCTGTGATTTCTGCAATATCACGAGGAATTGCCATTGGTGATGACCTTGAATATGCCGATGAAGTTACATTGGGAAAATCGATCAGGAATAGAGTCCCATTTGACAGAACAATTTAACTGGTTTAATCTATTTAAGTCAATGCTAGTGAATTAATGAGTTTATATTTCCTTATATTTTAACATAAATGATGATCCAAGAACTACTTACTGAAAAATCTATTGATGCTATTTTTGAACTTTTTGGCGCAAAACTACCCGCTAAGGATATTACCATTCAAAGGACTATATCAAATTTTAGAGAACAGGGAGATTATTCATTAGTAGTTTTCCCATTGCTTAAAATCTCCAAAAAATCGCCCGAAGAGACAGCTAATCTGATAGGCAAAAAGATTATGGAGAGTACACCGGAAATTGAATCATTTTCAGTTATAAAGGGATTTTTGAACCTAAAGTTAAGGGCTTCATTCTGGATTTCATTCTTGATGGGTAACTATCAGGCACAACGCTTTGGCCTGAACGATAATCAAGTAGATGAAACTATAGTTGTTGAATTTTCATCTCCTAATACAAATAAGCCATTACATCTGGGACATATTCGCAATAATCTTCTTGGATTTTCTGTTTCCAAAATTTTACAGGCTTCAGGAAAGAAAGTAGTTAAAGTCAATTTAGTAAACGACAGGGGTATCCATATTTGTAAATCAATGCTAGCCTGGAAACTATGGGGCAATAACTCAACCCCAGCATCTACAGGCAAAAAAGGGGATAAGCTTGTAGGGGATTATTATGTTCTTTTTGATAAGAAACTCAAAGAGGAGATTGCCGGATTAAAGTTGAAAGGACTATCAGAGGAAGAAAGTCTTGCTAAGTCAACACTTATGTCAGAAGCGCGCAAATTATTGGTGCTATGGGAACAAAAAGAACCAGCGACGAGAGAATTGTGGGCAATGATGAATGGCTGGGTTTATGATGGATTCGATAGTACCTATAAAAGTCTGGGTATTGATTTTGATCGAATATATTATGAATCCGATACATATCTTTTAGGTAAATCGATTGTAGAGCAAGGATTACAGAGTGGGGTGCTTTTCCGCAAAGAGGATAATTCAGTATGGATTGACCTGACAGATGAAGGGCTTGACGAAAAATTGTTGTTAAGAGCGGATGGGACTTCAGTATATATGACTCAGGATCTAGGCACTGCCCAGTTGCGTTATAAAGACTATCATCCTGATGGATTTATTTATGTGGTAGGAAATGAACAGAACTACCATTTTGATGTATTAAAACTTGTCTTGAAAAAGGTGGGTAAGGATTGGGCTGAAAAAATTTACCATTTATCATATGGAATGGTTGAGTTGCCTGAAGGTAAGATGAAATCAAGGGAAGGGACCGTAGTAGATGCTGATGACCTGGTTGAAGAGATGATTTCAACCGCAAAGGAGATGACTCTCGAACTGGGAAAGATTGATGATTTTGAAAGTGAAGAAGCAATGGAACTGTACCGCAAAGTGGGTCTTGGAGCACTGAAGTACTTTATTCTTAAAGTAGATCCTAAAAAGAACATGGTGTTTAACCCATCAGAAAGTATTGATTTTAACGGCAATACCGGTCCTTTTATCCAATATACTTATGCCCGTATTAAATCTGTTTTACGTAAAGCCGAACTAAAGGACATTGAATTCAAGCGTGACATAGACCTGCAGCAAAAGGAGATCAGCCTTTTAATACTGAATTATTCATTTCCACAAATAGTTAAGCAGGCAGCAGAGGAATACTCCCCATCAGTTATTGCCAATTACCTGTTTGAACTTGCAAAGGAATATAACCAATTCTATCACGAGCATTCCATACTTAAAGAAGAGGATGAGCAAAAAAGGAGCTTTAGATTAGCTTTATCATTGTTTACTTCGACTAATTTATTAAATGGTTGTGAGTTGCTTGGAATTGAGATGCCAGAAAGAATGTAATTCAGAAATCGAAGAATTAAAAAAAGGCTGCTTCCGGGGAAAGAAGCAGCCAATTTAATCAGGTAAGAGAGGGAAATTTATGAAATCATTGCTTCATATACATAGATGACAATTTTTCTGGCATTTACCCTAAACAAAAACGAATTTATTTTTTAAATCCATAAGAATCAAACTGTTAGAATTAGTATAAAATAAAAGCTGCACTTTGATGGTGCAGCTTTTATTTATATATATATCAGTAATCACCGTAATCGTTATCTGATATTGACTTTGCTTGTAATAACACCTTGTTTTGTTGTTAAACGAAGCATGTAAAGTCCTGCTGGCAACTCTGAAACATTAATTGAATATTCAGTACCATTGACTGGTGATTCCAATACAACTTTTCCTGAAGTATTGACGAGGTTTAAGAAAACGATTTCAATATCACCTTTGATATTCAATTGATTTGTTGCAGGATTAGGATAAATGCTGAAATGTTTAGCAATGTCCTGATCCTTGATTCCGGTTGAGAATGTAATTGCAATATCATCAACCATGAATATAAACCGGTCGTTTGAAACACATTGTATACCGACATAAGCTTCCTGACCACTGTAGGCTGACAGATCGTATTCAACATTTGTCCAGGCATCAGCAGGAGCCTGAATAGGGCCGGCGACAGTGACGAAACTGGAAGGATTCAGATCAGTGGTAGAAACAACGATATTATACTCTTCAAGCCCATATTGATCAGTGTAGGATTTAACCCACATGTTGATTTTAGCATCATCACCCATCAATAATTTAGGTGAGATCAGATAATCATTATTAGGAGGGGTAACTGAAGCAAAGCTGGCACCTAACCGTGCACCGCCATGAGCCTCCATTCCTGTAACAGCAGGTGTGGTTGCCAGCGGGTTGAATACAATGTAACCCATTGGTTCACCGGCGTGAGGGAATGTTACATTTTCAATACCATAGGTATTATTTCCATCAACGTCAAGGTTAGTCCATGGGGTAATGTCAAGAGTAAAGTCAGCATACGGTTCAAAATCCAGAATTAAAGTATTACCACTGCTAATCACAGCAACAGCAGCATTTGAATTAGCTGATTCACCTTCAGAATAGACAGCCCTTACATGATATTCATAAGTGCCGGCTGCCAGTCCATTATCATCATAACTTGTTTCTGTGACTGTAGATGCATTGATTTTAGCCCCATTCCGGTATACATTATAGCCCAATAATTCCCTTTCGCCACCTCTAACAGTATTTGGCATAAGAGTATTGGCAGCAGTTATATTTCTTGTATGGACACTGGTAATTGCAGGATTCTGGATAGAAACAGGTTTTTTACCCGGGGCTCCAATATAGAAATCATCGACAAGTAGGAAGAATGCATCCTGAGAGAGGCAATTGATTGCAACGTATACTTCCTGACCGGCATAGCTTGAAAGGTCATAAGTAAATTCGCTGTATGCATCGGCAGGGGCTGTAATATATGAGCCTGCACTAATAACTGTAAATGCGGAAGGATCCGTAGTGGTGGTAGATACGGCAACAGCAAAGCGCTCAAGGCCATATTGATCAGTATAGCTCATAGCCATGAAGGAAGCAATATCTCCGTCATTAATTAATCTCTTTGGTGAGATTAACCAGTCATTATTAAATGGAGGAGGTACACTGTTAAAGCATGATGCTGTTTTTTCACCTGAAAACGCCACATTCTCATCCATTGCCGGATCGGTAGCCAGTGAATTAAATATGATGAATGATTGCGGATCACCACCATTAGGCCAGATGTAACCATCAATAATGTAAGTATTTGCACCGTCAACATCATTGGTAGTCCAAGGTGAAAAATCAAGCGTGAAATTCTCGTATGATTCAAAATCATCAAAGAAATACTCACCTGTTGATCCACCCGGAGCATTCCATGTAAGGTGAACATTGTTACCTGTTACAGTAGCGGCGAGATCGGTTGGTGGATCAAGGGCACTCTGAACATTAAGGGTTACAGGAACCTGGAGCGAAGTATTATTAATGCTGTTGTTGGCAATAATGAGAGCAGAGTTGTATGTTCCAGAACTTAAGCCGGTTGCATCTAGAGTTACGGTTAGCTCGGTTGATTCTCCGGCAGGGGTTGTACCTGATGCAGTGCTTACGCTCAGCCATGCAGGAGTTCCATCAAGTGTAATTGACCACTCAAGATCGGCATCACCATTATTTACAATAAAGAATGGACTATTCTCAATAGCATCCGGTGCAAGGGTTGCAGTAATGGAAGCAGGATCAGCAACTATCTGAGGACCTGGAGCAACACCCAAAGTTCCTAGCATACGGAACATTCCGCCATTATTTTGGTCTTCATTAAAACCACCTGCATAGCCTACTGAATTATTATAAAAATCAGTTGCCAGGAATTGTCTTGCAGATGTCCCCGCGAAGCTGGTCCATGTTGCGCCAGCGTCAGTGGAATAGGCTGCACCAATAGTGCCTGATGCGCCGGTGCTTACGTATATGCCATTACTGCCCGGAATAGATGTTAAGTCATTGGTCATATATGGCCCTGTAGGAGTGAAAGTTTCCCAAGTCAGGCCACCATCAGAAGTGCGACGATAAGATATAGGCGCAATAGTTTGAGCAACAATACCATTCATAGGATCAGTAAAGGCAATGAGGTTAATGCCGCCATTTGAACCGGGAGTAATATTTGCATTAGTCACTCTCCAGTTAAAGCCGCGGTCATCAGAAATGTAAACTTTACCCTTATTGGTACCAAACATAATAGTGTTATCACCAGCGGTTTCAATAACTGATGTCCATCCACCTTCGCCTGATGCCGGAGTCCCACCGGTAATATTTGCCGGAGGCACCCTCTGCCAGGTTGCACCTCCATTAATAGTGGTATAGATTTCGAAGTAGCCATCTTTAACATCACCGTGGCACATTCCTTCCTGTTCATTCCAGAAATAAACGTTATTGGCAAAAGAAGCGGAACCTTGAAGAGCCCCCGGCAATTGTGTCCAGGTTAGTCCACCATTGGTTGTTTTATAAATTCCGCAGGTATTGTTTTGAGTGCCAACTCCATTATATAAAGCAACATAGGCAATGTTTGCATCGAGCCCGCAAATATTTCCAATACCGTATGTAGTTCCTCCAAGTACCTGACCGGCAGTCCATGTTTCGCCACCGTTGATTGTACGTGAAAACTCATTGATAGTAGCACCGGAACCTGAACCATCATAAGCTGCTGCCCATGCAACATTTTCATTCACTGCATGTAAATAATTAATACCACGTGAAGGGGTAGTAAAATGTGTATTTTGAACTATCCAGGCAGTAGCATTGTTCCCTGGCATGATTTCAACAATCACCCTGTTATCGTCATTAAAGTTACTTCCACCGGGATTAAGTGCCCCAATGGCATAATAACCATTGAAAGAACCCGACCAACCCCAGTTGAAGTGAAATTTATTGTCGCTGAGTCTATAACCATCAAGAATCCAGGCATGTCCACCACTGGCAGTGCTTGAGCCTGCATAGTAAATTGGCCGTGAAGCGTCAAGATCAGCTCTCAGTAATGCATACCAATCGTCGATTACCGGATAATCAGTTTTTGACTCCAGATGGCAGGATCCATCATAATTGAAATAATTAACGAGAGCGAATGGTACATCATCACTATAAGCACCTGATCCATCGGCTGCATACTGCATATTTACAGAAACACCGGCATGATACATTAATGTAGCGACTTCAGCATTGCCGGTAGTTACATTAAATGGCATTGCAGCATAATTGTAAGTAGTATTGGCAAAATTTGCAGTTTGAACACCGAAATTAGGATGGGTATAAGTATGATATCCTACACCATTAACGGGCCATTCATGATATTTCATCAAAACAGACATGGTAGTTGCAACGCAACCGGCCCATGCGCGGCCACATGGTCCTCCTGATGCTACAGGACAAAGTGCGTTATAGTAGCAGCCCTGGTCCCAATTGGTTTCCACCAAGGCAGGCACATCAAGAACAGAACGTTCCAATTGATTTGATAGAATCTGGTCCCATTGAGGTCTTGTGCTTTGGTTACTCATCTTGGTGGTACTAAGTTCAGCAATGGCTTTACTATAGTTTTCCAACCAGGACTTTGCAGCGGGATTGATGTTATTCTGATCAACCGTACCTTCATAAGAATATCCGAGTACAGGTATCGAAGCATCATCAGCTGCCACGATTACAAATCCACCTGAATTAAAAGTGAAAGTATAAAAGGTGACCAGTCCATTGTAGGTAGTCTCAAATTCTCCGGCAATTGAGTAGTCGGAGATGTTTGAAGGAGCATTTTGCGAATATTGGATTACCGCAACTTGCTCTGCTACCTTCTTATCTACAGGATTCGCCATCAAAGCCACCGTAAGAAAAGAAAGTGCCAGTGTAATGATTTTTTTCATCATTGAATGGGTTTTAGTGAATAATGATTATGTTAAGATTGTTTGAGAATTAGCATCAGCAACAACAACAAAAATAAAACAATAATATTACGATAGTTGAGAAAGTGAATAATTTTTGAATAATTGCGGTGATAGACAGTCTGTTAAAAGTGAACTAATGATTTCCCGAATTTAACAATTTGAGAAAGCATGACACTTTACTTTAAGAAGGAATGCCATACAGTATATTATTGAACTTTATCAAAAATAGTGAGTTGTTCCGGCGTATTTATTATAAGAGTAGGGGATTCGTTAAGAAGTTCAGTTTTTGAACCATAACCGTAAAGTACAGCTGCCGAAGAAATACCCACCGCTTTAGCACCCCGTATATCGTGATACCGGTCTCCAATCATAACAATTTTGACTGAAGGCATAATGTTCAATCGGTTGAGCGTATATTCAATTAATTCATCCTTGTTACTTCTGGTTCCATTAAGCTCACATCCAGATATGGTAGTAAAACACTCTCCAAAGGGCAAGGATTCGACAATTAATTTTGCGTACACTTCTGCCTTAGAAGTCACTACCGATAAGTTAAAGCCGCAGGATGTCAAATAATTGATACTTTTCGCCACACCTTCATAGATATCATATTCATACAGCCCTGTTTTGCCATAATATTCTCTGTATATAGTTGTAGCAAGTTCTGCATCACTATCAGAAAAGTTGAAAAGTAATTTAAAAGAATCCCGAAGAGGTGGGCCTATAAATGGGTTTAGGTTTGCTGGTCTCATTGACTCAGGTATGCCCATTTTATCAATTGTATGATAAACTGAATTGAAAATACCTCTTTTAGAGTCAATCAGAGTGCCATCAAGATCAAATAATAAATGGGTAAAGCTCATTGGTTTAAGGTAAATCAAGGTGCCAAAGGTAAGAATATTAAAGAGAAGGCAACTTTTAATGGCTCAAAAGGTTTATTTCAGCAATGCGACAATTATTGTATTTTTGCCAACCATATTGACATTTTAATGAATTTACAGAGTAAGTTAGATCATCCAGTTTTCAGTATTGTTTCGGAGATAGCTAAAATTACAGAAACGGAAGTATATGTAATTGGAGGTTATGTCAGGGATCTATTGCTTAACAGGGACTCGAAGGATATAGATTTTGTTGTTCTGGGCGATGGAATTGCATTGGCAGAAACCGTTGCCTCAAGAATTGAGGCTGTTCATAAAGTAAGTGTTTTCAAAAACTTTGGGACTGCAATGATTCATTACAAGGATATGCAGATTGAATTTGTAGGTGCCAGAAAGGAATCATATCACTTTGATTCAAGAAAACCTGTTGTTCAATCAGGCTCCCTTGCCGATGATCAGAATAGGAGAGATTTTACGATTAATGCAATGGCAATCAGCCTTAATAGTAAGGATTTTGGAGATCTTGTTGATCCTTTTAATGGAATAACTGATTTAAACAATAAGCTGATAAGAACACCATTGGATCCGGAGATGACATTTTCAGATGATCCACTCCGGATGATGAGAGCAATAAGATTTGCAGCTCAACTTGATTTCTCCATTCTGCCAAAGACACTTGAGGCAATTTCAGCGAACAGGGAACGTATAAACATTATCTCGGCTGAGAGAATAAGTGAAGAGATAAATAAAATAATCAAGACAGATAAGCCCTCTGTTGGTTTTAAGCTTTTGGAAAAGACAGGCTTGCTTAAACTGGTATTTCCACAGCTATCAGCATTAAAAGGTGTTGAAAGCATAGAGGGTAAGGCTCACAAGGATAATTTTTACCATACACTTGAAGTGTTGGATAAAATCTCAAACAAAACGGATAATCTATGGTTGAGATGGGCTGCCTTGCTTCATGATATAGCTAAACCGGTGACCAAAAAGTTTAATCCTGAAACCGGTTGGACATTTCATGGGCACGAAACCAAAGGTGCCAGAATGGTTGGACAAATCTTCAGGCAATTAAAGTTGCCACTAAACGAGAAAATGAGATATGTTCAGAAGATCGTTTCGTTGCACCTTCGTCCGATAGCATTAACGGAAGAAGAGGTCACAGACTCTGCAATAAGGCGCCTACTATTTGAAGCAGGAGAGGAGATAGAAGATTTAATGACACTCTGTGAGGCTGACATTACGTCAAAAGATACACAGAAGGTTAAAAAGTACCTTAGTAATTTCCAACAAGTCAGAGTCAAGTTAAAGGAAATAGAGGAAAAAGACAATCTTCGCAATTGGCAACCTCCCATTACCGGAGATGAAATCATGAAAGCATTTAATCTAAAACCTTGTAAAGAGGTGGGTGTTATAAAATCGGTTATAAGGGAAGCGATTCTTGAAGGTGGCCTTGCTAATGACCATGATGCAGCATACGCTTTCATGGTTAAGGTAGGTGAAAAAATGGGACTCAAGCCTCAATGATGAATAAACTGACTTCATTTTTCAACTGATTTGACTATTATTTGTTTTGCTTTTTTGCCAAAAAAAAACTAATTTTACTTCTGATATCAAATTCTAATTTTCGAAAGCATGCATTTGTACAGATTCAGACTTTTATTTGAAGAACAGGATGATTTCCTGCGCGATTTTGATATTCTTGCCACTCAAACCTTTCTCGATTTTCACAATATTATTGTTGAATCCGTCGAGTTAAAGGGTAATGAGTTAGCTTCTTTCTTTATATGTGACCGAAATTGGCGTAAGAAAAAAGAGATAACGCTGATTGATATGCAACAAAATGATGAAGATCAGCTTATTGATCAGGATGAGGACGAGAAAGCCAATACCAGATTGAATAAAATACCAACCTTTGAGATGACAAAGGTTAAAATAAAAGATATTATTGATGATCCTCATCAGCGTCTGTTATTTGAATATGATTTTCTAAATCCTAAGACTTTTTATATCGAGTTGATGAAGATCATAGATGCTGATGCAAATGAAAAATACCCGAAGTGTTCAAAGAGTGCAGGTAAACTACTGCCTTCGGCAGTGGCGAACCTTCCTTTCATTGCCGACGATGCAAGTGAAATTACTTTACCCGGTGAATTTGATGAAATCACTCAAACCGATGATGATATCGATAATGGGAATGATGATTTCATAATTGACGCTTCAACTGAAATAGATAAAGAATGGTAGGTAATAACTTACCTGAAAAACCTGCAAACCTTATTATTATTGCTGGTCCTACGGCTGTTGGAAAGACGACTGTAGCCATTGATGTTGCACAGTATTTCGATACGGAAATCATTTCAGCTGATTCCCGGCAATTTTATAAAGGACTGAGAATTGGTACTGCAGCGCCTACTGTTGAGCAACAGAAGCTTGTTAAGCATCACTTAGTCGGACATTTGAATCCGGAGGATTACTATAATGTTTCAATGTTCGAGAATGATGTTATCAATATCCTGAAGGAGATATTCAAGAATAGAAAGTGTGCTGTACTTACCGGTGGTTCAGGATTATATATTAAAGCCATTACTGATGGAATAGATGAACTCCCGAACATAGATGCTGAAATAAGAGAAAATTTGCAAGCCATCAATAAAAAGGAAGGCTTGCCGGCACTCAGGCGAATGCTTTCAATATATGATCCTGAATATGCGCAAAAAGTTGATCTCTCCAATCCAAACCGGATAATCAGGGCACTTGAGGTGTGCATTCAAACCGGTAAGCCATATTCAGCCCAACTGTTCAATAACAAGTCTATTCGTGATTTTAATATCATCTGTATTGCTCTTAATATTTCACGTGATAAGCTTCATGAGCGTATTAACCGCAGAGTCGACCAAATGATAGAACAGGGGTTGGTGGATGAAGCACGTTCCTTTTATCCGCTAAGAAATCTCAACTCCCTTAATACCGTTGGATATAAAGAGCTTTTTGATTATTTCGAAAACAATATATCATTCGAAGAGGCAGTGGAAAAGATTAAAACCAGCACAAGAAGGTACGCAAGGAGGCAGATTACATGGTTTAAGAAAAATAATGAGTACCATTGGTTGCCGCCTGATTCTGAACAAGTGATTGAATATATTTCGAAGTTCATCCATTGATTGAATCCGGATGATATAATGCTTTAATACCACTCATCATAAAGAAATAGGCCGGGCAATTACCCGGCCTATTTCTTTATTGATTATAGCACTGGAAAAACTTTAATTCTTCAGCCATTTGTCAAGCCAACTGAAGAACTCCCTCTGCCACAATATTGCATTTTGCGGTTTAGTAACAAAATGTGTTTCCTCCGGGAAGAATAGGAAACGGCTTGGAATATCCTGGAGTCTGGCAACATTGAAAGCCTGCATTCCTTCTGTATAGGGGATTCTAAAATCATAACCACCATGTATTACAAGAATTGGTGTATCCCAATTGCCAACATACAAATGTGGAGAGAAATCATAACTTTTTGGGCGGGGTTTGTCCCAATATGCACCTTTGTAATCATAATTAACGAAGAACATCTCCTCAGTTGAAGCGTACATGCTTTCAAAGTTAAAGATACCACAATGAGCTATAAAGGTTTTAAATCTCTTTTGATGATTTCCTGCCAACCAGTAGACGGAATATCCACCATAACTGGCCCCAACAGCGCCCAAACGGGTTTCATCAGCCCAAGGTTCAGCAGCCACAGAGTCAATTGCTGTTAAATAGTCCTTCATATTCTGTCCACCATAATCACCACTAATCTGGTCATTCCACTCCTGGCCAAAAGTTGGAAGCCCACGCCTGTTAGGTGCAACAATAACATAATCATGAGCTGCCATCATTTGGAAGTTCCATCTATAAGAGAAGAATTGGCTTACAGCACTTTGTGGGCCTCCCTGGCAATAAAGCAAAGTTGGATATTTCTTGTTGGGATCAAAGTTAGGAGGCAGTATAACCCAAACCAGCATCTTTTTCCCATCAGTAGTAGTAATCCAACGTTTGGTAGTTTTTCCAAGCTCTACACCCTTTAAAATGCTTCTGTTGGTGAATGTCAATTGTTCTTCTGTTCCATCAGCTTTCCATTTGAAAATCTCAGAAGGCAAATCCATGCGCATCTTTGTTATGAATAAATCCTTACCTGAAATTGCAAAAGCTTGAATATCATGATCTCCCTTTGTAATTTGAGTTATCTCTTTATTTGATATGTCCATTTTATAAACCTGGTAGGTTGCCTGGACTCCGCTTATAAAATATATGTATTTGCCGTCATTGCTGAAAGAAAAGTTGCCTGAGCTCTGGTCAAAGCCCTCTGAAAGGTCAGTATATACTCTACTGGTCATTTGGAGCGCTTTACCTGATTTGGTAGAATGTTTTTCAATGCTCTTTTTCAATCCATCCATTGCAGGGCTGTTAAATTCAATGAGCATTATCCTATCCTTATCTGCTTCGAATCCGGGTGTTTGCATAGACCTGTAAACCATTTTTGTTCCATCGGGTGAGAAAACAGGATCCTGGTCATATCCTTCATTTCCATCTGTCAGGTTTTCAGTAGTTCCTTTCTCAAGATTATATAAGTATATATCACTATTGGTGCTTAAGGCATATTCCTTGCCAACAGATTTTTTGCACACATACGCCAGGCTCTTTCCATCAGGAGCCCATACAATTTGTTCCATACCACCGTTGGGCATGAGCGGACTGTCGTAAGGTTCACCTTTCATGATGTCAGTTCCTTCACCTATGGTTCCTTCATTGTAAGGTGCAATGAAAACGTGGCTGTAAGCATAATCATGCCAATTATCCCAATGGCGATACATTAAATCATCATATATCAATGCATTGGCCTTGGGAAGGTCAGGATAAAGATCGTGAGCATCCTTCTCCATCTTTACATCTTTTATATATGCAATATTTAAGAGATCAGGCGAATAAGAAAATCCATTTATGCCCCCTTCTATGTTGCTTATTTGTTTTTTGTCTTCACCATTAATTCCCATTTCCCAAAGTTGCATAGAGCCTGACTCAGAAGATAGATAACCTATTTTGTTACCATCAGGACGCCAAATAGCATTTAACTCGCTGGTGGATGATTCAGTTAGTTTTCT
This sequence comes from uncultured Bacteroidales bacterium, assembly GCA_937894795.1. Lineage (GTDB taxonomy): Bacteria > Bacteroidota > Bacteroidia > Bacteroidales > Lentimicrobiaceae > Lentimicrobium. Next base: position 114,719 of record CALCQV010000039.1, read on the forward strand.
GGGTGACTCTGCATTTTCGTCTAAAATGTAAAGGTCTCTGTTGCCTTTATTTTCGGCAACATCATACCAGGTAACTCCATAAAGGATTGTTTTACCTGAGGGTGAAATTTGCATATCACTTACCCGACCGAGTTTCCATAATATTTCAGCAGAAAAACGTTCCTGCGCCAGTGTTGACATACACATTATTAAAGTTGAAATTAATACGAGACTTCTTTTCACGATCTTTATTTTTTTGTGGGAATTATGACTAATGGTTTTTTAAAACTTCAGATTGCTAAATTATTAAAAATTAGGGTTAGTAAACAAGAAAGTGGTTTTGTCCCGAAGTTGATATAAATGTCCTGATTGTGGACTTAGTGAATCGTTTTAAATTTTGTATATGTCAGATATACAGCGCTATAAAGAAATGGCAAAATTTTTGCACTGTTACTTCAAATTATATTGAGACAAAACCACATTCAATCAAAATTGAGTGACTCCAATAATAACATAAAGCAAAACTATTCATGCTGGAAAAAGCTATTTTAATTGCAGATAATAATATACAGAAGGAGGTTGACATAGTGACTGATAATTGTACCGATCAGCATTTGAACAGCAAGTTTCCTTTAAAGATCTTAGTTGCAGAGGATAATGAAACAAATCTCAAAATTGTCATGTCTTTACTGTCGAAGATGGGGTACAAGGTGCAATCAGTCATAAATGGGCAGGAAGCTGTTGAGAAGATAAAGATGATGGACTTCGATATTGTTTTCATGGACATTCAAATGCCAGTGATGGATGGTCTGGAAGCAACAGTTAAAATTAAAAATGAACTGCCAAAGGAAAAACAACCTCTTATAATTGCATTAACCGCTAATTCAGGTATAGAAGACAAACAAGGTTGTTTTAATGCCGGGATGGTAGATCATATCACTAAACCGGTCAATCTCGACATTCTGCAGCAGACACTGATGAAATGGGGCAATTACATCAGTACACATAAAATGCAATAATAAAAAGCCGATCAATGAATCGGCTTTTTATTACTAATACGATTTAAGGATATGGTTTTATCTGTATAAAACCTGGTATGACCATGCAGGCATAGTCATTGATTTGTCTTTACCAATCACTGATTGCTCATTTGTGAATAAGTTGGTCAGATTACTCTCAGCGATTTCATCAACAATATTGAAATTAATTTCTTCTTTACTCAGGTTGAATATACCTAATACAGTATTAGTTCCATTAGTACGTATTATGATAAATGCCTTGTCGTCATTATCTGTCTTAATCCGTTTCCAGGAACCACCATCTTTTCCATTATACAAAGCGCTGTTTGTGGATTTTAGATGCAACAGGGTGCTATAAAAATTGGTCATTTTATAATCTTGCCAATCTATAGGATCTCTTTCAAAGAACTGGAATCTTTTATTCATTGCTGACTCCTGGCCTGTATAGATTAATGGCATACCCGGAACCATCACAGTCAATGCATAGAATGTCTCAACAGCCTCTCCTAATCTTTCAAACTCAGTACCATTCCATGAATTTTCATCATGATTAGTTATAAAATACATTCTAAATGCACCTACGGGATAAAGAGAATCATTCCTGAGCAAATAATTTTCCAAATCTGCAGTTCCTGCTTCACCCTTATAGATTTTATTCATAATATGATGAAACTCCCAGCCATAGGTCATATCAAATGCACTATGGAATTGGGGGCCTTCAGCTTCTGCCAGCATAAATACAGGTTTAACTTTATCCAGTTCTTTACGTGTATTATCCCAAAAGTCCATTGGCACTTCACCTGCAACATCACAACGGTAACCGTCAATATCATAAACCTGGATCCAATATTTCATTGCATCAAGCATATAAGCGCGCATTTCAGGCACATTATAATCAAACTTTACGACATCTGTCCAATCAAAAGGTGAGAACATCTTTCCGGTTGAGTCTTTAGCATACCATTCAGGGTGAGAAGTTACCAATTCATTATCCCATGATGAATGATTTGGCACCCAATCGATAATTACCTTAAGCCCCGCTTCATGTGCCTTTTTTACAAATCGCTTGAAGCTAAGCGTATCTCCAAATTCAGGATTTACTCCTTTATAATCTTTAACAGAGTAGTAGCTGCCCAATGTCCCTTTTCGGTTCTTCTCTCCAATTGGATGAATCGGCATCAGCCAAATAATATCCGTACCAAGAGCCTTGATACGGGGCAAATGCTCCTCAAGGGCAGCAAAAGTGCCTTCAGGCGTATATTGCCTGACATTTACCTCATAGATACTTACATTATTACTCCATTCCGGATGTGAGACCTGTACAATTTCTTTTGTCTCTTCTACTGCATTGGGTTTTTGCTTACAGGCAATGCCTCCAATGATTAATAGACCTGAAATCAAATAAATAAACGACTTGTGTAAATTCATATTGGTGCTTTTTGATGTGGTTTTTCATTTTAACCTTTGAAGCAAATATAGTTAAAAATACGGGCAAAATAAATAAAAAGAGAGTGCTGAATGAAGCACTCTCTTTTTATCAAAGATTTGAATTACACAACTGTTACTTGATAATAAATAAGTCGTCGCTTAATTTACTATTTACTTTAATAGCAAGTACATTTAGTTCCATGATTTGGGGACCCATTGACTGTTTCATTTTAAATGGGAATCTCACTTTATTAACTTCCCTGTAGTCGCTGTATTCTATCGAGCCCTGTTGGCTGATTTCCTTTATGAGCAGATTGCTCTTTGTATCAAAATAGCGGGTTGATTGTTTGCCAGATGGTAAGGTAAGAACCACCTTGTAAGCTTCAATATTATCACCAATTGTTTCAATACCTTCAAGGGCTAAACCTATTCCTAATTCTTTATATCTCAGTTCAGGATTGAATTGAGCTTCAGATTTCATGTTCTCGAGTTCTTCACCTTCCATTTTCTGTGGTGCTCCACCCATGGCCGACATAACCAATTCATCAATCCCGTTAAATGCAATCTGTTGAAATACCGTAGTACCTGCACTAACTTTCATCATGTACTTGGCAGGAGCTTTTCTAAAGATATCCATGCCAATAGTCATACCCTGCATATTGGTTGTGGCATTGATAGTAAGGTCTTTAATCTTTAGTAGGGCTTTTTCACCTCCAATTGCATCAATATAGGCTTTATTAACATCTTCAGCAGTCATGCCGGCAGGCGCGTCTTTTAACTTCTTGGCAGGATCATATTCATTACCCTCAACGTCAAAATACCTGATAGCCTTATTGGATGCAAACGGCAATAGTTTGGATGCTATCTCAGATGCATTTCCAACTGCCAGGATATAGTTATTCTCAGGCAGAATGTATTTTTCAGCCATTGCTTTAACATCATCTGCTGATACAGCGGCAAGATTCTTCAGATAATTCACATAATAATCTGCCGGTAGGTTATACCTGGCAGTATTAATGGCAAAGTTTGCAACAGTCTGTGGGTTTTCCAGGCTCAGTGCAAAATTGCCTGATATGTAATTTTTAACAAGCGATAATTCATCCTGAGGAACAATTTCTTCGCTCATTCTTTTCATCTCATAGAGGATTTCATTGAGTGCACTGTCAGTTACTGAATTTCTTATTTCGGTAGTTGCCTGAAAAATACCGGCATACCTATCGGATGTTAGTCTTGAATAAGCGCCATAAGTATAAGCATGTTTTTCACGAAGGTTATTGAAAAGTCGAAATGTGCCACCTCCCAATATAGTGTTGGTAACACTTGCTTTTATAGCATCTTCAGTGCCTGGTTTCAAGTCAACCGGATAGCCTAAGCTTAAAGTAGTCTGTATCGCTTCAGGCCTGTCAACTATGGCAACAACCTTTGCAGCTGGCTTTGCCGGTGTGTTTAGTGCTTTGGAAATAACATCACTCTTTTGCCAGTTTCCGAAATATTTTTCCATGCCGGCTTTTGCTTCTTCCAGACTTATGTCACCTACAATTGCCATATAAGCAATTTGAGGTTTGAAATAAGTGGAATAAAAGCTCTTGCATTGATCAGTGGTAATCTTTTTGATTGAACTTTCATTCATTGATTCCCCATAAGGATGATCCTTACCATAAACCAGCATCTTGCCAATTCTTTGGCTTATTGCTGAAGGTTCTGTTTTCTCAGCTTCCAGGCCTGATAAGTTGCGGGTACGTATTTTTTCAAGCTCTTCAGCGTTAAATGAAGGATTCAACAGTACATCTGACATAAGCTGCAATAACTGTTCATTATACTTTTTTAATCCTGATGCATACAAGCCATTGCTGCTGGTGTACAGACTGGCTCCAATAAAGTCAATTTCCTCATCCAGCTGATCTTTAGTACGAGTGTTTGTCCCGGTACGTAGTAATTGGCCGGTAAAATCAGCCAGACCGGCTAGCTCACCTTCAGCTACCGGGATATAATCGATAGTTAAAGAATAAGAAACCCGCGGAATCTTGTTATTTTCAACAACAAAAACCTTTAAACCGTTAGCAAGGGTAAAGGATTCGTATTTTCCAATGTTTATAACAGGTGCAGGACCCGGAAGCGGACGAATACTACGGTCAAGTACCTGTTTTTGTGGATTCTTACTTACTGGCGTTTTCTTTGCCTGTGAATATAACAGAGATGGCAAAAGAACGAGGGAAATAAATAATGCTTTGACAATATATCTTTTCATGATCGTGTTCAATTTACATGGTTTGTTTTGGTAAATAATAAAGAACAACCCTGTTTTCTTTTGTCAGGTATTGGTTGGCCACTCTCTTTATGTCAGCTTTAGTAACATTCATGAACCTTTGTAGTTCAGTATTAATAAGATTGGCATCTTTATAGTAAATATGATAATCGGAAAGGCTTTCTGCAAT
>CALCQV010000040.1 GCA_937894795.1 uncultured Bacteroidales bacterium
AATAAAAAAGATTAAATACAATTAATGTGCTCGGTTATTACGGGCTAATACAGTATTGCAGAAGCCTGTAGATGTGGTAGTCCCGACCGGAGAAGTATCGAACTTTTTGAGGGAGGATTTTGATGCTGTATTGAAGTTTATGAATGCTGAAATACAGAAGAAAAAGCGTAAGATATGAGTTAAATTAGTTTCGATTTTTTTTTGAGGTAAATTTTACCAAAATATTCCTTACGCTTCTTAGTTTGAAATGTCCTTTATACCTCAAACTAAAATTTATTTTATCCCGTAATTATTCAGTATCCCAATAATTTTGGGTGTCAATTTTTTAAGCATACGAGAAAAGCCCAAATCTGTCGGATGGGTGCCATCTGCAGTTCCCAAACTATCATCTCCCAGAAAACCATCAGAATCAATAAAATAAATGTTCTTATCTTTCTTCATTCTATTTTTCACCATTTTCTTTGCAACCTGCTGTTTCTCATTCTCAAACGCATCTGCCAAACGATTAAAATTTCTTTTCTCACGCCGTATCGTCTGAATAAATATAAGTGGAGTTTCTGGGTGTGATTCCCTTATGATGTCTACAAATTCATTGAACCTTGTCCTTATCTCATGCGGATTTGGATTTGAAAATGTATCAAAGATAAAAGCATCAGCTTTGATTCTAGCTAAAATTAAGGCGAATTCTTTTTGCAATTTGCATTGACCACTAAATCCCATATTAAAACAATACAGATCATTTTCCCGACCGAATCTTGATACGTAACTCATTCCGGCTCGACTGGCAGCAGAACCATGAGTGATGCTGGAGCCATGAAATACAATGCGATGACGAAACGGATTGTCCAAAGGTAGAATAGCACTGCTTTTTTCTATTCCAATTTCAAGGGAATCTATCCTATCAAACAATGGAAGGTAAAGTATACATTCTTTGATTCCGTGACTCATTCCAGTCACAATGGTACTCTCATGCGCTTCACAAGATGCATTCATCTCTGGTGCCCCGACCCCGGCAAATTTCCACATACCATTTTCACGAATATATAGATCGAGTCCCTTTTGACAATTTGCACCAGTATTAACTCCAACAATGCACATATCTGATGTATGCCATTTGGCCCTGATGATCTTACTATCGGTAGAAAACAAAACCATCATACCAGTAGACTGATTAAACTTTGTTGCGAGCGATTTGCTTTGAATAAAAGCAGGATTCAATCTTGCAAATGGTCTCTCAGGAAAGGAAATAGGCTGGCCAATGACAGTAAGCTGTCTGGCATCCACATAGCGGACAGTGGAAGATTCTTGAGCAAAGGAAATTAAACTAAACAACAGTGATATTAACAACACAACTGGATTAAAGATATTTCTTGCCATATGATTTCTATAAATAAAATTGAATTTCATAATCTTATTTCATTCCTTAATTCTTTCACCATGAAAGTGCTGAATGAGAACAATAAATTATCACGCAAAAAATATAGCCGATAAAATTAAAAAGAGTCCTAATCCCACTCCCAAAATAGTTTTCTTTTTGAAATTCATTATTGACACGATCCATTCAAGGCATTTTTTCAATGATTCTTTAAAATCTTTGCAGCAAATCCACCTCCAGGCATCATGGTGACGGTCAATTTTTTACTTGACGGAAGTGCAACAATTTCTTTCTTATAGTCACGAGCAGCCCGATCAGCATTGACACCATCCTTAAAAATTTCGATCTGATAGTTGCCATCTTCGAGAAATGACAGGTCAACTGTCAGTCCATGTCGATCCCAGTTAGTTAAACCGCCAACATACCAAACGTTATTTTTTTGTCGGGCCATAACTATGTATTCACCGATTTTACCATCAATGGCTATTGATTGATCCCATATCGTTGGAATTTCCGCAATAAATTTTGTGCATTCCGGTTCTTTGAAGTAATTGGATGGGCTATCACACAGCATATTGAATGGCGAATCAAAAATAATATACTCGGCAAGCTGACGACAACGGGTACCCTGGCTCATTGCCTCACTGTAAATTGGCCGGTAATTGTTTCGAATGGCATTGCGCATAGCACCCTGAGTATAATCGATCGGTCCGGCCAACATTCGAATGTACGGCATTGTCACATCGTAGGTAACCATGTCAACCGAAGGTTGCGACCATTTTAACTGCTCCAGTCCGAACACACCCTCAAAATTGAGCACATTGGGAAAGGTACGTTGTAATCCTGTAGGTTTGTATGCCCCATGAAAATCGACTATCAATTCATATTTAGCAGCTGTTTCAGCACAACGGTAATAAAAGTCAACCATCGCCTGATCATCACGATCCATAAAATCAACTTTAAATCCCTTAACACCCATCTCTGAATAGGTTTTGCAAACATTTTCCATGTCATTGTTCATTGCCCAATATCCAGCCCAGAGAATAATCCCCACATTTTTCGTTTTTCCATAATCGACCAATTCCTGAATGTTAATTTCGGGAATGACAAGCATCAGGTCTGCTTTTTCATTTACCGACCAGCCTTCATCAAGAATTATATACTCAATTCCTTGATTGAAAGCAAAATCGATGTAATATTTATAGGTTTCGTTATTAATTCCAGCTCGAAAATCCACGCCAAATATATTCCAGTTATTCCACCAGTCCCATGCCACTTTCCCGGGTTTAATCCAGGAAGTATTCTCAATACGTGACGGAGAAGCCAGCAAATAAACAAGATCGTTATCCAGCAGTTCCTTGTCACTTGTTGATACAGCAAAAATCCTCCAGGGATAATTCCACGTTCCCGGATTTTTGGCGATATAATCCTCTCGCTCTGATACCAGACCTTGCAACATATTATGGCCGCCTTGTTTGACGCTTTTTGGGTAAGGGGCAAAAATGCCCTTTAAAGAATTATTTTCCCCTTTATTTAAATAGAGCCCGGGATAGCTTTCAAGATCTGCTTCGGTAAAACATAGCTTTTTACCGTCATTCAGTTCAACAATTACCGGCAAAAACATCAGTCGGTTTTTATCCAGCTCACTTAACTTTAAATGGGAATATGTGTTTTGGAATGAGTTAAAAAACTGTTCTTCGAATGTTTTAGGGTCCTTCATCTTCACGTAAGGAATGACAATCTGATTATCCTGACTAAAATTAAGATTGACCTTTTCATTTTGAATAAAAACCGAGTCTTTCCCTGTAGTAGCAAACCGGTAGGCAATACCCTGATTATATGCTCTAAAAATTACGCTGTAATTACCTTTGAACTTCAGGGTGAGCTCATGAAATTCTTCCTGAATTTTACTCTTTTTGTAAAATGGAGGCGTGACAACCTGGTTCACAAATTTGGTTTTTTTATTTATCAGTTTTGGATTTTCTCCCCAAACAGTGCCATTATCCAGAGTCATGGAAACAGGTGATGCAGAAATAACCTCAGTATGTTCATGTTGAACTGAAAAACTGATTTGGTCATCAATTTCCACCTTTACGTTAAGTTTGCCATCTGGTGATTGAAAAGTCAGCTCTTGAGCCAAACTGCTCAAAGCAAGAACAAATGACAAGATAAATATTATTGATTTTTTCATAATTTATATTTAAAAATTTCCAAATTGATTTTTTAAAGCTGTTTTTTCGTGGCTAATTCGATTTAATCTCAGTTAAAAATGATTCATTAAAAAAACTTACAGAATTCATTGCTTTACTCTGTTTATCTTGGTAACCCCTCCTTTTTTTTCACTTCTAATAAGTCCATAAATTAAGTCTGAATTACCAATTTTTTCCCGGGCAATCCCTTGGCCATAAGAGCCTATGTTGATAGTTTCAATTAATTGTAAAGTTGAGCCTTTACTGGGGAATTCAAGTATATATGCTTCAAGGTTATCGTGTCCTGTACATAAAATTCTCCCATCAGGAAAAATTATTCCGCCAGAACTACTATGCTTACCAAATTTTATCAATAGTTCCTTAGGAAAAACCCACGATTCTACCTGTCTAAAGTTTGAATCAAATTTAACCAGTTTTGACCAAGAATTATTTCTATTTTCTAAACCACCATATCCAGCATAATGAGCAAAAGCGACATACCAATACCCCTTGTGTTTATCAATCCATGTTGCTGAACCATTTAGTATTCCAAAACTATGGCTATCTATGTGCTCAAGGGTTTTCGGATCAAAAATTTCTATTGAACTAACCATCGGTGTTCCTGGAAAGTTTGAATGCGCACAAAATAACTTATTATCTATGATAACTCCGGCATTCATGTGTTTTAACAAAGAATCTTTATCCTCCCAGACAGCAACTTGAAGACCTTCTTTTTTACAATGTTTGCTTATGGATGTGTTGTTAATGATATAAAAGAATTTTTTGTCAACAGCAATTCCTTGTTGTGCCTTGGGTACAGTATATTCTTTAACGATATTCTGTGCCTTTAAGGAAACAGAAATAAACAGAATTGCAATATAAGTTAATATCTTCATCGTATTTTCTGATCTTATTATTAATCAATTTTCTTAAACCAGAAGGGTTGGCTTCCAATGACTGCACCCTGTTTTTTTTCTATACTGAAATCAGATGTTTGAGCCATAAAATAAACATAAAATAGCTCTTCAAATCCATTTTTAATTAAATCAAAGGTTTCTCCAGTATGAACAATTTCATTATTAAAATACCACGACACTTTATCGAATCCTTCGCCTTTTATAGTGATACTACTTTTATTAAAACTGATTTTTTGAATTTGCGGTACTTCGGCATTTGGAGCTTTGGCAACCCAAAAGAAGGCACCTTCTTTCAAACTATTATAAATTTCCTCTTGATTAAACTTTTTTATCAGCTGAATTTGTAATCCCTGATCAACACCGTTTGCTCTATGAAGGTCATCGGTGGCCGTTAACCAAATCGGACGCCATCCGCTGTCAGCGGGAGACCCATAGTGCATTAATATATTATTAATCAATTTCTTGCAGTGGGGCCACCTAATAGTGTCATTAAACGAGGATGGATTGAATATGTCAATGCCATAGATGTGGGGATATTTGTCAAAATAATTAATATAATCTTTCAATTCGTTGTTTTTTCTTTCTACCCACCGGCCAGGGTGTGCAAACGAGAGTAAACCCCTTTCTTCACCGATGGCTGCCAGTGCCTCATCGAAGTTCAGGCCTTGGCCAGTAATATCTGAAAAAAGTGAAATCATGCGATGTTGGCTTTTTCCTGTAAATGA
>CALCQV010000041.1 GCA_937894795.1 uncultured Bacteroidales bacterium
CTGTACTTTGCTGCTGATTTCGGTGATCGTATTCCCAAGCCTTTCCGTCGTATTTCACACTGCTGTTTTAAGCGGATTTCAGAGAAGTTGGGGGTGAGGGCCGGTGACAAGATTATCACAATCAATGGAGAGCAGGCTACAGGTGAGAAGATCACCAATAGCTATGTTATGGACCATCTCCGCGGACCAAAGGGAACACAGGTTACGGTTGGCATACTTCGCAATAATCAGCTCCCACTGATTGATTATACCATAACCCGCGATAAGATTCCATTAAATAGCATTGACGCTACCTTCATGCTGACCAATGACATCGGTTATATTAAACTCACGAGGTTTGCAAGGACATCAATGACTGAGATGAAAGAGTCCATTGCCAAACTAAAGGAGCAGGGAATGAAAAGCCTGATTCTTGATTTGCGTAACAATTCAGGGGGCTTTCTTGATATTGCCGTTGATCTCTCTGATGAATTCCTGACATCACAGCGACTCATTGTATACACAGAAGGACTCAGAAGCCCAAGGATTGACTTCAGAGCCACAAACAGGGGTAGTTTCGAGCAGGGCAAGCTGATTGTGATGGTAAACGAGGGAAGCGCCTCGGCCAGTGAAATTGTGGCCGGAGCAGTGCAGGATTGGGACAGAGGATTGGTTGTAGGACGCAGGTCGTTTGGCAAAGGGTTGGTGCAAAGGCCGTTTAACCTTCCCGACAGCTCTGTGGTAAGGCTCACTACTGCCCGTTACTATACCCCGTCAGGCAGGAGTATCCAAAAACCTTATGAAGATGGCTCTGAAGACTATTATGAGGATCTTACAAACCGGTTTAAACATGGTGAATTCGTGTCGGCCGACAGTATCAAATTCCCTGATTCATTGAAGTATTTTACCCCTGCAAAACGCGTTGTTTATGGTGGTGGTGGAATCATGCCCGATGTTTTTATTCCTCTCGATACCACTTCAAGCTCCAAGTTTTATACTGATTTATGGCGTAAGTCGGTGTTTAACGATTTTGTGCTCAGCTATCTGGAGCAGAACAGAAATAAAATAAGCAGGGATTATAAGAGCTTTGAATCTTTCAAGAGTGGCTTTAACATTGATGAATCATTAATGAAACAGTTCTTGTCATTTGCAGCCGACAAAGGCGTGAAACCTGAAGATGATTCAATAGAAAAATCAGGAAATGAAATCAGGCATATCATTAAAGGTATTATTGCAAGAAACCTTTTTGATACCAACAGCTATTTCGATATCATCAGCCCGATTGACAATGAGTTGATGCATGCAAAGCAGGTGATGGAAGAAGGTACTCTTTTCCAGAAGCTTAGTATTGCCCACTGATCTAAAATATTGATAATGAAAAGGCAGGCCCATTGTCTGCCTTTTTTTGTTCCGTTTTGCCTGATTTTTGAATTTTATGGCTGTGTAATTATTTAATCTTTATATTTGTTTGTCCTATAAAAACTCATAATTATTTCTTCATGGCAGACATTTCAACAAACTATATGGGATTAAAACTGAAGAGCCCTGTAATAGTTGGCAGTTCAGGTTTAACTAATAAGATGGATAATCTTAAAACCTTTGAAAATTCAGGTGCCGGTGCTATTGTGCTAAAATCATTATTTGAAGAGCAAATACGCCAGGAGTTAAATTTTCATATTCACGATGAGCAGATTAGCCTTCAGTATCCGGAGGCGTTTGATTACATTACAAATTACAGCAAGGAACACCATGTTGACAATTATCTGGAGCTGATTAGAAAGGCTTCATCAGGTTGTGATATTCCAATAATAGCAAGTGTTAATTGTATATCAACGGATGAGTGGATCTCCTTTGCCCGTAAAATTGAAGAAGCCGGCGCAAGTGCAATAGAGTTGAATATATTCGTTCTGCCCAGTGACCCGGCCATGGATAGCAATAAAAATGAACAACAGTATTTTAATATCGTGAATCAGGTGCTGGGCACAGTAAAAATACCTGTCTCAATAAAAATCAGCTCATATTTCTCAGCCCTTGCCAAGACGGTCATTGAATTATCATGGACAGGCATTAAAGGAATTGTGATGTTCAACCGGTTCTATTCACCTGACATTGACATAGATGAGATGAAGGTGGTTTCATCAAATGTATTCAGCACCCCTGAGGAGATAACCACCTCACTACGCTGGGTTGCCATGCTGTCAAAGAGATTGCATTGTGATGTATGTGCATCAACAGGTATATTTGATGGTGCAGGCGCTATTAAACAGATGCTTGCCGGGGCGAAAGCCGTACAGGTTGTTTCCACTCTTTATAAGAATGGATTTGAAAGAATAACCAAAATCAATCATGAGATTGAATCATGGATGGTTAAAAATAATTACCAATATACGTCTGATTTCATTGGAAAACTCGGTATCTCAAAAGATGATAACCCTGCTGCCTTTGAAAGGGTGCAGTTTATGAAATATTTTTCGGGAATTGAGTAGTTGATCCTTATTATTGATTGGAATATCAATAGTATGCCAAAGAATAGCTTTAATGACATTGTATATTAATAGTCACGTTTATGAATAAAATCCTTGTAGTTGATGATGATGTTACGTTTTGCCTGATGCTTGAGACTTTTCTCAACAAACAAGGATACAAGGTTGAACAGTCTTTCTCTTATGGGGATGCAGTAAAGAAAATAAAATCATTTAAACCGGAAATAGTACTTACCGACCTAAGGTTACCTGATAGCAGTGGCATAGAAATCCTGAAAACCATGAAGCTTGAGAGTCCTCAGGTACCTGTAATACTGATGACGGGCTATGCCGACATAAGGACGGCCGTGCAAGCCACAAAACTGGGAGCATTTGATTATGTGGCAAAGCCGGTGAATCCTGATGAGATATTATCCACCATTAAGCGGGCACTCAGCCATACTGACGAAAAAACGGTTGAGCGTAAGCGCACCGGTAAAAAATCAGATTTCTTTGTTGAGGGGGTGAGCACTTCAGCCCGTAAGATCAATGAATATGTGAGCCTGGTGGCCCCTACAAATATGTCGGTGCTTATAATGGGTGAAAGTGGTACCGGCAAGGAATTCATAGCCAGAAAGATACACTCTGAAAGCCTGCGTGCTGATAAAGCCTTCATTGCCATTGATTGCGGTGCATTGCCCCGTGAACTGGCGGGCAGTGAGTTGTTCGGCCATCTAAAGGGCTCCTACACCGGGGCATTTAATGATAAGGCAGGGCAGTTTGAAGCAGCCAATGGCGGTACGATTTTCCTTGATGAAATAGGTAACCTTAGCTATGAGATTCAGATCCAGCTATTAAGGGCTATTCAGGAGAGGAAAATCAGACGTATTGGATCAACCGGCGAGATTACAGTGGATGTCAGGATCATTACTGCCACCAACGAAGATTTAAGGCAGGCAGTTGCAAAAGGGGACTTCAGAGAAGATCTCTACCATCGGATCAATGAATTTGCCATTCAGGTTGCACCACTGAAACAACGTCCCGACGACCTGATGCTTTTTGCCAAACATTTCCTGGAGCAGGCAAATGTTGAATTGAATAGAAATGTGGAAAACATCGACAACGATGTTCATGAGATATTTAACCATTATTCATGGCCCGGGAATTTCAGGGAACTCCGGAATATTATAAAAAGAGCAGTGCTGCTTACCAAAGGAAATACCATTTTCAAGGAAACGCTGCCTGAAGAGTTGATTAGTGAAGCACAGAATTATAATCCTTCAGTGATTTCCAATGCAATCACTTATGAAAATAACCTGCAGCCTGCTATTGAGCAAAATCAACCGGTATTACTCAAAGATGCTGCTCAGCGAGGAGAGCGTGAATTAATAATTGCCACACTTGAAAAGGTGCGATTCAATAAGTCGAAAGCTGCCAAAATTCTGAATGTCGACAGGAAGACGCTCTACAATAAAATGAAACAATACAATATTCCATTGCAGTAAATTACTGCCGGGGAGAAGAATGAAGGAGTTTCAGTTTTAAACTGATTTCCGACAGGCACTTGATGCTTTCATCAAGCGTGTTTGCAATGAGTTGCTTATCCAAATGCTCCTCTTTACACATCAATTCCAGTTTCTTAAGATGGTTGACAGTGGTTTTTACTTCCAGAAGCCGCATGTTAGGCAGAATCCGATGTGAGAGAAGGGAGAGCTTTGCATAATCCCTGCTTGCAAAGGCATGGCGCATTTCATCGACCGTTGAATCAATGTTGGCATTAAGCGACAACAATATTTTCCTGAGAGAATCTTCATCATTGCCCGTGAATTTTCTGAAATTGGAAATATCAGGATAGTCTTCAACCGGGAACGGTGATTGTTTTACCGATTCCTGTTTATTGACCCCTGTACTGTTTACAAGCGTGTTTTCATCAGTGTTATTATTGTAAGGTGATTTTAAAGATGTGGATAAAAGTTCTGAATGATCAGGCCCTTTTGCGAAATCACCTGATATTACACTTTCTGTATTCAATTTCCCTGAAACGGAGCTGAGTACTTTTATTATTTCATTCTTTTTAAAAGGTTTGAGCACAAAATAATCCATCCCGACCTGCTTGTATCTTTCAATATCATTGGTATCGGCGTGAGCGGTCAATCCAATTACCAGAGGCATCTTATGATTTCCTGCATTGCAAAACTCCCTGATTTGTCCAATAAACTCAGGCCCGCTGATACCGGGCATCTGAACATCAGTGATTACCAGGTTAAAGGTCCCATTGGCCTCTTTATACTTATCAATAGCCTCCAATCCATTTGAGGTAGTAACAACATCAGCGTTGAAGTTTTTGAGAATATCGGCTAACAGTATTGCCGTGGTGCCATCATCTTCTGCTAACAGGACTTTGATTTCCTGAAGATTGATTTCGCCGATATACTCAGGCGATTCGACTGTAGCGGTTTCACCCCGGAATACCGGCAATGATAACCTGATGGTAAAGACCGTGCCTTTGTCAATGTTGCTGGAAACGCTGATGGAGCCATTCATCAGGTTGATCAGCTTGCTGCTGATAGCCAATCCTAATCCGGAACCGCCATATTTACGTGTTATACCAGGGTCCACCTGTGTAAACTCTTCAAATATGGCTTCCAGCTTATCTTTAGGTATGCCTATCCCGGTATCGGCTACCCTGATTTTTATATTGGCTGATCTGCCTTCATCGGTCAGGAAGGCCTTTGTCTGCAGTATTACTTTCCCCTTTTCGGTGAACTTGATACTATTGCTTAGGAGATTGATGATAACCTGTTTGAGGCGGAGAGAATCACCCAGCAACTCAACATCAGGCATATTCTGATCAAGAATGATCTCCAGATTTTTATCTCTTGCCCTCTGCTCAAGAGTTTCGAATGCTTCGGCGAATAGAGCCGAAGCATTGAACGGTTTTTTTTCCAGATCAATCTTCCCGCTGTTGATTCTGGAAAATTCAAGCAGATCGTTGATTAATTCCAACAGGTGCTCAGAAGAGGAGTTGACATACCTGAGATACTTTGTTTGC
The DNA here is from genome assembly GCA_937894795.1 of uncultured Bacteroidales bacterium. Lineage (GTDB taxonomy): Bacteria > Bacteroidota > Bacteroidia > Bacteroidales > Lentimicrobiaceae > Lentimicrobium. Next base: position 5,494 of record CALCQV010000041.1, read on the forward strand.
TCTTTGTTCAAGGGGGTTTCTGAAAGCCTCTCCGTGAAACCGATGATTGAGGTCAGGGGAGTGCGTATTTCGTGGCTCATGTTGGCAAGGAACTTCTCTTTGACTTTCAACAGGCTTTCAGCCAATTGTCGGGCCTGCTCCAGTTGCCTTCTGTAAAAGGCACTTCGGGCGAGGTCTTTCCATATCAGTATGATGAAGCCAATGGTGGTTAAAAGGCCTGTTCCTGCTAATATAAGTGCCGTAATCCAAAGGTTATTTAAAACCTTGCGACTATTCTCAGTTTCACTCAGGGCATTAGAGATTTCCTCTTTTTCAAATAGGAGAAGAACGGCTCTGATTTCATTCATTATTTTCTGATCAGCCTGAAGGAGAGACATTTCTCTTTCAGTTATCAGTTGTTGTTCGAGTAGTTGTTGAGTCTCAAATTTTTTAAGTTGTGATCTGACCTTGTTTAAGGTATTGTTGCGATATATCTGATAGGATAACGCCGTATCAGAACTAACAATGGGGCCTTGGTTGACTGTGTGGGTGGTATCAATATCCTTTTTGCCGGTAATGCGGTTCCAAAGGCGCGGAAAGAATCCGGGCTTTCTTGACACTTCTGTTGGTACTTGTTTGGTAACAGTTTTTGAAATAACTCTATTGGTAATGCTCAGGGTGTCATCATAAATATTAACCGATTTATGAAGATCGCCCAATCCTATGAGGTTTGCCTCCTTCTTAAGGAGAAAGAAGTTATGGTAAGTCTGTGTTTTCAGATCCAGCAGACTGTCGACAGTCAATATTCTTAAGTACTGTTTGGTATTATTAATACTGCTGGTAGTAAGGGTATCAATATAGCGGTCGTTGATTGCCTCCTGTTCATAATACTGATACAGCCAGGCCGAGTCATTGGTGCTGAGATAGGCTCTTGCCATTCCTTCTGTTTCTATAAGACTGGAAAGCAGATTGCTTATGAGGGTTAATTTCCTGACAGAGGTCGAAGCACCGGTATCGGGAGGTGCCAGTTGATTGGCCAGCTTGAATACAGCATAAACAGAAATAAAGATAAGAGTGAGCAGCAGAACAAACCCTGTAATGATTTTACCTTTAATTCCGGTTGTAGTTGTATTCTTTCTCATTGCCATAAAGTTAGGTATAATAAAGGAAAAATCCCCTGCCATTTTACCGGCAGGGGATAAAAATACAAAGAAGCAAAGATTAAACGTCAGTTGAGATTACCAGCATCCTGGATTTCTGCCAAAATAAAACGGGGTCCTTAATCACCAATTCATTCACCCTTTTGTCTGTTCCGATAAGTTCATAGGAACCTGCCGGATGTACTGACATTATCGTTGCCTTCTTTACATCCAGTGGAATCGATTTTAAATTACGTATGTCAACCTTCGTAAAATCGTTCAAATCAACATCACCGGCAACCTTTTGGGTCCTTCCAATACCAAGAACACCACCTTCTTTATTAAGTATCTTTTGTTCAATGAGTTCTTTTTTCTCACCTACTACATAATAAGCGGTATTTAATTCATTGGTCCTTTCGGTTACCTGATTGTTCAAAGCCACATTTCTATTTGCATAATTGTTGATTGTATCATTCAATACGGCAATAGTGAAGTTCAATGTCGACAACTCGGTTTTAAGTGAGTCAATCTCATGATCACGTATGGCGAGCTGTTGGTTGGTGGCTTCAATCATCTTTTCAAACTCTGCAATCCTGAGATTTGATTGTTTGAGTTTATAGTTTAGTGAAGAAATTTTCTCCTTATTCTCTGCCATAAGGGCATTTATAAGTTTTATGTCTTCATTGACCCTCTGGCGGGCTGATCTGCTAAGTTCAGTGCCTGAAGAAGTTTCCTTGCTTATGAGCTTTTCCTTGGATTTTATTTCTGCAAGGTTTGATTCAATTTCATTGAGTGTTTGCATGAAATCATTGATCAATGAATCTTTTGTTCTAGAGTCATTCAACATTAATGCTTGTTCTTCCTCAAGTTGATTTATTCGAGCTGTCTGTTCCTTATTTTCACAAGCGGCAAAAATGAAAGGAATCAGTGCTATTACCATTAGTTTTTTCATGTGTTTAAGAGTTTATTGTTGTTTCGGTTTTTTATTACTCAAAATTAAAGCCAGAATTGTTCTTTCATAACGAAAGCTTACATAATCAAGTGTTTTAGGATTATTGCCAACTTTTTTTGATGGGTATTATTTTCCACAATCTGGTTAATGGCATGAATCAATCTTGATGAATGTATATTCACTGCCTGCATTTTAGTACTTTTGTACTGTATAAAGAACAGACCAATGAATAAGTTTACTATAGGGTTATTTGCCCTTCTTCTTATTGCCGGTTGCAATGAACCGGGCGTAAAAACAACCAAAGATACAATAACCGTCAGCATACTTCCCCAGAAATATATTTTAGAGCAAATAGCCGGTGACAAGTTTCAAATTAATGTTCTGGTTCCTGATGGCAGCGGTCCTGAGACTTATGAGCCTACCGGAATACAGATGCAGGAAATGAGCATATCAAAAGCTTGCATAATTACCGGGTTGCTTGATTTTGAGAAGGACTGGCTGACAAAAGTCAGTGCCCAATATGCTGATCTGATGATAATAAATACATCGACCGGTGTGGATCTGATTGCGGGACATGAAGATCACGGTGATGATCATCAACATGCTGAAGGCGAACATCATCATCACGCCGGTGGCATTGATCCACATATTTGGTTATCGTTGAAAGCCATCAAAGTGCAAAGTCAAAATATTATGGAGTCGCTGGTAAAGCTTGATCCTGAAAATAAAACGCTCTATGAGGATAACTATAAGAAGTTTGATGCCCGGTTGGATTCCATTGATGGGGTAATAGCAGATAAATTCAAGGCTCTGGCCAAACCGGCCTCCTTTATGATTTACCACCCGTCATTGAGTTACTATTCCAATGACTATGGCATTGAACAGATTTCAATTGAATTGGAAGGCAAAGAGCCAAGCCCTGCCTATATGAAGGAATTGATTGACAAGGCAAAGAAGGTTGAGATCTCAACCATATTTTATTCTGAGCAGTTTGATAAAAGAAGTGCCGAAACAATTGCCAAACAACTGGGAATAAGCCTTGCCGCTTTTAACCCGTTAGAGGAGAACGTGGAGAAAAACCTGTTATCCATTACTGAAAGTATTGTTAATTCAACAGTTAAATAGAGGTTATGCCAATTGTTGAGCTCAGGGATGTTAGCGCCGGTTATGCCGATGAGATTATTCTGAAGGATATTAATTTTTCAGTGAATCCATTTGACTTTATCGGAATTATTGGGCCTAATGGCGGTGGCAAGACTACCCTGGTCAAGTTGATACTGGGGTTGTTAAAGCCATTGCGGGGCGAAATCATCTGGCAGGAAAACGGTAACAGAGTCCCCATTGGATACCTGCCGCAATCAACGGATAACGATCGTCAGTTCCCCGTAACGGTAAATGAAATTGTATTATCGGGATTGATGTCACAAAAAAGGTTCACAGGCCGGTATACGGGTAAAGACCGTAAGAGAGTGAGAAATGTGCTGGAACTGATGGGTATTGGACATCTGGGTAACCGGAATATCGGTGGATTGTCGGGCGGCCAGATGCAACGCGTATTTTTGGGGAGGGCCATAGTTTCAGAACCTCAGCTTCTTATATTGGATGAGCCCAATACTTTTGTTGACAACAGCTTTGAACACGATCTGTATGAGTTGCTCAAGGAACTGAACAGCAAAATGGCCATTCTGATGGTTTCACATGATGTTGGTACCATCACAAGCTATGTAAAGACCATAGCCTGCGTAAACCGGAATCTGCATTATCATCAGTCGAACATAATCACTCAAAGTCAGCTGGAATCATATAATTGTCCTATACAACTGATAACACACGGACAGGTTCCACATACTGTGCTGGGTGATCATATCCATAGTGATGATCATATCCATAGTGATGGCCATAACCATAACCATGACAAAAACCATAAACACTAAAGATGATTGAACAGCTCACAGGTTTGATAGGTTATCAGTTTTTCAACAATGCTCTTTTAGCTGCTTTGCTTGCCAGCATTGCCTGTGGTATCATTGGTTCATATATTGTTATCAAGCGAATGGTATTCATCAGCGGCGGAATAACCCATGCCTCCTTTGGGGGTATTGGCATAGCCTATTTCCTAGGACTGAATCCTGTACTAGGGGCCGCCGTCTTCAGCATTCTGGCAGCATTGGGAATAGAATGGACGTCCATTAAATCAAATGTAAGGGAAGATTCAGCTATAGGCATCTTGTGGTCATTCGGAATGGCCATTGGTATTATATTCATTTTCATGACTCCCGGTTATGCGCCAAATTTAATGTCGTACCTTTTTGGCAGTATACTTACCGTTAGTGTAACTGATTTATGGTTGATTGGAATCCTTGCTGTTGCTCTTATAATTATTTTCACGGCTTTTTATCACCTTATACTGTTTGTGGCTTACGATGAAGAGTATGCCCGGTCACACAAAGCACCGGTAAACCTCATTAAGTATTTAATGATAAGCCTGGTGGCCTTAACCATTGTGCTAAACATCAGGTTGGTAGGTATTATTCTGGTAATTTCTTTTCTCACCATACCTCAATCAACAGCCAATATTTTCACCAAGAGATTCAATTATATAATCATACTCTCTATTGTGTTTGGTATTGTTGGTTCTGTTGGAGGATTGTTTTTATCATACTTCTACAATATCCCTTCAGGTGCTACCATTATCTTTGCTTTCGTGGTTATTTTTATCTTATCCAAATTATTAAAGATGACCATGGTTAAGATAAGTCTCCGGAAGCAATTCAATAATTAACCATTAAATATTACCTTTGCAACCATGCAAGAAACAATACTTATTCTGGATTTCGGATCCCAGTATACCCAACTTATAGCCCGACGCGTAAGAGAACTGAATGTTTACTGTGAAATACATCCCTACAATAAATTTCCCGGGATTACAGCTGACATAAAAGGTGTTATTCTGTCAGGCAGCCCTTTCTCTGTTCGTGATGCCAATTCATCTTATCCTGATCTTTCTATGATTAAGGGAAAGGTGCCCATGCTGGCTATTTGTTATGGTGCCCAGTTTTTAGCCCAGAACTATGGTGGTGAAGTGCAGCCATCACAAATCAGGGAATATGGCCGGGCAAATCTGGGTTATGTGAACGATGATAACCGCTTACTGAAGGGAATAACCGCCGGAAGCCAGGTGTGGATGTCGCATGGTGATACAATACTTAGGAAACCTGATAATTTCAACGTTATTGCCAGTACTGCGGATGTTGAGATTGCCGGTTTCCAGATTGAAGACGAAGAGACCTGGGGTATCCAGTTTCATCCTGAGGTTTATCACTCAACCGAAGGGGGTAAATTACTTTCAAATTTTGTGGTTTCCATTTGTGGGTGTTCACAGCTTTGGACTCCGGCCAGCTTTATTGAAACAACAATTCATGAGCTGAAGCAAACCATTGGTAATGATAAAGTGGTAATGGGCCTTTCAGGTGGAGTGGACTCAACGGTTGCTGCCGTTTTATTGCATAGAGCCATTTCTACAAACCTGCACTGCATTTTTGTCAATAACGGCCTGCTGCGTAAAAACGAGTATGAGCAAGTGCTTGATTCATATAAACACATGGGCCTGAATATTACGGGAGTTGACGCTACAAACGATTTTCTTAATGCGCTGGAAGGACTTACAGAGCCTGAGGCTAAGCGTAAGGCTATAGGCAAGACTTTCATTGAGGTCTTTGATAAGGAAGCACACCGCATAACCAATGTAAAATGGTTAGGGCAAGGTACTATCTATCCCGATGTTATTGAATCTGTTTCTGTAAACGGGCCTTCTGCAACCATTAAATCACATCACAATGTAGGTGGTTTGCCTGATTATATGAAGCTTAAGATAGTTGAACCATTGAAGAGCTTATTTAAAGATGAAGTCAGGAGGGTAGGCCTTGGTTTGGGAATAAGTGAGAGCATACTCAATCGTCATCCTTTCCCCGGCCCCGGTTTGGGAATCAGAATTCTGGGGGATATAACCCCGTCAAAGATTGCCATACTTCAGGAGGCCGACAGTATTTTTATTGAAGGACTGAAGACTTTTGGCCTTTATGATAAAGTATGGCAGGCAGCAGTGATTTTACTGCCCGTTAAATCAGTGGGTGTTATGGGCGATGAACGTACGTATGATAACGTAATAGCACTCAGAGCAGTCGGCTCAACCGACGGCATGACAGCCGATTGGTCGCATCTGCCTTATGAATTCCTTGCCAAAGTGTCAAATGATATCATTAATAAAGTAAAAGGAGTAAACAGGGTGGTGTACGATATAAGTTCAAAGCCACCGGCCACTATTGAATGGGAATAACCTGTATTAATATATTTAAATAGATTGTGACGTGAGAGGTATATTTAGCATTCTGATTGTTATCACATTTTCATTGCAGTTTTTGTCGGCACAAACCGTATCCAGAAAAAGTGATATCGTAGAGACTTACAAGGGCGAGTCATATTACATGCACTTCGTGGTTGAAGGGGAAACCGTTCAATCACTTTCACAATTGTATGAAGTAACGAATGTTGAAATATTAAAAGCGAATCCTGAAATTTCTTCAGGCCTTCAGCCTAATAAAGTGATACGGATCCCTGTAAAAAGCAGCCAACCGGCTAAGGTTGAAAAGGATGCAGGCATAATTAAACAGGATCCCTCATTCACCAACCACATAATACAGCCTAAAGAGACCTGGTATGCCATTTCCAGAAAGTATTCCGTTCCTGTTAAAGAACTGCTTAGTGCCAATCCGGGTATTGATACCCTGCGCATCGGTATGACTGTTAAGATTCCCAAGGGCGCAGAGATTGATAAAGTTAAATTAAGCAATTATGCTGAACACATTGTCAAGCCACAGGAAACACTATATAGCTTAACTAAAAAGTACAATATTACAGTTGAGGAACTTACCAGGCTGAATCCTTCAGTTAAAGATGGATTAAAAGCCGGTCAGATACTCATGGTTCCTGCTATACAGGAAGGTAAAGCAGAAGTGTCAGGAAATCAGGTTGAACCATTGAAGATTCAAGTGAGAGACACTTCATTTATTGAACATACAGTCGCCAGAAAAGAGACCCTTTATAGCATATCGAGGCAGTACGGAGTGGATATAAATGACATAATAAAAGCCAATCCATCATCCAGTGGTAATCTCCGTAAAGGAGATATACTGAGAATACCATCCGTTACCAAGAGAATCAGGTATGTAAAGGAGCCTGATACGGTGATTATGGGGCGGGCAATAAATAAGGCTGCTATTGAGCTTAAGCCTGAACAACCATGCCTGAAAAAGACCGGTGGAAATTCAGAAGTGTATGATGTGGCACTATTGGTACCCATGATGCTTGAACTTTCTGACAGCATATCAGTAAGCAGCGCTGGAGTACTTAAGTCAGCCGATGAGTATGTTTCATTTGATTTCATTCAATTTTACCAGGGAGTAGTTATTGCCGCTGATTCAATGGCTTCACTTGGCATGAAGGTTAAAATACATGTGTTTGATACCGATCACGGCGATAACACAGCAAAAACCAGAAGCCTGATAGCCAAGAGTAACTTGGTGGATATGGATTTAATTATCGGGCCATTTTTTGCTGAAAGTTTTGATGTGGCTGCAGGGTATGCACGTGAACATCAGATTCCAATAATCAATCCCCTTTCCCGACGGTCAGAACTTACCCAGGGCAATGAGTTTATATTTAAACTGCAACCCTCAGGTTGGTCACAGTACAATGCTTTATCAGAGTATATAAAGGCAAATCACAATAATGACAATGTTATTCTTGTCAGGCGTAATAAAGAGGAAAACAGTGGCATGGCTGAGGTGATCAAATCTTCATTAAATGGCGATGGCATGAATGGTGCCGGTTTAAAGGAGGTGATTTATAGTGTGAACGGATGGAGCGGAATACAAAAGAGTTTTTCAAAATCGAAACCCAACCTTGTAATTATCACAACCAATGATAAGGCTGTGTTGCCGGCGTTGCTGCGCGACTTGTCGGAACAGGCAGCCAGCCACAACATAACGGTGGTTGGACTTCCTGAATGGGAGGAAATGGAACTGGACTACAACTATCTGATGAAACTCAATACACACTTCTTCAATCCCTGGTTTGTTGATTTCAGCGACAAGCATGTGAAGCATTTCCTGCGAATCTTCCGCTCAAAATATATTGCTGAGCCGGAAATAGAAAAATATGCATACCTGGGTTATGATGCAACTTTATATTTCCTGGCAGCATTGTATGATTATGGCAATGGCTTCAGCAATTGCCTCGGGAATACAAATTTTCATGGCCTGAGCAACAATTTCAGGTTTGTTAAAAGTAGCAATGGAGGCTATGAAAACCAAGGTGCCACAATCTATAAATATGCCGATTATTCGAGAGTAAAACTCAATTGATCAATATGTAACATATTGAACAAGGTGCATGTTTATATGTCAAAAGATTCTACAATTTAATTTTTTAGGGCAAAAAATTAATCTATTTTTGCACATTCAAAATAGTAAAGTAACGCATTATGGAAAATAAACTCCAGGAACTCACTCAAAAGATCTATTCTGAAGGAATTGAGAAAGCAAAATCAGACGCGGTATCTATTATTGAGGAAGCTAACAAGACAGCTGATGAAATCATCAGAAAAGCGCAGCAGGATGCAGCTGATCTAATCAGGAATGCACATGAAAATGCTAAGGAAATCAAGCGTAATAATGAATCTGAAATCAGGATGTCGTCAAAGCAGGCTGCTAATAAGCTAAAGCAGCAAATAGTTGAAATGATCACCCTGAAAGCTGTTGAAACACCTGTAAAGGATGCCCTTAAGGACAAGAAATTTGTTGGCGGGCTGGTTCAGAAAGTTATTGAAGGATTGGGCAAGAATGCAACACTTACCCTCCCTAAAGCTGATGAGGATGCTATAGCGGCTTATTTCAATGAACAGACAGTTGCTGAATTGCAGAAAAATCTTGAAATCACCTTCGACAGAAATATGAAGGCCGGGTTCAAAATAAGTCCCAAAGATGGCAATTATACCATCAGCTTCACTGATGAGGACTTTGCCAACTATTTCAAGGGCTTCATGCGCCCTAGAACTATTCAACTTCTTTTTGGTGAGTAATAATGGGACGTCACAATTATTATTTTCTGATAGCAGGGTTACCTGACCTTTCTATTGACCAGGGTAAGCTACAGTTTGGCAGTTCAGAGTTCAGAGAATATCTTAAATCGCAATTGTTTAAGAAGGACTACTATTGCATTGAGTGGTTTTTTCTCCCTTATGACAACTCTAATCTGTTGCAGATACTTAATAAATCAGAGGGTGATTTAAATTCTTCAGCTATATATAGCCGTGAACAACTGGAGTTGGCCATTGCAGAAGTGGCTACTCCCGATAAATTGTTCTCAGATGAACAGTCAAATGTTCACGCATATATCAAGAAGTTCCTCGGCATTTATTTCAGTCAGGAAGAGCAGATGTCAGCAACAAAAGCTGATTATGAGCTTACATCCCTGTATCTCAGGGAAGCTCTCAATGCTGATAATCAATTCTTTCGCAAATGGATGGAGTTTGAGATCAACCTTAAAAATGTTCTGATTTTTAATACAGCCCAGAATTTCAATCTTCCAATGGATGATCATTTTATTGGAGATACTCCGATGGTTAATTCTCTTAGGAAAAGAATAGGAAGAGATTTGGGAGAAGCAGCCGAATGGGAGTATTTTGACAGGATTAACCAATTGAATGACATCACTGATATTTCTGTCAGGGAGAAGGCCATTGATCAGTTGCGCTGGACAGTGCTCGATGAGATGAATACCTTCAACTATTTCTCCATTGAAATAGTGATCAGTTATATGGTCAAGATTCAAATAATTGAACGTTGGTTAAAGCTGGATCCCAAGACCGGTGAAGAATTATTCCGCAGATTGTTGGGTGATCTGCAATCAAGTTATGAATTTCCAAATGAATTCTCTATAAGTGATGGAAAAAAGTAAAAAGACAAATGGTGTAGTTTCAGGAATCATTGCTAACCTGGTGATGGTTAAAGCAGATGGGCCTGTATCGCAAAATGAAATCTGTTATATTAACCTGGCCGGCGTAAAGCTTATGGCTGAAGTAATCAAGGTAATAGGCAATATAGCCTATGTGCAGGTATTTGAAAGCACCCGTGGCCTGAAAGTAGGCGATACGGTTGAATTTGAAGGGCACATGCTGGAAGTTACCTTAGGTCCGGGCATACTTTCGAAAAATTATGACGGCTTGCAGCATGACCTTGATAAAATGGAAGGCACTTTCCTTAGAAGGGGTGAATATACAGAGGCAATTAACAGTTCAGATGAGTGGGATTTCAAACCTCTCGCTAAAGTGGGCGACGAAGTAATTGCCGGTTCCTGGCTTGGTGAGGTAAAGGAAAGCTGGATCAACCATAAAATAATGGTTCCTTTCAAGATGGAAGGGACGTATAGAGTTAAATGGCTGGCAGAAGCCGGTAGTTATGCTGCTTCTGAAACCATGGCCGTACTTGAAGATGCAAACGGAAGAGAATATCCCGTTACTATGGTTCAGACCTATCCGGTAAAACTTGCCATTAAAGCCTATACGGAGAAACCTCGCCCATTCAGACTGATGGAAACAGGCATACGTATCATTGATACCCTCAATCCGATTGTTGAAGGAGGTACAGGTTTTATTCCCGGGCCTTTCGGATCAGGGAAAACTGTTTTACAGCATGCATTGTCACGTCAGGCTGACGCTGATTTGATCATTATTGCTGCTTGCGGTGAACGTGCCAATGAGGTAGTTGAAATATTCTATGAATTTCCTCATTTGGATGACCCGCGTACCGGTCGTAAATTGATGGAGCGTACCACCATCATTGCCAATACCTCAAATATGCCCGTAGCTGCTCGTGAAGCATCTGTTTATACTGCAATGACCATTGGCGAATATTATCGCTCGATGGGTCTTAAAGTGCTTCTGCTGGCAGACTCCACTTCCCGCTGGGCCCAAGCGCTTCGTGAAATGTCAAACCGTATGGAAGAACTTCCCGGACCAGATGCATTCCCTATGGACCTCCCCGCAATCATCAGTAATTTCTATGCACGTGCAGGCTATGTAAAGCTCAATAATGATGCTACAGGTTCAATTACTTTTATTGGAACAGTATCACCGGCAGGGGGTAACCTCAAAGAACCGGTAACTGAATCAACCAAAAAAGTGGCTCGTTGTTTCTATGCCTTGTCACAGCAACGTGCCGACAGCAAGAGATATCCCGCAGTGGATCCCATTGATAGTTATTCAAAATACCTGGAATATGATGAAGTGAAGGACTATCTTTCAAGTCATGTTTCCGATGAATGGATTAATAAAGTTGAAGAAGCCCGTAACTTATTGATGCGCGGTAAAGAAGCCAATGAACAAATCAATATTCTTGGTGATGATGGTGTACCCGTTGATTATCACATACGTTTCTGGAGATCTGAAGTTATTGACTTCATTATTCTGCAGCAGGATGCATTTGATAAGATTGACAGCTCTACCCCAATGAAGCGTCAGCAGTATATGCTTGACCTGGTGCTGAATATTTGTAATACCCCTCTTGAGTTTGATTCATTTGATGAAGTAAATCCATTCTTCAAGCGCGTAATAAATACCCTTAAGCAGATGAACTACTCTGAATTTGAATCAGAGGCGTTCAACAATTTTGAAAAAGAATTAATAGCCACTTTGAAGGAAAGGAAAGCAGCCTGATGGAAACTATAGCATTCAAAAAAATATATACTAAACTAACTCAAATTACCAAGGCCACCTGTACACTTCAGGCATCAGGCATTGGCTATGATGAAATGGCTGAAGTTAATGGCCGTCTGGCACAGGTTGTTAAAATCAATGGTGATAATATCACACTACAGATTTTCTCAGGTACTGAGGGCATCCCAACCAATGCAGAAGTGACCTTCCTTGGCAGGCCACCTATGCTGAAAGTAGGGGAGGATCTGGCAGGTCGTTTCTTCAATGCTTACGGCCAACCCATTGATGGAGGCCCTGAGGTGGAAGGAGAAGAGCGTGAAATTGGCGGCCCATCTGTGAATCCGGTGCGTCGTTTGCAACCGTCTGATCTCATTCCTACCGGTATTGCCGGTATTGACCTGAATAATACACTTGTTACCGGACAGAAAATACCATTCTTTGCTGACCCTGATCAACCATTCAACCAGGTAATGGCAATGGTGGCCCTTCGTGCCAAAGCTGATAAAATCATTCTGGGCGGCATGGGCTTGACAAACGACGATTACCTCTATTATAAGAATGTATTTGATAACGCAGGGGCTCTTGATCGTATCATCAGTTTTGTAAACACTACTGAGAATCCTCCGGTTGAGCGACTTCTGGTACCTGATATGGCGCTAACGGCTGCTGAGTATTTTGCCTACGATAAGAAAGAAACCGTATTGGTATTGCTGACTGATATGACACTATACGCTGATGCATTAAGCATTGTGTCAAACCGTATGGACCAGATTCCTTCAAAAGATAGTATGCCCGGTTCACTGTACAGCGATCTGGCAAAGATCTATGAAAAAGCAGTGCAGTTCCCCGACGGTGGTTCCATTACAATTATTGCAGTAACCACACTATCAGGTGGTGACATTACCCATGCTATTCCTGATAATACCGGATATATCACTGAAGGTCAGTTATTCCTTCGTCGTGATTCTGATATAGGCAAAGTAATCATCGACCCATTCCGCTCATTGTCGCGATTGAAGCAGTTGGTTATCGGTAAGCAAACCAGAGCCGACCATCCGCAGGTTATGAATGCTGCCGTTCGATTGTATGCCGATGCGGCCAATGCAAAAACCAAACTGGAGAATGGTTTTGACCTTACTGCCTACGATGAGAGGACTATGCAATTTGCCCGTAATTACTCCCAAAGCCTTCTGGCTATAGATGTCAATATTGATACAACTCAAATGCTTGATACTGCATGGAACCTGTTTGCCAGGTACTTCTCAAAGGCAGAAGTGGGTATAAAGCAGGAGTTTGTAGATCTGTACTGGCCGGAGGAGAAAAAATGATGTCACTATGGCAATAAAATTTCAATATAACAAAACATCACTTCAGGAGCTAAACAAGCAGCTCAAGGTGCGTGTTCGTGCATTGCCTACCATTAAGAACAAGGAATCGGCATTACGTATGGAAGTAAAGAAATCCAAAGATACTGCCCATTCCTTTGAACAGCAGATGGAAAGCAGTGTTCGGGCTTATTCTTCCATGTCGCGCTTCTGGAATGAATTTGATAAAGAATTAGTGAAGGTTGATGATGTAACCCTGTCAATCAAGAAGATTGCAGGAGTAAGAATCCCTATTCTTGAAGATGTAAAGTTCAGTATTCGTGAATACAATTTGTACAATTCCCCTGCATGGTATACTGAAGGCATTGAAATAATCAAGAACCTGGCAAAAGTAGGTATTGAGCGTGAATTTCATTTGCGCACCATGCATTTGCTGGACCATGCACGCAGGAAAACTACACAGAAGGTGAATCTGTATGAGAAAGTACAGATACCCGGTTATGAAGAGGCAATCCGTAAAATTAAACGCTTCATGGAAGATGAGGAGAACCTCTCAAAATCGGCTCAGAAAATTGTTAAAACCCGTCAATCAATGGAGGCTGTGCTATGATTGTACCCATGTATAAGTACTCCTTTGTAGTGTACCACCGGGAGTACAATGAGTTTCTTAAAAAGATAGCAGAGCTTGGAGTAGTGGATGTTTCAATCAATAGGAATGATATTGATGATAATATCCGTACCAAGATGCTTCTAAGTGCACAGATAAATGATCTGGTGCGTACGCTTACCAATCGTAAAGTGAGTCCTGTTCAGGATTTTACACCTAAAGAAGGCGTTGAAGTAATTAGCGAAGTCAAGGATATCCAGGCAAGCATTGATAAGTTAATTCATCAGGCAGCACTGATAAAAAAGGAACTTACCTTGGCAGAACCTTGGGGTGATTATTCAACTGAATTAATTCAAAAGTTGTACGATGAAGGGTATACCATTCGCTTCTTTATTACCCCTGAGCGGCTCTTTACCAATGAATTAAGACAGAATGAGCATGTTATTGAAATTAAACGGTTTCAAACAAACATCTATTTTATTGCAATTCAGCACAAAGATGAGGTTTTGGATATAGACGCCGATGAAATCAAGATTCCTGCCCAATCGCCGGTGCAACTCAGGGAAGCATTTAAAGACATAGAACAGCAGATTGCAGAAGCCAATCAAAAGCTTGATACCATAGCTGCTGCTTATATCCCTGTTTTGGAGGAATCAAGGAAACGGGTAATGGAGGAGATTGATTACCAACAGGTATTGCTTAAAACGATGCGTCAGGTTGATGATAAATTGTGTATCCTTACCGGTTATGTCCCTGTTTCAGATGATGAGCAATTAGAAATGTATCTGTCAGATTCTGATGTTATTCACTATAAGGAGAAACCTGTTCCTGATGACAATCCACCCATACTTTTGAAGAATGGCTGGTTTTCCAGATTATTTGAACCCATTTCAGAGATATTTTCCCTGCCAAGTTATGGGGAGATGGACTTAACACCATTTTTCGCCCCATTCTTTATGATGTTCTTTGGATTTTGTATGGGTGACTTTGCGTATGGTGTTATTTTTGTGCTTGCCGGAGTGCTCCTGCGTAATCGGGTATCCGCTTCATTAAAACCATATCTCACTCTGGCAATCTTTCTGGGTATTGGAACAATGATATTTGGTGTGGTGACCGGAACCCTGTTAGGATTCAATATGGATGAAATAGCTGCTTTGAAACCTTTCCATAAGCTGATGCTTGATGATACGACTGTGTTTTATCTGGCTTTAGGAATCGGACTGGTGCAAATCATTTATGGAATGGTTATACAAGCATATTCGAGAGCAAAGCAATTTGGATTTCAGTATGCTTTGTCGCTTATTGGTATAATCATTGGTGTTTTTGCATTAATTGACATGACCCTGGTCAAAATGGGTGGTGAGTATTCAAAGTTTGGCTTATATGCCGGCGTATTCCTCATGTTATTTTTCAGTGATCCCGGCATTTCTATTCCCGCAAGAATAGGTAAGGGATTATGGGATCTGTACAGCACCATAACCGGTATTTTTGGTGACGTGTTATCATATATCCGGTTGTTTGCCTTAAGTGCTTCAGGAGGTATCCTTGGCTATGTTATAAACAGTATTTCATTGCCATTGCTTGATAGCATACCCATTCTCGGACCGGTACTCTTCATCATAGTTATGATAGTTGGTCATGGAGCAAATATTGCCTTATCAGGATTAGGTGCATTTGTACATCCGATGCGTCTTACATTCGTAGAATTTTACAAAAATGCCGGATTTGTAGGAGGTGGTAAAAAATATAATCCGTATTCTAAACATTAATAATTAAAACAATCAATCCATTCAATAAAACTAATTAATCAGAGGAGAGAAAAATTATGTCAACTGCTATTATTCTGGCCTATATAGGTCTTGCACTGATGGTTGTCCTTTCAGGTATCGGAAGTTCAATTGGCGTTGTTATTGGCGGCAATGCAACCATAGGAGCGCTTAAAAAGAAAGATGATGCATTTGGCAGCTATATGCTGCTGAGCGCACTACCCGGTACACAGGGCCTTTATGGGTTTGCCGGATTTTTTATTATAAATTCATCAGGAGTCATTGCTCCTGAAATGACTCTTTTACAGGGGATGGCTATTCTGGCTGCCGGCCTTGCATTAGGAACAGTAGGACTGATCTCTGCAATAGTACAGGGCCGTGTTTGTGCCAATGGTATTGCATCTATAGCTTCAGGTTTTGATGTATTTGGTAAGACCATGGTACTTGCTGTATTCCCTGAGCTCTATGCTATTGTTGCTTTTGCTGCAACCTTCCTGATTTCTTCGGGACTTTAATATTACCTGGAACTAAAACTTAAAAAGAGGCCTCCACAAATGTGGTGGCCTCTTTTTTATTTACGGTGGCCTCTATTTTAAACATTTTCGGAATCTAATCCAAGAAAGTTTAAACATTTTCGGAATTCAATCCAAAAAGTTGTTCAAAATGGTTCAAAATGGTTCAAAGTTGTTCAAAATGGTTCAAAATGGTTCAATGGTAAGTTGAGTATTACCGAAAGCTGACTTTATAACGTTTTGTTGGGGTTGGGATTCATTTGGATCCGGTTACTACACGCAAAGTATTCTCTAAATATCATCTAACTAGTCACCTTGTAAATTTAATATAGTGGGTAATTAGTGGGTGGTAAGTGGATAGTAAGTGGGTTAAAATTGTATGTCGTCAAACCAATGTGCACCATTTAGGGTCATAAATTAAGGTGTGAACA
>CALCQV010000042.1 GCA_937894795.1 uncultured Bacteroidales bacterium
GAAAAATTGCAATATTCCGGTCATATAAGTTATTTTGAATTAGTGAATAATAAAAAAGACAGGCTAATACCTGTCTCAATAAATATTTTTATGCTTGAATGATTGATTTAACGCGCTCATTAACAATTTGACGGTTGTGAGCAACAGCAGTGCCTTTAACTATATCATCCTCCCAGTTCAGATTTAGCGCACCTTCTTTGGTAATGATAAGTTTCAGGAAATTGATCATGTTCTTTCCAAACATCCTGCTTGCATCTGTAGGCATATCGGTTGGAAGCTGCGAATTGCCAATTACCTTAACACCATTATGAATAACGGTTTCGTTATCAACGGTAACCTCACAATTACCTCCTGTAGAAGCGGCAAGATCAATGATTACAGAACCCGGTTTCATGGCTTCCACTGTTTCCTTACGGATAAGAAGTGGTGCTTTTTTCCCTGGTATTTGAGCAGTACAAATGATAACATCTGACTTTACTGCCTGATCGTGAATGGCTTTAGCCTGACGGGCTTTGAATTCATCGGTCTGTTCAACGGCATAACCACCTGCCGATTTATCGTCAATAGCACCTTCCACTTCAACAAACTTACCTCCGAGGCCCATTACCTCCTCTTTAACAGCTGCCCTTACGTCGAATACATAAACCACAGCACCCAGCTTTCTGGCTGTTGCAATAGACTGTAATCCTGCAACGCCGGCGCCTAATATCAGCATATTGGCCGGCTTGATGGTACCGGCAGCAGTCATAAACATTGGAAAGAACTTAGGCAGTGTATTGGCTGCTGTAAGAACTGCCTTATAACCGGCAACGGTAGCCATGGACGAAAGGATGTCCATTGCCTGCGCACGAGTGGTTCGTGGTACAATATCCATACTGAAAGCTGTAATGTTCTTTTCAGCAAGCTGTTTGACCAGCGAAGTGTTGAAATAGGGATTGAGTACCGACATCAGTGACTGGCCTTCTTTAAACATGGCCATCTCCTCTGTAGTAGGAGGTTGAATTTTCAGTACCAGATCAGCATCGGCAATAACCTGTGCCTTTGATCCTATCTTGGCTCCGGCATCTACATATTCAGCATCTGTGGCATAGGCACGTAAACCGGCGCCCGTTTCAACAACCATGTTGACATTCATCTTTACAAGTGTGGCAATGCTTTCAGGAAGCATCGCTACCCTGTTCTCCCCTTCATTTTCTTTGAGTATTCCTATGGTCATAAAAGGCAGTTTAGGTATTTTTGTAATGGGCGTAAAAGTAATATTTTTTTTCTTGCATTCGTTAACGGGTTAAATGCAACTATTTAATGTTGAATCTTTGAACAGCGAACCGACCCACTAATGGCAGATCCGGGGCTTTATTGAGAAACTTTTTCTTACCTTTGCTCACATGGAAGGGAAGAACAGGGATCATAACAAATTACCATCAGCACTTACTGAGCGTGAGGGAATTCCACAACCTCCATCAGTAAATGAATCGGCTGTGCATGCACTTAAGGGAAAACGTAAACAAGTGCTTACTACCAATGATTATTTTGATGGCATCATTCACTTCAATCGTACAATCTTCAGCCAGGCTATCACTTTACTGGAAAGTTCACTTCCTGAACACCAAGCCATTGCACAGGAATTGGTTGCACGTTGCTTGCCCTATTCGGGTAAATCCCTACGACTAGGCATAACAGGAGTACCAGGGGCTGGTAAGAGCACTTTCATTGAAGCCCTGGGACTGCATGTTACATCACTTGGCCATCGCTTGGCAGTATTGGCCATTGATCCCAGCAGTGCCAGGTCAAAAGGCAGTATTCTGGGTGATAAGACACGTATGGAAGGACTGTCAGTGCATCCCAATGCCTTTATTCGCCCTTCTCCCTCTGCAGGTTCCCTTGGTGGTGTGGCACGTAAGACTCGTGAAATTATCATTCTTTGTGAGGCAGCCGGTTTTGATGTCATTTTTGTTGAAACTGTGGGCGTTGGACAGTCAGAAATTGCCGTTCATTCTATGGTCGACTTTTTCCTACTGCTAATGATAGCAGGTGCAGGCGATGAACTGCAGGGCATTAAACGAGGCATCATGGAGATGGCTGATGCTGTAGCCATAAATAAAGCTGATGGTGATAATAAAATTAAAGCAGAACTGGCTAAAAATCAGGTCAGAAATGCCCTTCATTTCTTCCCTGTACCTGATTCAGGCTGGGGTCCAGAGACAGTGACCTGCTCGGCTATCACCAAAGATGGTATACGTGAAATCTGGGACATGCTCCTCAACTATAGAGAATTCACTACTGCCAATAACTATTTCGACTCAAAACGTGCATACCAATCGCGGCAGATCATGCTCGACTATATCAATAATCGTCTTTATGACCACTTCTATCAGAACCCGGAGATCAGAAATCTGATCAGTGATGCTGAGAAAATGCTGGATGAAAAAACGCTTAGCCCTTATCAAGCAGCTGCAATACTGCTGGATAACTATTTCAGGATAGAAGGTCCTAAAAACAGCTGATAGTCATCAGTATTCCAAATGCAACCTTTTTATACCTTTACCTCCATTAAACCAAGGGATGAAAAGGAATAACAAACTGAGTGAAGTATGGCTCAAGGCATCGGTGTTAGGCGCCACATGGGCCGCTTCAGAGATCATCCTTGGAAGTTTCCTGCATAATCTGCATGTTCCCTTTAAAGGCAATGTATTGACGGCTATTGGCATCATACTGCTCATAGCAGCCTCCTACCGTTGGAAAGACCGGGGATTATTCTGGCGCAGTGGACTAATATGTGCCATGATGAAGGCTATGTCGCCAAGTGCCGTAATATTCGGACCCATGGTGGCAATATTCATGGAAGCGGTGTTATTTGAAATGAGCGTCCGTGCACTGGGCAGAAATATCCTAGGCTTTATTACAGGTGCCGCATTGGCTATGTCGTGGGTGCTATTCCAGAAGTTAGCCAACCTTCTAATCTATTACGGATCCAACATCGTGGAGATATATTCAGGAGTATTGAGGTTTGTTGAGAAACAGCTCAATATTTCTACCCAACTATTCTGGCAACCCTTACTCCTGCTTCTTTGTCTTTATTTACTCTTTGGAATAATTACAGCTCTTATCGGAATTAAGATAGGCAAAGAGATCACTGCTTCTGGTAACGAGGTAAAGGATATTAAATTCATTGAAGAAGCAACAGAACTACCTGAAAGATTCAAAGGCAGGCAAGTTTCGTTTGATCATTCAATAGCATGGTTGATAGGAAGCTTCGTTGGACTGATAGGATTGCTTACGCTCATTGGCGTAAGCGAAGTTTATTTATGGTTTCCCGTGTCAGTACTGGCAATTTCTATATGGGTAGTCAGGTACAAGAAAGCCATGCATCAGCTTTCACGTCCCAGGTTCTGGATCTCTTTCGGAGTAATTTCTCTTTTAGCTGCCATTACAATAACATATATCAGCGGAGAGAAAGATGCGCTGGTTACCGGATTATTGACCGGATTGGAGATGAATGCAAGAGCTGCAGTTGTTATCATAGGCTTTTCAGCACTCGGCACTGAGCTTTACAATCCACGTATCAGGAACTTTCTTCAGAACAGCAGTTACCGGAATATAAGTGGAGCACTGGAACTCGCCTTTGAAACCCTCCCCAGTGTATTTTCACACTTACCTGATGCACGTACATTCTTTACTAAACCCGCAGGTGTTGTCAAGCTGCTACTTTCACTGGCTGATAAAAGATATGCTGAGCTGAATATGGGTGTTCAACCTTTTGTTATTATCCTTTCAGGTGAAGTGGCCGAGGGAAAAACAACATTGCTTTCCAACCTTGCCATTCAACTTAAGAAGGAAAATATCTCTGCTATAGGTTTTTTAGCTCCCCGTATTTTACTTGATGGTCAAACTATAGGCTATGACCTAACTTCCATTGAAACAGGAGAAACCGTTGAATTTATGAGACTGTCGAGTCTACCATTAAAACAGCCTGATTCCAGGTCCCTTAATATGACTGGAGCAACTGCTGATCAGGAAAGCACCGGAGGCCGGCATGGCAAATTTCTCATTAACAAGATGTCTCTTGATTGGGGTAAAAGGATTCTTTCAACTGATAATATTAGGGATAAACAAGTAGTGATGATTGATGAAATAGGACGATTTGAGCTTCATGGGGAAGCATGGAGTGAAAGCATTGAGAGCCTTCTTCAGATTCCTGATTTATGCCTTATTATCACAGTAAGAAGCAATCTGATACCAGATGTAATCTCTAAATTCGGTTTATACCGTTATCTTCAGTATCCTATTGTAGATAGTTCCATTCATGATATCCTGAAACAGGTAATGCTCTTCACTTCTTTTTCCACTGACTGATGATATATTGATCATCCGTCCCCAGAATTGTCAGGTCGTTTTGTGTTAGTTTGACTGATGAATAATCTTCCTTTTTCAATAGAAGGATGACAGCGCCTTTCAAACTATCCTCAGCATTTAATTTGTCAAGACGGTTGCCCAGCAACGCAGGTTCAATGGAACTATACAGAGTTTCAACATGACCATTGCGCATTTTCATATAGCACAGGTAATCCTGTCTGTCAATATTCAGGCATACTACCTTTTGGGAGCTTTGTATATTCCTTTCATTATTTGAGAGCATTGCAGGATAATGTCCCGGGCTGCTTAAGGTTATCACCTTCCTTGAAAAAGTAAAAAGCAGCAAACAAATCAACAGTAATCCGGCAAAGCGATAATACCTCACAAAATAGCTTATTCCAAGTGCAGTTGTGATGGCGATGAAAGGCAGCGCGGGTGCCAGGTACCAATTGTGAGTCTCCACTGAAAATGTAAGAAAGATACCAATGGTTGCCCATAAACAGCAGGAAAATAAGGCCAGTCGAAACAGCAGACTTTTGCCTTCAATCTGCAAGTTCCAATCCTTTCTTATCAGCTTGAAAAATGCACCTGCCAAGACCAGGTAAAATACATAATTCCACAGATTAAACCGGGCATCCAGATAGTTGAAAAAGAAGGCATAATTGCGGACATGCCCGTTTGCGAATCCCTCAGTCAACCGTTGAAGCACATCATACTTCCACATTGTTTCAAAAGAATTCACACTACCATAAACGCTTCCCTCAAATTTCAGTCCATAAAGACTAACCAATAGGAACCAACTTAAAACGAAGGAGATAAATATTACTGCAGCTATCCAGAATCGGTAGTCCCTGAGTATTTTGATGAATTTCTTTGTCAATATAAGATACAACACCAAACCGGGTAAGATGATCAGTGAAGCCAGTCCTTTGGTATAGAATGCCATACCTAAGAAAATGGCAGAAATGATAATGGCATTTGCATTTTTAAAGTCGATGTATCTAAGGGCAAAATAGATTGTGATCAGCAGAAAAAGAATAAACAATGCATCAAAGTCACCGGTTCTACCCACATGACTGCCAATAAGGCCATTCACCGTCATAAGGATCATACAGGTAGACAAGGCAAGCCACTCACTCCCATAGAGTCGTATAATTGCAAAAAGTACAATAAATGACAAGAATATAGCCAATGCAGAAGGAAAGCGCAGTGCAAATTCATTGGTACCAAATACTTTATAGGAACCCACTATCATCCAGATCATCAGGGGAGGCTTGGCATTCCATGTATCAGGCTGGCCACCGTAATAGAGATTAAAATAATCATGATTTTGTATCATCTCAATGGCATTTACACCATTGCGTGATTCGTCCCATTGATGCAACGGCTCACCTCCAAGCTTCCAGAAACTCATAAATAAGGCAAACAATACCATTAGTGGAAATAAATATTTCCGTTTGTCTTCCAACCTGTTTGTGATTTGTTGAATAATCAATGAAATGTCCTTATTTTTTATTATATTTGTATATATCTAATGGCAAAGTAAAGGATTTTTAAGTTATTCGGGAGTAACGACATTGGAATTGTAGTCTATTCATCAGGCCGATGGCCGGATTTCATTGAATTGCTAGAGTTTTTTATTATATCTCATAATTGAGTTTATATTTATTTGGTTTTACAGTCAATCATAAAACTTATTAACATGAAAAAGAACTTGGGAATGAACGATCAGACCATCAGGATTGTTTTAGCTGCAATAATAGCCATCCTTTATTTTGCCACCAAAACAATTACAGGCACACTTGGTACTGTTCTCCTCGTTGTAGGGGCATTGCTTCTGATAACAAGTATTACCAGTTTCTGTCCCATATATGCAATATTCGGCATAAAAACCTGTGCATCAGAAAAAACTGAGGACGAGTAGAGTGCCATCTGGTTATATCAATTGCCGTATACAACCAATTCACATGTTGTTGCCGGTGGCAATTGTCAATTTTTGAATATTAAGCAGTAGCTTTAGGCTTCTGATTTACAAATATTATGTGTAGCCAGGTATCGTTTGTCTAACCAATATACATAAGAATGCCAAAAGAAATTGAACGCAAATTCCTGGTAAAGGGTGAATTCAAGCAGTTTGCCATTTCAAAGTCACGCATAATTCAAGGTTATTTATCCTCTTTATCTGAAAGGGCAGTAAGAATACGCATCAGGGATAAAAGCGGATATCTCACCATCAAGGGGAAAGCCAACGCAGCAGGGACAATACGTTCTGAATGGGAGTATGAGATTCCACTATATGAAGCTGAAGAGTTGCTGCAACTTTGTGAGCAGGGCATTATTGAAAAATTTCGATACCTGGTAAAAGCAGGGAATCACACTTATGAGGTTGATGAATTCTATGGCGAAAATGAAGGACTTGTGGTTGCTGAAATAGAGCTTCAGTCGGAAGAAGAGGATTTTATAAAGCCTGACTGGCTGGGCAAGGAGGTTACGGGCGATACCCGCTATTATAATTCAGGATTAGCAGGTAATCCATATACCAAATGGAGCAAAAGTGATTAACATGGAAGGATATTTATTCTATACTCAAAATTGATTGATCCTCACTCATCAAAGGCCTTGTTTTTTTTAATCGGCAAGCTGTAGAATTCGCATATTATCGCGTTTTTTGTATTATATTTGTTGGTATTGTGGGGTGGCTCCATTATTTAGAATGGGATTATCCTGTGATGTCATAAATCATTCCTAGTAGTTTTCCCTAATCCTTAAACCCAAATCCACTGTTATGAAGAATAATCTACGTCTCAAACAAGCAACAGGGTTGTTCAGGAGTATCTTACTGCTCTTGTTGATTATTTCTGTTATGTCCGTAAACGGGCAAGACAGGAATATTAGTGGCACTGTTACTGACCAGTCGAACAACGAATCATTACCGGGGGCATCGGTAGTG
>CALCQV010000043.1 GCA_937894795.1 uncultured Bacteroidales bacterium
GTTGTTGTTTTACCGATTTGCTGATAGGCTAATACCTGTGCTGAATTTGCAAAGTAATAATTTGCAAATGGTGATATTAGAGGAGGAAACACTTCAAAGAGCTTCTTTTGTGATTCTGATAAAAGAAATAATGCAAATGAATTATTAAGTGCCGGAAGGGATTCATTATACGACTTCTTAAAATTTGTCATTGACAATCCAATATCAAGAGAATTAACCAATTGAATATTGCTTTCAGAACCTATAATAAACAATAATGGAATACCTGACTGAATAATATTATTCAACTGAGAAGTATATGCATTAGACCATGAGGGTAGTTGATTCATTATAATCAGGCTGTATGAATCAGATTTCCCTAAGTTAAATTCTTTCGCCTTAAAAAGTTGAACCTCAAAAAAATTACTGTTTTGCAGCGATCTCTGCAAAGCAGCAACATCCGGATGGGGAGAATCAGATACAATAGCTACTTTAAGCATACTCTCCTCTACTTCAATATAGATTTCAAGATTATTGTTGCTTTTATTTATCTCACTTTCAAAATCATCAATTGACACCTTATAGCGTTTAAGGCCAACTTCATTTGCTTCAAGATAGGCGGGAATAGTCAGTATTTGATTAGATGAATTGATTTCAAATTCCTGAGAAAACAAAATACTGTTTTCTTCACTTACAGTTATCGTTGATTTCTCACCAACCAGATCAACTGCCTGAATATTTATTTCAACAGGAAACCTATTACCTTTAATTACAGTTTTATTATAATTGACTTTTTGAAGTCGGATATCCTTTCTTGTAATGGTATCTCCAAGATTAATAGAATAAACCGGATATTTACTGTTCCGTGCAAAATAGAAGGGATCAGATCCACTATTAATAATGCCGTCACTCGCCACTATAACCGCTCCAATGTTGCTGTTATAATATCTTGTATTTACCTCTTTGAAAAAGGCAGATAAATCTGATAACTGGTCTTTGAAATCCAGATCCTCCTCTATCCTGACACCATCACCATAAGTAAAACTGTGAACATCAAAATCTTTGCTTAAATCCTTTTTTAGCTTCTCCAATTGGTTGATAAATTCGGCTTTATAATATGCTGAATCAGCATTCATGATTATTGAAGCCGAATTATCAATACCTAATATAATGGAGGGTTTAAGGGTTGACCGCTTTATCGTTCTAATCATAGGATTGATCAGCAAGAAAGCTAATATTGAAATAGAAATGAACCTTAATATTGACAATACTAACTTAATGCTGTTTGTGTATTCCTTATTGCCTTTTCTAAAATATAGAATGGCTGATACAATAAGGCCACTAAGAATACAGAGCAATATAACCCACCAAGGGTAAGTAGTTATAAGTTTAAAGTTCAAGATCAGTATTATTTCTTTAATTTTCTGTCTTTACTATTTACTTTATTTCGAATAGGCTTCAAGATAAAGTAACAATCCCAATAATTTCAATCATTCAGAAGTTCGCGTTTTAGGTATGCATTCCGCCGCAAACACTGACAACCTGACCGGTGACGTATGATGACATTTCAGAAGCTAAGAACAAGGCAACATTTGCGACATCTTCAGGTTTTCCACCCCTTCTTAAAGGAATCTGCTCAGCCCAGCTTTTTCTTACTTCTTCTGAAAGTTTAGCTGTCATATCCGTTTCAATGAAACCGGGAGCTACAGCATTACACCTGATATTTCTGGAACCAAGCTCCATTGCAATCGACTTGGTAAAGCCAATTAAGCCGGCTTTTGATGCACTGTAGTTTGCTTGCCCGGCATTGCCTTCAATTCCAACAACAGAGCTCATATTTATAATAGAGCCACTACGCTGCTTGAGCATTACTTTTTGCACTGCCTTAGTCATGTTGAAAATTGATTTCAGATTGACTTTGATTACCAGGTCCCAGTCAGCCTCAGTCATTCGCATAAGCAAATTATCTCTGGTTATTCCGGCATTATTCACCAATATATCAATTTTACCAAAGTGTTCAACAACATTATTCACAAGCACTTCACTTCCATCAAAAGAACTGGCATCTGAAGCATAGCCTTTAGCTTTTATACCATAGCCTGACAACTCTTTTTCAAGTGCCAATGCCTGTTCGTCAATGTTCAGATCAGAGAATGCAATATGTGCACCTTCAGAGGCAAAACGAATAGCAATTGATTTACCAATACCTCTGGCACCACCTGTAATAAGTGCAACTTTTCCTTCAAGTAACTTCATGTTTGTATCTATTTATTTTATGTTATGTATTCATTTTAATCCTTTGATATCCATCTAACCAGATTAAAGTCTTGCCGATGAGGCAATAATGGATGTTTAGGATATAATCTAAAAGCAAAGTCATAAACACCTGCTTTTTCTGTTCTCAATTCTATAAAATAGGTCACTATATTACCATCTACGCCAGCAACTGTCATCTCTTCAACTGAAGATATCTTCTTTACCTCATCATTAATTTTATGACCAAACAGAACTTCCATTCCTAAATCTGCAGGTGCGAGTTCATTAACATTAAGGACAATTTCTGCAACGAAGTTTTCACCTAATCTTAATGGTTTTATTGTAGAATCAGGCATATTGACAGAAACTATTTCAATGCTATCCCATCCCCTCAGTACTTTTCGTTTCCAGGAAGCTAACTGACGAATCTTCTCGTAATCGTTTTCTTTTAGTAATGACGATCTGGAAATCAAGTTATTATAATATTTATTGAAATAGTCATCAATCATTCGTTTCATTGTGAACTCGGGTGCAATTTCGGCAATAGTCTTTTTCACATGGCTTAGCCATTTTTTGGGCACACCGTTTTCATCTCTATCATAGAATGCAGGGACAATCTCATTTTCAAAAGTATTGTAAATATTTTCAGCATCCAATTCATCCTGGAACTGTTGGTTATCATAAGAGCGTTCTTCTGATAGTGCCCAACCGGCACCCGGTTTATAACCTTCTGCCCACCAACCATCAAGCACGCTAAAGTTAAGCACTCCGTTCATTACGGCTTTTTCACCTGAAGTACCCGAAGCTTCCAATGGACGGGTTGGCGTATTTAACCACACATCAACTCCCTGTACTAACTTGCTGGCCAATGTCATATCATAATTCTCAACAAAAATGACTTTTCCAAGGAACTGAGGCATTTTTGAAACTTCAACAATCCGTTTAATCAGATCCTGGCCTGCTTTATCGGCGGGATGAGCCTTGCCGGCAAAAATGAATTGTACCGGACGATCCTTATTGTTAACAAGCTTCTCCAAACGCTCCATATTTGTGAAGAGCAGATGTGCTCTTTTATATGTGGCAAAACGCCTCGCAAAACCAATTGTCAATGTACTATTGTTCAGGATATCGAGTGTTTTTATGATATTCTTCGGATTATCCTGCCTCATTTTTAGATCTACCTTTAATCTACACTTAATATCTTCAATGAGAATTTGTCGATGCATCTGCCGTAGCTGCCATATCTCATCATCTGACACTTCGTATATTTTCATCCACCTGTCTTTTTCGTGTTGATGTTCCAGGAAATCAGCACCAAAAATGTGTCTGTATAGTTTCTGCCATTCATGAGATGCCCACGTAGGCATATGGACACCATTAGTTACATAGCCTATGTGCAGTTCTTCAGGGAAGAATCCTTCATACATCCCATTAAACATGTCACGGCTTACCCTGCCATGAATCAAACTAACACCATTCATTTCCTGTGATAGCCTGGCAGCAAGTACACTCATTGAAAACTTCTCATCAGGTTTATTCTCAATGAATCGGCCCAGGTTCATAAAACTATTCCACGAGATGTTCAAGCGTTCGGCATAATGCGGAATATAAGTTCTTAAAACATCTTCACTGAATGCATCATGCCCGGCAGGAACAGGTGTATGTGTAGTAAATAATTGTGTGGATCTTACAATTTCAACAGCCTGATCAAATGAGAATCTCCTCTCACTTACCAATATCCTTAATCGTTCAATGCCAATGAAAGCTGCATGTCCTTCATTACAGTGAAAAATATCAGGATTAAAGCCAAGTGCCCGCAACATTCGAATACCTCCAACGCCTAAAAGAAGTTCCTGTTTGAAACGGTTATCCCAATCACCACCATAAAGCTGATGTGTTACAAAACGGTCAGCCTCAGAATTTTCATCTATATCACAATCCATCAGGTAAAGAGGAATCCTTCCCACATCAAGTTTCCATACTTTAGCATAGAGATTTCTCCCCGGCAATGCTACAGTTACTTTCAGCCATTCACCGGTAGCAGTCCTTACAGGCTTTAAAGGCATATGGGTGAACTTCTGTGGATTATAGGTATTCACCTGATCACCATGGGCTGAGAGTGTTTGCTTGAAATATCCATAGCGGTATAATAATCCAACACCTATAAGGTTAACATTTGAATCACTGGCTTCCTTTAAGTAATCACCGGCTAATATGCCTAAACCACCTGAGAATATCTGAACCGTATCATGCAAACCATATTCCATACTGAAATAAGCAATCTGGTTTTTGGGTTTCTTGCTGGCTTTTTTCATGTAAGCCTCAAACTTCTCATAAATCGCATCCAGCTTGGAAGTAAATGCTTCATTGCGCTCAAGGTCGTGCATTTGATTGATTGACAATGATTCAAGCAGAGCCATGGGATTATGATTGAGCACCTCCCACTGTTTGTGATCTATCATACTGAAAAGATCTGCCACTTCAGGGTGCCATGTCCACCATAGATTTCTTGATAACCGTTTCAATCCATTAAATCTCTCAGGTATACCGGGTTTTATTAAAACCTTATTCCAAACAGGAGCCTGAGATTTCTTAACCGGAAATGCCATCAGCAAGTCGGGTGTTCTCTTATCCCTATATAGTTCTTCACGCGATGCAGCCTTTTCAAGTGCCAAATCGTATGCATCTCTATACTTATTTATTAATTCATTCCAAAGTGCAATACGGGAAAGGTTAAATGCCTTTTTTCTGGCCTCTTCAATTTGCTTTTCATTATAAGAACTGAATTCCAATAAAATTTCACTTATTTGCTCAATAACCTGAGGGGAATTCGAGTCCGTTCTCTCAACGACCCAGGCACCCGAACTGGGATTTTTATCTTTCTCTTTTATCCAGAGCCCAAATCCTGCCAGTGATGTAGTAATTGTTGGGATATGAAATGCAAGACTTTCAAGTGGAGTATAGCCCCATGGTTCATAATAGGATGGAAAAACAGAAATATCAAAACCAATAAGCAGTTCGTAGTAATTAAAGTTGAATATACCATCCCTGCCATTTAGGTACGAAGGAACAAAAATCAGTTTTACTGAATCACCGACTTTATTTGCCAAATTAGCACTCATGGCCTTAGTAAGAATACTATCGTGATCAGCATTATATAAACCATGCGTCAAAAATCTTCCTTCTACCGGCGTGTTGAAATCTGAATTATTGAGACGATCGACCAGCTTTTTGCTCACACCTGATTGATTGGCCGGAACTGTAATAAAAGCAATTATTTGTCTTTTAAGGCCGGAATCCTTATTTAGTTTTGCCAGAGCATCAATAAATAAGTCAATACCCTTATTTCTGAACTCGTATCTACCGCTATTAATAACCAATAATGCATCATCAGGCAGATCCGTATTGAACATTGCCCGGGCAACCTGTAGCAGTTTAGCACGAGCCATTTCTCTTCTGACTTCAAATTCCTTGGCTGAAGGCACAAATGCATCATCAAAACCATTTGGAGTCACAACATCAACAGACCTGTCAAGAAAATGAGCACATTCTTTTGCAGTTATCTCACTGACCGTAGTGAATGTATCACAATTCACTGCTGCAGCCCTCTCAAGTGAGAACTTTGAGACTATATCAAATCGTCGGGCAGTAGAATCAGGCTGATACGATTCCATCTCCTCATACAGAGGTAGATTATTCCCTGCAATTGCCCTACCCAGTGCTGTAGCGTGTGTTGTAAATACACATCCCACCTGAGGAACTTTATCCTTCAGGTATAACACCCCCGTACCGGACATCCATTCATGAAAATGTGCAATGATTCTATCTTTCGATGACAGGTTGAATTCGTAAAAATTCTCTATTACCTTACCGGCAGCATAACCAAACAGTGCAGGTTCCACATAGTCCCACTGCCCTGAAATGGAATCAAGTTGAAACTTCTCCCAAAATGTTGCGAAAATTTTATCCTTGAGTTGAAAATACTGAGTGAATTCAACTAATACAACAATAGGCTTGCTTTTTATATTCCATCGGCCTATTCTTAGCCTTAATCCGGATGCCTCAGCATGCTCCCTCCATGATCTGTAGATATATTTATCTTCAAGAAAATCGGGATTGCTATTTGTCTCTTTCCATACATCAGGACCAATTAATATATAATTATCTTCAAACTCCTGTTGTATTCCGGGTGCTTTCGTCGAAATGACCGTATATATGCCACCGACTTTATTGCAAATCTCCCAGCTGGTTTCAAAGATATAATCAGGTTTCAAAATATTATCACTCATGTCTAATTTTTACAAATTGAATATTGATGATCTCTCTTTTAGATAAAAAAGAAATCACCTAAAATTACTTAATCAACTGAATTACAATTGATAAACAGAGATACCTATTGTTTTCTTTCAGCCGGCTAAAATAAATTAAAATACGATTGAAGTTTAGAAGCAATCATTTTTCTGTAACTCTCTATAGTAGCTTTCCTTGGCTTTTTTATCTCAGCAAACAGCATTTCCAACTCCTTTTTATAAGCCACAGGCAGCTTTTTCTTTAATTCTGAAAGCTTATCATCAGCTTTCCCATACAAAGAATAAGCCAGTTCTTTAATTTCTATCTTTTCAATTGCCTCTTTTAAATCCTTTTTGGAGAGTGAAAATATCAAATCAAATTCAGCTTTGGTGCTATTTGGTTTGACCGGCCGGCTAACGCCTTTTACTTTTGGCACAGAAATTTCAATTTCAGTCTCAGGTAAAAGCGGTTCATTATTGGCTGATGTTGAATTATCAAGTCTGTTCTTAAAATCACTCAAAACATTCATATAGTTTATAAATGCTTCATAAGGAGTAGTATAGGGATTAAAGTACTTATGTACATCACCATCTGAGAACCACTTTGTACACATATAGTAGAAATGATCAGAGGTCTGCAGATATCTCCAGTCTTTCTGAATGGATGTTTCTGTACAGTTCCTCACTTTGTCTATTAATCCATAAAGTACATCAAAAGCCTCATCCTGTAATTCATTACCAAGCCAGGCAGTAAGGTCGCGCTCTTCATCAGCCCATGAAATGGGTGAAGGCACTGAAATAGCTGAAACCGGCTGAAGTTCATCAGCAAGTTCTGAAGGGTTTTTAAAAATAAAATTAGTTTTAGAGAATACATGTTGCGGCAAAGCTTTCATGAATTCGAAGATTCCGGTTTCTGCCCATTGATGTTCACCGAATGTTTCATAATCCATAAATATATTAACCACCTGCTGATTCTTATAAGTGTTTATCCACTTTGCAAACTTTTCAGCTGTTAAAGGCCATTCAATCCAACTCTGATTGGAAAACCTAAAACCTATATCATCACTCAGTTGATAATTACGAAGCAATAATTTGAGTTTGGGATTGACAGCGTTACAATACATATAATTCGGACTCTTCCAGCCCAAAATATGTTTTGCTCCTTCGGTAAGCATAATATTATAACCCATCTCAACTACTTTACTGCCAATCTCATCTGAATAAATCATCTCGGTATTGCGAAAAGCAGTTGGCCGTTTGCCAAACAATTCCTCAATTGCATCAGCATGTCTCTGCACTTGCAGCTTGAATTCTTCAGGATCTTTAAGAAGCGATGCCAGTGAATGGGAATATGTTTCAGCCAAAAATTCCACATTACCTGTCTTAGCAAGCTTCTTGAAACTTTCCAGGACTTCAGGTGTATACTGTTTGAATTGCTCAATTGCCATACCCGAAATGCTGAAACTAACCTTAAAGGCAGCACCATATTCTTTTATCAAATCCATCAATAGCTTATTCATAGGCAAATAAGAGCGTTCAACCACCCTTTTGATTATTGTCCTATTTTGATATTCATCATAGTATTGATGATTACTTCCGATATCAAAGAACCTGTATGTTCTTAATCTATATGGTTGATGAACCTGGAAATGAAGGCAAATAGATCTCATAATATTTTTCTTTTTATTAAGAATTTCAAGCTTGATAGACCTGTTGATAAATTGTTTTAATGTGTTTGGCTGCGTTCTCCCATTTAAGATTTTCAACCTCATTGGCACCATATTTAGCAAATGCCTTTGACAGACTCTTATAATGAAGCAGTGCATAGATTGCATCAGCCATAGCATCAACATCCCAGAAATCAACTTTCAGAGCATGCTGTAATACCTCGGCGACACCTGATTGTTTTGAAATAACAACCGGGACATTTGAACGCATGGCCTCCAGTGGTGAAATTCCAAAAGGTTCAGAAACTGAAGGCATCACATATACATCGCTTAATGCAAACATTCTATCAACATTTTCTCCTTTCAAAAAACCGGTAAAGTGAAATCTTGACGACATGCGCAATTTAGCCGCACGCCGTATCATTTTTTCAAGCAGGTCACCGGTACCTGCCATCACAAACCGAACATTTTTATCACGTTGATAAACTTTATGAGCTGCCTCAATGAAGTATTCCGGCCCTTTTTGGAAAGTTACTCTGCCTAAGAATGTAACTATTTTTTCAGGTATATGCCGCTCATATACTTTAAACTCTTCCTGATCAGTGGGTTCAACAGCATTATGAACGGTAAATACCTTTGAAGCATCAATGCCATAGCGTTCAATAACAATATTTCGCGTAAGATTACTTACAGTTATGACCCTGTCGGCAGCTTCCATTCCACTGCGTTCAATTTCATATACCTGAGTATTAATATTTTCACCTGAACGGTCAAATTCTGTAGCATGCATATGAACTACCAATGGCTTGCCACTCGCTTTTTTTGCGGCAACACCGGCAGCATAGGTTAGCCAATCATGCGCATGTATTAAATCAAATTGTGATTCTGTTGCAATCTGGGCTCCTACCAATGCATATCTGGCTACTTCTTCCAGAAGATTAGCTCCATATTTTCCTGAGAATTTATAGCGGGCATTAAATATGGACTCCTCTCCTATTACTTTCTCCAGATCCATAGTCTCAACAAGGTTATCAAAAGCTTCAGGACCTACGTATGGAACCAGGTTTGAATTTACTTCAAGATAGGTAATGTTTTTCCAAAACTCATGATGTTCCTTACGTTTTATATCTATGGATATATCACTTGCATTTATCAATCTCACGGCTTCTTCACTCTCATCACCATATGCTTTAGGTACAACGAATAACACGTCAACACCATTTTTCATAAGCCCTTTGGTCATTCCAAAGCAAGCTGTTCCAAGGCCTCCGGTGATATGAGGTGGGAATTCCCATCCAAACATTAAAACTCTCATCCTGTGTGTATTATTTAATTTCTTTCTTTACCTTTTTTCTTTTAGACTTACTCTCCGTTTCATCACTTGACGGTATAGCTACCAGTGTATTACTTTCGTTACTCTTGATCATTTGCATTTCGCATTGTTTTATTAAATATCCAATTCTCAATACTTCAGCAACACACCAAGCCTGTGAAATTGCACCCGCGCCTTTATTGGGCGGATCGCCATCATACACTTCAGAAATTGTACCTATTCCATGCTCAGTCATCTCGGCCTCAAAACCATAATAAATCTCTTTAACTCTATCCAAAGCAGATGACCCATGAATTGCAAGATATCCTTCAACAAAGTGACCAAGCAGCCATGGATGAACAGATCCCTGATGATAAGCATGGTCTCTCTCTGATTGATTACCCTCATATACTCCCTTATAAAGAACATTTTTTGGAGCAAGTGAACGCAATCCCCGAGGTGTCAAGAGCTCTGACTTAACTCTTTCAAGAATATTGTTACGCATCTCCTCTGGCAATGGAGTGTAGGGTAATGAAGTTGCCAGTACCTGGTTTGGGCGTACTGAAAAGTCTTTGTAATCACCATTGGTATAATCAGCCAGGTATCCACGCGTTTCATTCCAAAAGGTTTGAATAAAAGCCTCAGGAAACGCGTCGGCATGTGCTTGCCAATCTTGTATAAACGAATGATCATCAGCCTGTTTTGCTAATTGCAGAGCAAACATTAAAGCATTATACCATAATGCATTGATTTCAACACAGTAACCAATACGCGGGGTAACCGGCTTTCCATCTACAACAGCATCCATCCATGTAACGGCATATCCTTGCTCACCGCTGAATATTAAATTATTATCGTGTAACTTAATATTATAGGAAGTGCCCTCGCGGTATCCGTAAAGTATTGCTTTCATGTATTTACCATAATCCCGCCACAAATGTGATGTTGTTCTCGTATATTTACCATATTGCTGTAAAGCCCAGAAGAACCACAAAGGGGTATCTGCCGAATTGTAGATTGCTTTTTCACCTATACCCATATTTGGAAACAAAGGCCCTTTCAGTTCTTGAACCATTGTGTCGAGTATAGCTTTTGCTGTTTTGTATTCGCCGGTTACTAAGGTCAATCCTGGCAATGCAACAAATGTATCTCTGCCCCATCTGCCAAACCATGGATAACCGGAAATGATTTCCATCTTTTTACCTCGCTTTACTATAAACTGCTGCGCAGCATTGATCAAACAGTTCTCAAAACTGTCACGAGGTACTTTTTTATTGATTTCATTTTTAAAAATCCGGGAAAGAGTGGTTGGAGTTATTGGCTCAATACCTGCCGAAAAATATATACTCTCTCCCTTTTCAATACTCATTTCAAAATAACCGGGAACATACAGATCCTCAAGATAGCTGTATCCTCTCCTCTTTTCCTTTGAATATTCAATGTTATAATACCAATCAGGTACATGAACGTATTCAGGTTTTTTAGAAAACTGTAGGTGCAAATACGAATATCCACGATACATTCTTAGCTTTATGCCATTGTCAATAGCTTCGTAACGCGTATCAACATCATAATTACTTCTTGTTAAAGCGTGGATATTTCTGAATGCCAAAAATGGTTTAAACCGGATTCTTGTGGGTGAATGGGCATCTTCTAAAGTATATTTAATAATAATACGGCCATCCTTGTTTGAAAAGAGCATCTCTTTAGTAAGTTGCACTCCTCCAACACTATACGATAGCTTTGGAATTGGATCAGCGGTAAAATCCTTAAGATATTTATGTCCTTTGGGTGAGTATACCTCTCCCTGGTATTTATGTATGGCAAGATTAAATTCAGCATTATGCTGTATTATTGTCTCGTCAAATGAAGACAATAATACATGATTCCCTTCATCAATGGCAGGTTGTGGCATTACAAGCAGTCCATGATATTTCCGGGTGTTACAATTGATGATGGTACTACTGCTGTATGCCCCTTCACGGCTTGTACGGATAATTTCTTTGGTAAGACTGTATTCCAGATTAACTAACTGGTTTTTTTCAAACGTGATATAGTTCATAGGTGCTGCTTTGGCAATTAGACTTGCATAAAACCGGCCCTTTACTCATGATAAAGTGGCTATTGCAAAGATATAGCATATTTTCCTGAATAATGCTAATTAAAATCAAGTCTGCGTTAAGAATATTTAATAAAAATAGCTATTCCGGAATTTTGCTTTTTACAATCGGAGGTTTTTTTAAACAAGCAAATTTGTTATTTGTTTGGCAGGTCAAATTCATTTCCAACAAAACAATAATTTTACCGTTTATTTTATCTTTTATAAAGATCAGGATCGAGTAATTACTATAGAATCAATAATGCTATCACTCCTTCAAATATCAACCATTCATAAACTCTGGCCTGCAGGTATAGCTTTGTATATTTCAGCCTTCCCACCCGATGAACGCAGGGAACCATCAGAGCTTATAGAAGTACTCAATGAAAGTATGCATAGATTCCATGCAATCGTTGAAAAAGAACAATTTGTTGGAATCATGGAAACATGGGACTTTACTGATTTTATCTTTCTCGAGCATCTGGCCATAAAACCAGAACTACAGAATAAAGGTTATGGAAGCACCTCACTTGAATATTTAAAAAATATGGTCAATAAACCAATATTGCTGGAAGCCGAAATACCGGTTGACCATGTTTCCAAGCAAAGAATTGATTTTTATGAAAAGGCGGGATTCAAGGCAATCAATATAGATTATACCCAACCGCCTTATTATCCAAAAAAAGTATCTGTGCCTATGCTACTCTTATCTGATTATCCTGTTTCATTATCAGATGCTTACTCCTATATCAGCATAATTTCAAAGAAAGTATACAAAATAGAGTGAATTATAGCAATAATATAGGTGTCTCAACCGTATTAATCCAACATTCTTATCTTTGCCCTGAATTATTTTATGATGAAAAAACTAGTTTTCAATCTCCCGGTACTTATCGCATTAATTATGACAATTTTTGCTTGTGTTAAGGAAGATGATATAGATACTGATAGTGATATCAAGCTCAATTTTTCACAGGACACCGTTCTGTTTGACACCGTCTTTACCTCAGTTGGATCTGCAACTCAAGCATTTAAGGTTTATAATCCATCTGACAATAAAATAAAGATAAGCTCTATACGTCTGGGAAAAGGTTCAAATTCCCCATACCGGTTTAACATTGACGGAATATCAGCTTTAGAGGTTAAAGACCTGGAAATAGAATCAAAAGACAGTGTATTCGTATTCGTCAAAGTAACAATAGATCCTAATCAAACAGATGCACCGCTAATAGCACAGGACAGCCTGATTTTTGTCACTAATACCAATGTTCAGGATGTTAAACTCGTAGCCTGGGGGCAGGATGCCTATTTTTATAATAGAGCCATTGTTTCGTCTGATTATATCTTTAAAGCTGATAAGCCTCATGTTATATACAACTACCTGATTGTTGACTCGCTATATACTTTGGAAGTAAGTGCCGGTGCACGAATTCATATGCATCCGGGTGCTTTTATTCTTGTGTATAACAGCGCAACATTAAAAGTGAAAGGAACAGCAGAACAACCGGTTATTTTTGAAGGTGACAGGCTTGAAGATTATTACAAGACATTACCCGGACAATGGGGCAGAATTTGGCTTTATGCCGGCAGCATCAATAATGAAATTGATTATGCTATAATCAGAAATGGAGAAACCGGTATTCAAGTTGATACGGTTGGCAATTCGTCGAATCCAACACTACGAATCACCAATTCAATGATTTACAACATGACCGGCATAGGATTGCTAGCCCAGGGAACCACTATTGAGGCCGCAA
The DNA here is from genome assembly GCA_937894795.1 of uncultured Bacteroidales bacterium. Classification (GTDB taxonomy): domain Bacteria; phylum Bacteroidota; class Bacteroidia; order Bacteroidales; family Lentimicrobiaceae; genus Lentimicrobium. The sequence continues at coordinate 13,359 of CALCQV010000043.1, forward strand.
ACTGCGTAATTGGTAATTGTGGCTCTTATGATTTGGCGTTAACCTTAGGCGGATCTTATGATTTCAGACATTGTACCTTTGGCAACTACTGGAATAACTTTCAACGTTTTTCAGGCTTGATTCTAAACAACTATTATATTGACATCAATAAGAATATACAAACACGCGCTCTCACAAAAGCTTATTTTGGTAATTGCATTTTGTATGGCAAGAATAATGATGAACTTACGTTAGATGAGTCACCAAACAGCTCAACTTTCAACTACTTCTTTGATCATTGCCTGCTTAAAACTTCTCAAAGCATAACTGATCCAACTCATTTTAATAATTCCATCCGAAATCAGGAACCCTGGTTTATGGATCCCGGGTTAATACAATTTGAACCTGACAGCACTTTATCATCAGTCATCAACAAAGGTTCTTTAGAAGTAATAAATACTTCAGTATTTGATATTACTAAGGATATAAAACAAAAGAGCCGTATTAGCGACTCTTTTCCTGATCTTGGAGCTTACGAATTTTTTGAAGAGACAAAATAACTAATAAAGATTCGTACCGTATTACTAAAATCTTGATTGGCCCTTTAAATGACTTCCTGATTTTAATTCAATCATTAGGACATTATGAGCCTATTTCAGCAATTTAGCCATCATTGAGCCAATTTCAGCGGGTGAATCCACAACATGGACGCCACAATCTCTAAGAATAGCCTTTTTAGCTTCAGCAGTATCATCCTTACCACCTACTATAGCCCCGGCGTGACCCATAGTACGGCCTTTTGGAGCAGTGGCACCGGCAATAAAGCTAACAACCGGCTTTGTACCATGTTCCTTTATCCAGTAGGCTGCATCAGCTTCCATTGTCCCACCAATCTCACCAATCATAACAATACCTTTAGTTTCATCATCTTCCATAAGCAATTGCACTGCATCGCGGGTAGTTGTACCAATAATTGGATCACCACCAATACCAATGGCAGTTGTTTGTCCTAATCCCACTTTTGTCAATTGGTCAACAGCTTCATAAGTTAAGGTACCAGAGCGGCTTACAATACCAACCAGGCCCTTTTGGTGAATAAAACCGGGCATGATTCCAACTTTTGCCTCACCCGGTGTAATTATTCCCGGGCAATTGGGGCCTATCAATCTACAATCCCTGCCCTTTAAATACTCTTTAACCAATAACATATCCTTCACGGGAATTCCTTCAGTTATGCAAACAATAACTTTTATCCCGGCTTCAGCCGCTTCCATTATGGCATCTGCCGCAAAGGCAGGTGGCACAAAAATAATTGATACATCAGCACCTGTAGATGATACAGCTTCTGACACAGTGTTGAAAATAGGTTTGTTAAGGTGAAGTGTCCCTCCTTTTCCGGGAGTAATTCCGCCAACAACATTAGTTCCAAATTCAATCATTTGTTGCGCATGAAATGTTCCTTCTGTTCCTGTAAATCCCTGGACAATAACTTTAGAATGTTTGTTGACTAAAATGCTCATAGTTTGTTTGACTTAAGTGAAGATAATTAATAACCCGTAAGAATCAAAAATCGTTAAATTTGTTCAATGAATAAAGCATTTTAAAAGATTTTTTTTATAAATTTTATCAGGTCTAACTCAAAAGCCATGAATCTGAGCTACTTATCTTCAAATGACACAATCTGTGCAATTTCAACAGCACAAGGTGTAGGTGCAATCGCTGTGGTCAGACTTTCGGGTCAAAAAGCCATCGAAATTGCCAATGATTTGTTTATACCCGCAGCAGAAAGAGAACCTCTGATAAATATTCCTACTCAAACTGCCCAATTTGGTCGTATTTACGATAACGATGAATTGCTTGACGAGGTCGTTGTAACTACTTTCAGGCAACCTCATAGCTATACAGGGCAGGATGTTGTTGAAATTTCTTGTCATGGTTCTTCTTTTATACAACAACGATTGATAGAGTTGTTAATTAGCCATGGTGCCAGAATGGCCCAGCATGGTGAATTTACGTTCAGGGCTTTTATGAATGGCAAGATGGACCTATCACAAGCTGAGGCTGTAGCTGATCTTATTGCTTCAAATAATATCACTTCTCATCAAATGGCTCTTAAGCAAATGCGGGGTGGTTTTTCGGGTAAAATAAGTGAGCTAAGGGCTCGTCTGGTTCATTTTGCATCATTGATTGAGCTAGAACTTGATTTTAGTGAAGAAGATGTGGAGTTTGTTGATCGTAGTGAATTGTTGAAACTTCTTCAAACTATTCAGACTGAGATTAACAGCCTTAAATCGTCATTTGCTTTAGGTAACGTCATGAAACAGGGTATACCCGTTGCTATTGCAGGGAAACCCAATGTTGGCAAGTCAACATTGCTAAATGCGCTGCTAAATGAGGAGAGGGCACTTGTTTCTGAAATACCGGGCACAACGCGTGATGCTATTGAAGATACTATTAATATTGAAGGAACAAATTTCAGGTTCATTGATACTGCGGGATTGCGACACACTCATGACACGGTTGAAAGCATGGGTATTGGAAGAACCTACGACAAAATGAATCAGGCCTGGATTGTTCTTTATGTTTTTGATATCAACAGTACCACTGAATTCGAGATTGATGACGCAATTGCAGAAATCAGAACTCAATTACAGGATCCCGATAAACCAATCATACCTATTGCCAATAAAACGGATATGTTGGTTGAAGAACCTGACAGTTTTCAGCGATTGGTTGAACTTGATACTTTGTTTGTTTCTGCTAAAAGAAATGAGAACATTAACCTTATTGTAGCCCGACTCCTGGATTCAGTTAAACTCAACAACCTTTCTGACCAGACCATTGTTTATAATCTGCGACATTTTGAGGCTCTGGATCATGCAACAGCTTCTATTGACGCTATATACAATGGATTTGAAAGCAATGTAGCATCTGATTTGATAGCCATCGATATAAAGCAGGCTCTCTATTATTTGGGTACTATTACCGGTGAGGTTTCCAATGAGGAAATACTTGGCAATATTTTCAGCCGGTTCTGTATAGGGAAATAGATTTCCTATTCAATTTTTCCTTTTCAATATTGTATTTGAAGCAATGAGATAATCTTCTCTCATAAGGTCATTGCATTGCTATAATCACCATTCATAAGGGATTTGTTTTGGATTCCTTTTTATCAAGTTCGGTTCAGGTCTTGTTCAACTCCAGTATAAGTCCAGTCCCACTTTATATAAATACACGACCTATACTGGACTTGTACTGGAGTTATACTGGAGTTGAACTAAATTTGACCAAAAGGAATCCCTACTGATTCTTGCTTAACCAATCATTAGTCGTTTACTTTTTAAATACCTGATATATCAGACAAGGTTTGAAATTCAATCAAAAAAAAAGAGGAGAATGAGAGTATTTCCCATAGTCCTCTTTTTTCAATAAGATATTGTTTAACACACCTGAAAAAAGAAATTATTCGCCGTCATGCCAAACAAGTTCTTCTAATGCAACAGTATATTTACCCGGACGATCTGAATACTTTACACTATACTGCATTGGATACCATCCACTTGCCTGAAAAGCAGCGGGCTGTCTCATGGGGATAACCTCATCAGGATGTGTCATAAGAAATGCCGTAGTGATCATTGGTTCAATAAAAATAAACTCACCGTCATAAGATCCCAATATCATTGTTCTCGTAAATTCTCCTCCGGTAAACTCAGGGGCTAGCAAATCAACCCAATGAGCACCCATTTGAGGTACCCCCCCAGGCACTTTCATGTAATTGTCAGTAATATATTGCTGATCAGGAAGCACGTCAAATAATGGTGAGTTTTCAGGTCCAATTGCTAGTCTTTCTTCATTTGGTATCCAGTAAAAATGAAAATCAAAATGTGGAGCCCCATAAAAAGGTAAATGTCCATGTGGATTCCAATCAACAAGCATGTGTGTATAAAAATTACCACCTTTGTTTTTAGGAAATTCCAATACTGTTCCCGTTGCTTCTTCAGGAAGATTTTCAAGTGCTTTTTCAGAAAGCTCTATACCTACAGCCAAAGGATCACCGTTACCATTGGCATTTACCTGTATCCAGGCACGCATTACCCCATTACCAATAGGAACAGTGGGTCCATAGAAAGTATTTGTTCCCTGACTTTTACTTTCACAGGAAACTCTTGATGCATTTTCATTATTTGTTGTCAAAACCTCATCTTTCTGGCATGACTGACTAATAGTCATTGTTGTAACTATTAATGCTAAAGTTGTAAATTTCAATAGACTTCTCATTTTGATTAAGTTTAGTAATAGTTTAGAAATAAGTGAGTTATATTCTATTTTAAACCTAACACACTTTGGTTAGGAAAGTTCTCAGAGAAATAATTTAAAATTGTATTATCAAAATCTGGCCATGCTTAGCCCGGGAGTGCATTAAACATCTCATTAAATCGGCAATTTCCGGTATTTTTGCAATCCGCAATCGGAAGGTGGTCCTTAGCGTTAAGTACCTGCTATTAAAAGAATGTTATACACAAAAACCATAACATGTCAGAATTTATCAATAATTCAAATGAGAGGTTAAGTAATCTCATTAGTTATGCCACGCTTCTTATAGAGGGTGAAGATGGGAAAATGCTCATTGAAAAGTACAGGCAATTCCTTGATAATGTGACTGCCACTGAGGCAATGCAAGTATTTGACAGTCTCCTTATACAAGGAATTCCAATTGATATAGTCAAGCGTAATACCGGTAAAATCATCAATGCATTTTATCGGTCACTTGGTGCATTTGAATGGCAGAAACCATCAGAAGGGCACTTCCTGCATTATTTGATGCTTGAAAACAGGGAAGTTGAGAAAATAATGATAAGCATCAAATCAACAGTCAAAGAAATATATCATGGTGAGCATCAGGAAGACACTTTGCTCTTCAGAGAGTTAAGCAGCAAGATAAAAAGCCTTGAGGCTTATGAACTCCATTACATCAAGAAAGAAAATATTTTATTTCCATATCTTGAAAAGGCATTCAGTCAATATCGCTGCTTACAGCTCATGTGGTCTTTTCATGATGATTTTCGCATAAGTCTGAAAGTACTGCAATCACTTTTAGATACTGACAAACCTGATAAGCAGTTATTAAGCAAAGAACTGGGAAAATTGTTTTTTGTGGTATATCCAATCATCTTCAGAGAGGAGCAAATTGTATTTCCTGTAGCATTCAGAGCTATTCCTGAAAAACTATGGGATGAGATGATGCTTCAAAGCTTTGAACAGGGATGGTGTTATGGAATAACGCCAGTGAAAAAGATAGATTCAGAGGTGTTGTTAAATGATGCACCAGGACAAGTGAACCTGGGAACAGGATTTCTCACTGCCGAACAGCTAAGGATTCTATTCAGATCGTTACCGGTTGATATTACTTATGTGGATGAAATGGATGAGGTAAAATATTTTTCAGAAACAGCTGATAGGATATTCCCCAGAAGCAAAGCAATATTAGGCAGAAAAGTTCAAAACTGCCACCCTCCTGAAAGTGTTCATATAGTGAATGAAATTGTTGCTGCATTCAGGAATGGAAGTAAGGATCATGCTGACTTTTGGATCAGGATGAAAGGCAGGTTTATTTATATAAGATACTTCGCATTGCGTGATGAACATGGAGTATACAAAGGAACAATGGAGGTAAGTCAGGATGTTACCGGCATTAGAGAACTGCAGGGTGAACAACGTTTGCTTGATTGGCACACAGAAAATTAATCAGCCAATCGAAGAATGAAACTTAATGAAAAGCTGGAAGAGAACATTTAGCATTATATGGGCAGGCCAATTAATGTCAATTTTAACCAGTGCCATTGTTGGTTATGCCATAGTATTCTGGTTAAGCATTAAAACAGGATCAGCTGAAACACTTGCTATTGCAGCAATGGCGGCTCTATTGCCACAATCAATTCTTGGCCTGTTCACCGGAGTCTTCGTCGATAGATGGAACAGGAAGCTCATCATGATACTTTCTGATAGTTTTATTGCACTTTCCACACTTATTCTGGTCATTCTGTTTTATACCGGCAAAGTTGAGATATGGCAGATCTATTTACTTGCGGCTGCCAGATCAGTGGGTTCAGCATTCCATATGCCTGCCATGCAGGCTTCAATACCACTCATTGCACCTGAATCACAACTCCTTAGAATTGCCGGTATTAATCAAATGATCCATTCCATAAGTGCTATAGCCGGTCCTGCCATTGGAGCTATTCTCATTACCATTTTCGACATGAGCTATGTGCTCATGATTGATATTATAGGAGCTCTCTTTGCTATTACCACACTTATAATGGTTTATATTCCTAATCCGGAGAAAGAGAAGACAGATACATCGCCACATGTTCTGAGGGAAATTAAAGAGGGATTGAATGAAATATATAAAGACAGGGGCCTTTCCCTGCTATTTATCTTTTCAGTGATCTCAACATTCGTCATCATGCCAATTGCCGTTATATTCCCTCTCATGACTCTTAACCACTTTGGTGGAGGAGTGATGCAAATGAGCATTGTTGAAATACTCTGGGGGGCTGGAATGCTTACGGGAGGTGCGTTAATAGGTATTTTTAAGTTTGGAGTGAATAAAGCCGTCATGATTAATTATATGTATATGGTATTCGGTATCACATTCCTCCTTTCAGGACTTCTGCCCCCAAATGGTTTTATTTGGTTTGTTGTCCTCACGGCTATAGGAGGTATTAGTTCTGCTATTTATAATTCCTCATTTACTTCTCTCATTCAAATTAAGATTAAGCCGGCAATGCTTGGAAGAGTTTTCTCTACTTATTCGAGCCTTACCCTGTTTCCTTCAATGCTTGGCCTGCTTGGTACAGGATTTATTGCAGATAGAATAGGATTAACCACCGCATTTATCATTTGCGGCATAATGAACTTAATGGTTGGGGCTGTCTCTATGATGATACCATCAATAAAAGAAACAGGATTATAATTCTCCATACGTTTATCACATCATTAATGTATAATCAGCTCAATAGGGAAACATGCAATTATTGACTATAGCCAAGCTTTTTATTAATATTATTAATAATTCCATCAGCTAAATATACATCTATCTCATTACCTTATTTTGATTATCTTTGAGGACGTAACAATGGCATTAATTTTATAAATTACAATTGCTTTTACTGTTATCTTAGTATCCTTATTACTAGCATAGTAGGTGAGTTATTTTTCATCAAATCTTTTACTTGAATGCTTAAAAACCTGGAATCGAAGATTGCCATTACCTATGGTGATATAAAAATATCATATGCCGACTTGCGAAAGAATATAAAAACTTTCAGCGACAGATACACCATTCCGGAGGGCGGACATGTAGTTATCTTTGCAGAAAACAGACCTGAATGGGTTTATGCATTCTATTCAATATGGCATAAGCAAGGAATTCCTATTCCTATTGATAATCTGGCAACTGCCGAAGAAACAGCATACATACTTAATGACTGTCAACCTGCGGTAATATTCACTTCGATAGCGCGACAGGAAGTAATTCAGCAATCAATAAAAATTGCCGGTATTGAATCTGTCACTCTCTTAATTGATGATCCGGATATATCCTTAATTAGTCAGAGCAATGCTTCTTCAAACGGGAAACCATCAATCACAGAGAATGAAGATATCACAATTGACCGTTCTTCAAATTCCGTGGACCTGATCAGGTTTGAAGAGCCCGATCCACAAAAAACTGCGGTAATAATCTATACCTCAGGCACTACAGGAAGTCCTAAGGGGGTTATGCTGTCATATCTTAACCTGACTACCAATATAAAAGCTGTATCAGAGTATATTCAGATATACAAAACCGACTCCGTGGTGATGATGTTGTTACCGGTTCACCATGTATTCCCGCTTGTAGGATCAATGATAATACCCTTATATATTGGTGCTAAGGTTGCTATAAGTCCTACAATGCTATCTACTGACATCATGAGCACCCTGAAGGATAATGCCGTAACCATCATCATTGGTGTTCCCAGGTTATATGCTGCAATCAGAAAAGGCATAATGGATAAGATCAAGAAGAGTATGGTTGCAAGGCTTCTTTTCTTTATTGCAAAAAAAGTCAACAATCCTTCATTCTCCAAAAAAGTCTTTGGGACAGTACACCGCAAAATGGGTGGTTCAGTTACCCATCTGGTTTCAGGCGGTGCTGCGCTTGATAAAGAAATTGGAGCTGACTATACAACGCTGGGTTTTGAGGTACTTGAAGGTTATGGTATGTCGGAAGCCGCTCCAATGATAACATTTACACAACCGGGCAGAGTAAAATTAGGATCACCCGGTGAGGTAGTGAGAGAAACAACGATAAAGATTCAGGATGGTGAGATTCTGGCGTCAGGGCCTAATATTATGCAGGGTTATTATGGAAAACCTGAGGACACTGCTGAAGTTTTAAAGGATGGATGGCTTTATACCGGTGATTTGGGTTATATAGATGAATCAGGTTACTTATTTATTACAGGCCGTAAAAAAGAAATTATTATTCTTTCAAATGGTAAAAATGTCAATCCTATTGAATTAGAAGAAAAAATCATGGAAACAGGTTACATCAAGGAATGTGGTGTATTTTATCATGACGAACAACTTCAGGTTCTTATGGTTCCGGAGCATAGTGCCATTGTATTGAATGAATTCAAAACTACACATGATTTTATTAAATGGAATGTTATTGAGCCACTAAATAAGACGGTATCAGCCTATAAAAAGATCATGGGTTTTCATTTAACAGATGAAGAATTACCGCGTACCCGCTTGGGCAAACTACAGAGATATAAATTTGCATCATTGGCCATATTAGCAGATATAGGTGAGGAAATACCCGATGATGCTCCACAAACACCTGAATTCCACTTAATTGCTGAATTCCTTGAGAAGGAAAAGCTCAGAAAAGTGCTTCCAAAGCACCACATTGAAATGGACCTGGGATTGGATTCACTGGATAAAGTAAGTTTCCAGGCGTGGTTAATGCAAACCTTCGGCATTGACATGGACCCGTCAGAGATGACTGCCTTCAGCAATATAGGCAAGCTTTCAGTTTACGTTTCTGAGAAGAAAACAAGAATGGAGGAAAGCAAGCTTGACTGGACTGACATAATGCGTGAGAAAGTAAATCTTAAACTCCCTTCTAATTGGTTTACAGGCCGATGGATGGTATATTCATCAAGGATATTCTTCCATTTGTACTTTAATTTTAAAACCAAGGGTACTGAAAATATACCCGATGGGCCGGTTATATTCGTACCGAATCACCAGAGTTCCATGGATGGATTGTTTGTCGCCAGTGTCCTTCGCAGGCACAGATTGCGTGATACATATTTCTATGCAAAGGAGCAGCATTTTAAGCAAGCATGGAAAAAGTTCCTTGCCAGCCGAAATAATATTATCATAGTGGACCTTGAAAAGGATCTGAAGGAGTCTATTCAGAAGATGGCTGAGGTATTGCGACAAAAACGCAGTCTGATAATATTCCCTGAGGGCACACGAACAAGGACAGGCAATCTTGGTGAATTCAAGAAAACTTTTGCCATTCTAAGCCGTGAACTTGATGTTCCGGTCATTCCGGTAAGTATTAAAGGAGCTTACGAAGCTCTGCCTACCGGCAGTAAATTCCCAAAACCATGGAAAAGAATCAATGTTGAATTTCTTCAACCTGTTTATCCTGGCAGCCATTCTTATGAATCGCTGACTGATCATGTTAGAAAACAAATTCAGGGTAAACTTGGAAATTAGAAATGGTGCAATAATTACTCTATGATATTCATATCCCATATGGAATAGCCTGGAACATGCCGGGCTATTTTTCATTGATAAATCAAGCCATTTGATCATTTTTAAAATTTACCTTTGCATAAAATTAATTGTATGGAAAAGTCAAAATCAAAGGATACTGCACCTCAATTGTCTGATATCATTCAGGCCCAGTCAATATTGAAAAGTATTGTCAAGAAAACACCGCTTGAAAGAAGCAAGTCCTTCTCTGTAATGTCGGGTGCAAATGTCTATCTTAAACTCGAGAATCTGCAAACAACCGGTTCATTTAAGGTTCGTGGTGCATATAATATGATTAGCCGCTTATCATCTGATAAATTAGCAAACGGAGTACTTTGTGCATCAGCAGGCAATCATGCTCAGGGTGTAGCGTATGCAGCTTCTAAATTGGGAGTAAAAAGCACAGTGTTTATGCCTGTGTTTGCCCCGCCTTTAAAGGTCATTGCTACCAGAGCTTATGGTGCAGAGGTGGTGCTTACCGGTGAAAATTTCGATGAGGCTCTGAAGGCTGCCCTAGAATATGGTGAAAAAAGCGGAGCAACATTTGTTCATCCTTACAATAATCCTGATATCATTGCCGGACAAGGAACTGTTGGACTTGAGATATTTGATCAATTAGACAACATAGATGTAGTACTGGTCCCAATTGGTGGTGGTGGTCTCATTTCAGGTATAGCTATTGCCTTAAAGCAGCTCAATCCTTCCATTAAAATTATTGGAGTTGAGCCAGAAGATGCACAATCAATGAAAATGTCAATTGAAGCCAATGAGCCTAGAATGTTAACATCATGCAATACTATTGCTGATGGTATTGCTGTTAAATCGCCCGGTGACCTGACATTTGAGATTACAAGAAACCTTGTAGATGAGTTTATAACAGTTTCAGATGCCGAAATTGCTCAAACTACTTATATGCTATTGCAGAGGGCTAAAATACTTGCCGAACCGGCCGGTGTTGCCGCTATGGCTGCCGTACTTTTCAGAAAAACCGATCTTAACGGCAAAAATGTAATTCCCGTTATAAGTGGTGGAAATATCAATATGAGTATTCTTGAACAGATACTCGAAAAGGGCGTAATGGATGTGGGTTTACGTGCAAGAATACAGGTATTGGTACCTGATCAGGCAGGAGTTTTAATGGGTATAATTTCTATTCTTGGAAAAGTTAGAGCCAGTATTCATGATATCTACCACGAAAGAACAACAACCAGTGTACCAATAGGTTATGTAATGATTACTATAACGTTCAACCTTCAGGATACAACACAGTTACCCACGGTTTTAGCTGAGTTGGATAGAAAAGGAATTAGTTATCAGGTTTTGAAATAAAAATTAAACCTTGAGGTCGCACAATTGTTAATTATTCCTAATTGCAGACGCAATTTGATAATAAGTTGTTTATCTTTATAAATCAAAAATAAAAATATCACTACTGATATGAAATTTATCGGAGCACATGTGAGTGCATCAGGGGGTGTTAATAATGCGCCCATCAATGCTCATGAAATTGGGGCTAAAGCTTTCTCCTTCTTTACCAAAAACCAAAGACAATGGGTGTCAGCACCTTTAACTAAGGAAGCTATTAAAGGTTTCAGGGATAACTGTGCAACGCATAATTTTGATATGAAGTATATTATGCCCCATGATAGTTACCTGATTAATTTGGGCCATCCCGGAAAAGAGGAGTTGCAAAAATCGCGAAATGCTTTTCTTGATGAGATGCAGCGGTGTGAACAGTTGGGCATTTATCAGCTCAATTTTCATCCGGGAAGCAGCTTAAATCAAGTTGATAATGAAACTTGTCTGTTGACCATTGCTGAATCCATTAATATTGCACTGGATTCCACAAAAGGAGTTTCTGCTATAATTGAGAATACAGCAGGTCAAGGAAGTAACCTTGGACATGAATTTGAACAGCTGCGTTTTATCATAGATCATGTGGAAGATAAAAGTCGTGTTGGTGTTTGTATAGACACATGTCACACCTATTCAGCCGGATATGATATCCTCTCAGCCGAAGGATATGAAAAAACTTTCAGGCATTTTGATGAAACGGTTGGCCTGAATTTTCTGAAAGCCATACATCTTAATGATACTAAAAAGGCATTGGGCAGCCGGGTTGACCGTCATGACAGCATTGGCAAGGGTCTTCTGGGAATTGATGTATTCAAGAGAATTATGAATGACTCCAGATTTGATAATATCCCTATTATCCTCGAAACTCCCGACGAAACAATTTGGAAGGAAGAAATTGAGTTATTATATAGCATGATTGATTAATTAACCTATCAATTAACCACCTGTAACATGGAAACAAATCATAATTCACAATCATCAAATCATGAGCCTTCTAAAAAGTATAGAGGTATTAAAATTATGGTTGCTGAAGATGAGGATTCCAGTTTCAGGGTTATTGACAGGATTCTATATGAATATGGAATTGAAACTATAAGGGCTGTCAATGGCAAAGAAGCTATTGACCTTGCACAGTCGGTTACCGGTTTGCGTTTAGTCTTTATGGATATTAAAATGCCTGTAATGAATGGTATACAGGCCACCAGAATCATTAAAAAGAACTATCCTCAATTGCCGGTGATAGCAACAACTGCCTTTGCAATGCCCGGCGATCAACAAATATTTAAAGAAGCCGGTTGTGATGATTATCTTTCTAAACCTTTGAAAGAAAATCAACTTATCAATCTCATTGATAAATATCTCTAAAACGTTGAGTTAATCAATATGAAGGGGGAGTTCAACATAGAATGTTGTACCACAAGTATCAGATGTGAAATAAACTCTTCCCTTCAAATACTTTCCAGTCAGCAATCTGGCAGTATAAGTCCCTAAGCCTCTATTATCACCTTTAGTTGAGAATGAACGCTGGAATACCTGGTGCATTACTTCCTCAGGAAGTTCCAACGGATTGTAAACCCAAAATCGAACTACTTTGTCACTCAGCCTGACTCCTGCTTTAACTATTTTATGGCTTGTTCCGGCTTCAAAAGCATTATCCATTAAATTAACCAGTACCCGTTTTACAATATTCTTATCAGATTGAAATTTAACGGAATGAGAGAATGGATCAATAAACAATTTGCACTCTTTGGCTATTTCCTGGTTTGCATAATATTGTTCCAATTCTTTAAATAACTGTATGGTATTACATAAAGAGATATTGACACTTAAAGTACCTTCTTCGGCTTCATTTAACATTTTCTGAGCCAGGAGGTCATTTACAAGCTCATAATTTACCTTTTCAGCTGTTTCAATAATTGAGCGGTTATCAGAGTCAAGCTCCTGCTTATTTATAGAGGAAACAACATTTTTTAATTCAGATGCAACACCGTATACTTCATTGATGTATGATGTTTCCAGAAATGCTCTTCTTTTCCGATCACTTATATCATTAATGCAGAGAATAGTATAATCCTGCCCCTCATAACTCAGTGGGCTGGCCTTAATCTTCAGGTCGTATGAAATGACTTCATCGTTAGTCTTAGCTGTAATTCGCGCTTCCTTTACAACAGGTTGCTTTGAATGTTGGCTTTCAAGAATAGCGTTAACAATTCCACAAAACCGGCATGCTTCAGTGGTACCACATCCGTAAGGTTCTTCATCTGAATGAATGCAATTCAACAGGTTACCCAGCCTGTTTCCCAACGGCACTATCTCATCTTCAATCTCAAGAAACCTGATAAGATTAGTATTGGCATATACCAATTGACGATTAGAGTTTATAATCATCGCCAAGTCGGGCATTGCATCCTGAAACATCCTTAACAGAGGGTTGTTTTTAAGGGAATGATAAGCGCTCTTAACCTCAGTCAAAGCAGCCTTTTCAGCAGATGCATAAAATGTTGATGGCTTCTTTGTTGAGTTTTTCACTATTTTTCAGGTATTGATAGATTACGCAATATTTATCAATTAAATATTTTGAGCTGGTCTGTTCTATTACTATCTAAAACAATCACCCCACTTTATATTCCTCATATCGCCTGATTTTTCATACTCCATGTGCATTCCAAATGCGGCTGAAAGTGTACAGGGAGTATGGGTATCACCGGCAAGATTTGCATATTCAGTCAGTGCCTGTCTATAATCAGGATGCACGCAATTATTAATAATTTCTTGCATCTTCGCTTTGGGTGATTTCGAGCGGAGGTCGGCAATTCCTTGTTCAGTAATCAACACCTGAACAGAGTGTTCACTATGATCGGTATGGGAAACCATAGGTACAAAAGCACTGATTTTCCCACCTTTGGCAACCGAAGGACAGGTAAAAACAGAAATATAGGCATTCCTGGTAAAGTCGCCTGAGCCTCCAATTCCATTCATCATCTTTTTACCCATCACATTGGTGCTGTTCACATTACCGAACAAGTCAGCTTCGAGGGCTGTATTAATGGATATAATACCAAGCCTCCTGGCTACTTCAGGACTATTGGATATTTCCTGAGGACGAAGGACGATACGATTGTGATAGTAATTCAGATTGTCATATACTTTCTTTAATTGATCACGTGAAACTGTGAGTGAACAACCACTGGCGAAGGTAATACGTCCTTCAGCGATAAGGTCAATCACGCTATCCTGAATCACCTCAGTGTACATTTGAAAATCAGGAATTCCTTTATGGCGTCCCAGTGCACCTAATACAGCATTGGCAATATTCCCGACGCCTGACTGAATTGGAAGAAATGATGAGGGTATGCGCCCAAGTTTAAGCTCCTTAGAAAGGAATTCAGCTACATTGTGTCCAATCTTCTCGGTAATTTCATCCGTTTCGCTAAAACCACCCACTTCATCAGGGGCATTGGTATTCACAATACCAACTATCTTGGATGGATCCACTTTAATTATTTCACCTCCTGCCCTGTCAGATGGCTTGTATATGGGTATCTCCCTCCTATTTGGCGGATCAGCTACAATAATTATGTCGTGCATGCCTCTAAGCCGCTGTGGATGAAATGAGTTAAGCTCAATAAGTATCTTGTCGGCAACTTTACAAATAGTAGGAGAAATACCCACACCCGTGGTAAGAACAATTTCACCTTGTTCCGTCACATCACAAGCTTCTATTATAGCCCAGTTGATCTTTCCAAGAAATCCATAGCGGATATTCTGGCCTACAACCGACAGATGAGAATCAAAATAGTCAGCCTTACCGGCATTGATGAGATTACGCAAATCAGGATTTGATTGGTAAGGAGTGCGGAATTTTACAGCCTCAGCCCTTGCTAGCGAACCATCTAATGAATCACCGGTCGATGCTCCTGTAATAACACCAACTTTGAATGGACGACCCTCTGTATGCTCTTTCTTTGCTTTGTTTCCAATAGCTACCGGTATTGACTTTACCGATCCTGCCGGTGTGAAACCACTAAAACCAAGTACATCATCATGTTTGATGTATTCCGCTGCTTCTTCTGCTGTAATAAATTTTAATCCCATTATAATTGTAGTTTACTTAATAGTTATATTCTACTTTTGCCTGCCGGAATTTATCGTTCAGATAACTTCCTAATTGAATAAAGTAATTCAATTGTTCTGATCTTTGCAGCTCAATAGAACACTGCAAAATTATAAAATTAAAGCTGATATGGACCAATCATTCCGTGCCATTCTTGTAAATGAAACCTCTGATAAAAATTTTGACGTTAAAGTAAGTCAACGCTATATAAGTGAATTGCCCGACAATGATATATTAATACGGGTATTTTATTCAGGCCTTAATTACAAGGATGCGCTTTCAGCCTCCGGTAACAAAGGAATAACAAGGAAATATCCTCACACTCCGGGTATTGATGCGGCAGGAGTAATTGTAGATTCCAGGGTTCCTGAATTTAAGAAAGGTGAAGAAGTTATTGTTACAGGTTACGATCTGGGTATGAACACCAGCGGTGGATTGGCTGAATACATTTGTGTACCGGCCTCATGGGTGGTCAGGCGACCAGAAAAACTCTCATTGGAAGAAGCAATGATCATAGGCACCTCAGGCTTTACAGCAGCCAGTGGTATTTATGAATTCATAAAGCATGGCGTACAACCTGAATCAGGCGAAGTGCTTATTACCGGCGCTACCGGTGCAGTAGGTTCAATGGCGATTGCAATGCTGTCAAAATCAGGCTATCATGTTGTTGCAGTATCAGGAAAACCCGATGCCGCTGAATGGCTGAAACAACTGGGTGCTGAAAGGATAATATCACGTGATGAAGCCATTGAACCTACAGGCAAGCCCCTGCTACCCGGTAAATGGGCTGCAGTACTCGATACTGTGGGTGGCAACATGCTTTCCACTGCAATACGATCAACAAAAGAGCGTGGTATAGTGGCTAACTGTGGTATGATTGTTTCAAATGAACTTAATGTTTCTGTGTTCCCATTCATTCTCAGAGCTGTAAGATTGATAGGCATAGCTTCAGCAGAAACTCCTATGAAACGAAGACTTGAGATTTGGGATCTTATTCAATCAGAGTTAAAACCTACACTCCTCCCATTGATTTCAAGGACCATTTCACTGGAACAGGTACCCGCCGAGCTTCAACTTATGCTAAAAGGAAAGCAGCAGGGTAAGGTAATTGTCAGCTTATAGGGATCCTGATTTAAACTTGTTAACCATTATACTCGACAATAGCAACTGCAGGGAATGATATACCAGAATTGGCAGAATTATTACTCCAACGGCCGGATTGCCGGCATAAATAAGCCTTCCCATAGTACTTCCATGCACCAGTGATTTTGTGCTGCCACAAAACAGTGCCGTTATTATATCAGGAGTTGGCATAGCTGACTTTCTGGCAATATGGTATATAATCAGGTTGACTAATATAAAAATCAGCAGTAATGCTCCTATCAACATACCGATATCCCATACTGACAATCCTCTGAATTGATTAATATAGAATGAATTGGCAAATGAATAATATACAATGGAGAGAATTACTGTCTGATCAAAATACCTTGTAAAGTTTTTATATTTAATAGCTGTTTTGCCTACCACAGGATTTAGCATCACACCCACGACAATTGGCAACAGAATCTGAAAAAACAGCTTGATAAACACCTGTCCGGTATCAAAACTACCACCTGTAGTACCCTGTAATACACTTAACATCATAGGAGGTAAAATGATACCTGCCATGCTTGAAAGGCTGCTATTAAACAAAGCCGCAGGTACATTCCCGTTTGCCAGAGATACCAGCACCGCAGCTGATGACACAGTTGAGGGCATCACACTTAGAAATATTATTCCCTGCCAGAGGTAACCGTCATTACCTATGGTATATCTTCCAATAATAGCAATCAGCGGAAAGAATAGAAAGGTAGCCGACTGAATAAGAAGGTGGAGCTTCCAGTTAGACATGCTCTGAAGGATTGTTCTGAAATTCAGGCGGAACCCATATAAAAGAAAGATAACTGATACACCTATCCCCGATAACGCTTTAACCGAAAACGGACCGGTACCAATACCACCCTCCGGCCAAAGACGGGCAAGCAAGATAGCCCCCAAAAGGGCAGGAATAAACCAATCTACCTGTGGTAATCTGAATCGCATATCAAAGTTTGAGGTGCAAATATAGAAGTATAAGATATACTATTGAGAGGGAGGAGACTTTGAGGTTAGTTAAAATGGTCAAATATCTCCTAAAAGATCAGGCCTTCTTTTTTTTGTTCTCTCAAGTGCCTGCTCGTAATTCCATTTTTTAACCTCCTTCTCATTCCCCGAGAGCAATATATCAGGGACTTTCATTCCCATATATTCTGCAGGACGGGTGTAGACAGGCGGACTTAACAAGCCATCTTGAAATGAATCAGATAAAGCAGAGGTTTCATCATTAAGAACGCCGGGAATCAATCTTATTAAACTGTCAGTCAATACAGCAGCTGCCAGTTCACCACCCGACAAGACATAATCACCTATTGAAATCTCCCTGGTGATATACTTCTCCCTAATTCTTTCATCAACACCCTTATAATGCCCACATAGAAGAATAATATTTCCTTTTAAACTAAGCTGATTAGCAACCTGCTGATCTAATACTTCGTCATCAGGGGTTAGAAAAATGACTTCATCATACATTCTTTCTGATTTCAGCTTCTCAATACAGTCGGCAATTGGCTGAACCATCATAACCATTCCCGAAGTAAAACCGAAAGGATAATCATCAACATTCTTATGTTTGCTTTTGCTGAAATCACGTATATTATGAATGAATATCTCTGCATGTCCTTTACTAACAGCTCTTTTGATGATAGAGTGGTTAAACGGGCCTTGAAACATTTCAGGAAAAATGGTGAGGATATCTATTCGCATAATGCTGCAAATTTACAACAATGTCTTATCATCTAACATTATGGGTAACTTTGCAGGGCATTTAGGCTATAAATAGTGAATAAATTTTATCAGCAGTTTGTTTATTAAAAATATTTTGCCGTATATTTGCACTCATTTTCAGAAACGCCAATAATTAAATACCTAATCAAATGAGCAAGAAGGCATTAGTGAAGTATGTTGAGGAAACCGCTGTGGTTCTCCGGGAATTCCCCAGCTTTAAAGCAGGCGACACCGTTACCGTTCACTATAAAATAAAAGAAGGTGATAAAGAAAGAATACAACAGTTTCAGGGCGTGGTTTTGAAACGTTCAGGCGAAAGTGCTACTCAAACTTTCACCGTTCGTAAAGTATCAGGCAGCACAGGCGTTGAAAGAATATTCCCAATAAGTTCACCTTTTATTGAGAAAATTGAAGTTAATAAACATGGGGTTGTTCGCAGAGCACGTATTTTCTACCTCCGCAACCTTAAAGGTAAGAAAGCCAGAATTAAAGAAAAGAGAGTATAGTATTGTTTTCATAAGTGTTGGGGAAAGGTCCATCTTTAGGGATGGGCCTTTTTATTTGCTTAAATTTGTAAGATTGGTACATCTATTGCAGCATCCTTTTGAATTCATGTCATGGTGCCATAAGAAAAACTATGAGAACTACTGCAT
This sequence comes from uncultured Bacteroidales bacterium, assembly GCA_937894795.1. Taxonomy (GTDB): domain Bacteria; phylum Bacteroidota; class Bacteroidia; order Bacteroidales; family Lentimicrobiaceae; genus Lentimicrobium. Next base: position 32,142 of record CALCQV010000043.1, read on the forward strand.
TCGTACGACTTCTATTGATTTGTCTGCTATGCCTTTCTGGTTTCAAGTTTGATATTTATGCCCAAATTGATGACACTATCCACATGCCTTTTGATAACAGCCAAAATGGAGATTTGTCAAAAAAAGAATACCGGTTGCTTCTTAAACGAATTGTTGCTTCTGACGATTTCTATTCCCGGATTAAAAGAAAAGCCGACAGCGGCTATATATACAAACAGCTTTACCCCCTGATTTTCAGGAAACCACAAACTGCTGAAAATCTCAAAATCAATAGCCTCCCGGCAAATGCTCAGTTTAAATCCTACAAGAATTATGTAATTCGCTCAATCAGAATCATCAAGGTGCCTACTTTCGGCAGCTCAGTATATGATACCGTACAAGTGGAAAACCGGGGACTTGCCAAAACACTTAATAGTATTCATTTCCCAACATTGGATGCCGTTATATTAAAATATTTGCTTTTCGAGGTAAATGACCGCCTTGATCCTATTCTACTATCGGATAATGAGCGAATTATACGTAATGCGCCAATATTTGAAGATGCAAGATTTATTATTAATCCGGTCAATAAAGACACTGTAGACCTTATTCTGGTTGTGAAGGATGTATTTCCACTAGGTGCCGATGTGAAAGTTAATTCTCTTGATAACGGCTCCTTTAGAATATTTAATCGCAATATCTTCGGCTTTGGACATCAATTTGGCCAGTCATTTGGATACGATAGCAAGTATAGTCCTTCATTTTATCTGGGTGAAGGTGCTTATATTATCCGCAATATCAAGCATAATTTTATTGACTTCACCATGTCCTGGGCTAATACTCCAACCAACAGGAATATTGGCATTGACGTTATACGTCCTTTTTTAACGCCTGAAGTAAAACTGGCCGGTGGATTAACGGTAATATATAAACAGTCGTGGCTTTTCAATAACAGATCGTACCTACCCTATAAATACAGCAACCAACTTCTGGATGTATGGGCCGGCTATGCTTTTATAACGCATCGACTTAAGGAAATATCCTCACGCAGGCAACAAGTTGCCTTCACCGGAAGGTTTTACCAACTTAGTTATTTTCAAACTCCTGATTTCTATTTGTTGCAAGGCCCTCCAATGGTTAATACTACCAGATTATTATTCGGCTTTAACATCTTACGAAGTGAATATTACCGCACCAATATGCTCTATGGATATGGCCGTACTGAGGATATACCTTATGGGCATCATGCCGAATTGATTGCAGGCTGGGAGTTTACTGAACTTCAAAAACGTTTTTATACTGCTATAAAGCTCGATTTTCTTAAACCTATAAATGATGCCGGACTTTTTGGACTTGATTTACAAATTGGCAGCTATTTATCTGAAAGTGGCCATTATGAACAGGGCGTTCTCAAAACTACGCTTAAATTAATCTCTCCACTCCTGCCTGCCGGTAAGCACAGTATCAGAAACTTCATCACATTAGGCTATACAACAGGACTTGACAGGTATACAACCACAACTATCTCAGTTAATGATGGTAATTCAGGTAATCTTTTCAACAAATATGACATGGTGGGATACCAGCGAATAAGAGGCAGAGTAGAATCCGTACTTTTCACTCCCTATTATTTTCTTGGATTCCGGTTTGCCCCATTCGGCTTTGCTGAAGCTGCCATGATTGCCGGCAAACATCAGGAATTCTTCCACCAACGCATCTATCCGGCTTTAGGTATTGGTGTTCGGTTAAGAAATGAAAACCTCGTCTTCTCAACTTTCCAGATATCGCTCTCATGGCATCCTGTAGCCCCAGATAACATATCGCCTTTCGAGTTTTTAATCTCCGGCCTCCCTCCTGCCGGACTGGAGCGATACCTTATAGATAAACCTGATATGATTCTATACGAGTAAATGATAAAACCCGACAAATAAATCGCAATATCTGACTTGTCCAATTCTTAATTGCACTATGGAATTACATTGAGATCGCAACTTCAGTTGATTAATCAGGCGCAATCAATCACCTTACAGCACCGCGATCAAACTTGATGTTCTGTAGTTTAATAACTAAATTTGCATCTTAAATATTATAAAAGTGGAGAATCCGAACAATCCCGTATATACAAAGCAAGTAATTGAATTACTGACAGTGGCCAATGAATTCTGCTTATTTACGCAGAAAATTGAAGAGTACTCTAAGGAAGATATTCTCATCTACTACAGGCGGATAATCCCACTGCTTTATCTGAAAGGATCGCTCGTTAAAGATGTCATTCCTGAAAATCCGGATCTGAATGAGCGTTTTGTGCTGGAAGAACAGTGGGAAACCATATTCAATACAATCAGGAATAAGCTTTATCCAGATGATCATTTCTGGGTGTGCGCCGACCCACATCATGAAGACACGGAAGCTGAAAAATCAAGTATTGCAGAATGTATTGCCGATTGCTATCAGGATATGAAGGATTTTCTGATGCTGTACCAAAAGAATACCATTGACGCAAAGGAGAATGCCGTACATGAAATATGTCAGAACTTCCCTTCCCATTGGGGACCGGCCCTTACAAAGGCTCTCTATGCATTGCATCTCCTTTACAGCGGTGCATATTGATTGGTTTAACCAACAGTTTCATTCTATTAGTAACTCGACGTTGGCAGCCTTTTTTTATAAATTTGTTTCTAAAAATCAAGTAATGGAAAGGCCTCTTACGCGCAGCCAACGTTTTAAAGAAGTTATTGAATGGTTTGAACATAATATGCCAATTGCTGAAACTGAGCTGCATTATCACAATCCTTATGAGCTTATGGTTGCAGTGATACTATCAGCACAATGCACCGATAAACGCGTAAATATTCTCACCCCTGTATTTTTTAAGAAGTTTCCTGATGTTGCATCTCTTGCCGACGGGACAGAGGAAGAGGTGTTTGCGATCATCAAATCATGTTCATATCCCAACAATAAAACCAAGCATCTGATAGGCATGGCCAGGATGCTGATGCAAGATTTCGGTGGTGTTATACCAAATGATATAATTGAACTGCAAAAGCTACCGGGAGTTGGTAGAAAAACCGCCAATGTGATAGCATCTGTTGCTTTTGAAATCCCTGCAATGGCGGTTGATACACACGTACATCGTGTTGCAGCCCGTATTGGATTAACCTACCATGCTAAAACTCCTTTGGCAACGGAACAACAACTCGTTAAGTTTATTCCTGAAAACAAGCTGAATATTGCCCATCATTGGTTAATTTTACATGGCAGATATATTTGTATCGCCCGTAAACCTAAATGCCCTGATTGTGGTTTAAGGTCTTTATGTAAATATTATCAGAAAGAAATTTCTAAAAATAAAAGTTAACCCCAATATCAAAGATCATGAGCAATTTAATTGTAGGCAACAAACTGCCTGATTTCAGCACTGTGGACCATAATGGCAATCCTGTAAATTCTGACACTCTCAAAGGGAAGAAAACAGTTATTTATTTTTATCCTAAAGACATGACGCCCGGATGTACTGCACAAGCCTGCAATCTTAGGGATAATTATCAGACATTGCTGCAAAATAATTATAATGTCATCGGCATAAGCCCGGATAACACGAAATCACATCTTAAATTCGCTGAAAAATATAATCTTCCATTCCCTTTAATTTCAGATACTGACAAGAGTATAGCCAAGCTATTTGGAGTATGGGGGCGTAAGAAATTTATGGGAAGGGAGTACGATGGTATCAACAGAACCACCTTCGTGCTGAATGAAGACCTTATTATTACCGAGGTAATTGATAAAGTCGACACTAAAAACCATACAGAGCAGATAATAAAATAACCGAAATTCGGAAATCAGTTAAAGATGTTTTTATACCTTTGATTAGTCTGAACAACACAGAATAAATTACCCTTAACTTAATGAGAAAATGAGCAAAGAAGTAAAAGAAATCAACAATGAAAAACTAAAAGCACTACAACTGACTCTTGATCGCATTGAAAAGTCGTATGGAAAAGGTGCCATTATGAAACTAGGCGGAGCACCTATTGAAGAATTACCTTCTATATCCACCGGCTCGATATCGCTCGATTATGCACTCGGTGTTAATGGACTTCCCAAAGGTAGAGTAATAGAAATTTATGGACCTGAATCATCAGGTAAAACTACTCTTGCACTTCACGCTATAGCTGAATCTCAGAAGTTAGGTGGTATTGCCGCTTTTATTGATGCGGAGCACGCATTTGATCGTTTTTATGCTCAGAAACTGGGAGTTAATATTGACGATCTACTGATATCGCAACCTGATAATGGAGAACAGGCACTTGAAATTACTGAAAACCTTATTCGCTCAGGCGCTATTGATATTATAGTAATCGACTCAGTTGCAGCTCTCACTCCACGCAGTGAGATAGAGGGTGAAATGGGTGATTCAAAAGTGGGTCTCCAGGCCCGGCTTATGTCGCAAGCACTTAGAAAACTTACTTCAACTATCAGTAAAACTGGCTGTTGCTGCATCTTTATAAACCAATTGCGTGAAAAGATTGGTGTTATGTTTGGCAATCCCGAAACTACTACCGGTGGTAATGCATTGAAATTCTATGCATCGGTTCGAATGGATATACGCCGCATAAACCAGATCAAGGATAGTGATACTGTTGTAGGTAACAGAGTTAAAGTAAAAGTGGTCAAAAACAAAGTAGCTCCCCCATTCCGTCAGGGCGAATTCGATATTATTTACGGTGAAGGTATTTCTAAAATTGGTGAAATCATTGACCTGGGCGTAGATAATAATATAATCAAGAAAAGCGGTTCCTGGTTTAGCTTTAATGATACTAAACTTGGACAAGGTCGTGATGGTGTAAAGAAACTCCTTATGGATAATCCTGAACTAGCAGAAGAACTTGAAGGCCTTGTAAGAGCCGCCTTGAAAGCTTCAAATATTTAACTTATAATTATATGGTCAAATCCCCTGCTACCCATCATAGCAGGGGATTTGTTTTTAATGTACCTTTGCAGTATTAATGATTCATTATTATGGCCTTGAACAAATCGCATTCGCTAAGTCTCTCATTCTTATTAATCGTAACAGTAATATTATTTTTTTCCTCTTGCAATCAAAAGCCTGATAATAATGCCAAGCCTATTGCTAATGATACCATTACTGATCAGCTTACATTACTTACGAACGCTATTATAGCCAATCCTAATGAAATCAAGCCACTGCTCGACAGGTCAATATATTATGCTCATACTGATAAGTACAATGATGCTTTGGCTGATGTGAATGCGGCTCTTGAAATCAATGAAAATGATCCTGAAATTTATATAGCACTCTCTGAAATTTACCTGTACTCAGGCAAAACACAAAGGGCGCTGGATGCCCTTAAGAAGGCTAAAGAACTATCTCCTGATAATGACAGAGTGGATGTAAGCACTGCCCGTGTTTATCTGACAATGAGTGACTATAAGCAAACATTCAATGCCCTGCGTGAGGCCCTGAAAAAGAATCCTGATAATGCTGAAGCATTTTTTATAAGCGGATTGGCCAATGAAGAGATTGGCGACACAACAAAAGCTATCGATAGTTACCAAAACGCTGTTGCCAGGGATAAAAAGCACTTTGACGCATTAAAACAGCTGGGAATATTATTCTCAATGAAACATGACCCTCTGGCTATAGACTACCTCAGGAACGCAGCACAACTGAAACCTGAGCAACCTGAGCCTTTGTATATCCTGGGAATGCATTACCAGGATAACGGACAACCCGATAAAGCATTAAGTGTTTACCAGGAAATTCTGCAGATAGATTCTACATACAAACTAGCCCACTATAATACCGGATATGTTTACCTGGTTTACAAACAAGAGTATGCCAATGCAATTGATGCTTTCAGTCGCGCCTTGAAAATTGATCCTGAATATGCTGATGCTCTATACAATAGAGGATACGCCAAAGAACTCTTCGGCAGCTTCACTGAAGCACGAAAAGATTATCAGCAGGTACTTCGTATGAAAGTCAATGACGATAAAGCAGTACAAGGCCTCAACCGACTGGATGCTATTGAAGAGTAATATTACTTTGACAACATTAATTCTTCTTTCATTTCTTTAAGCTGTGATGCCATTATACCAACACATTCATACAGTTCATGAATGTTGTTTTGCACTTCTGTTTCATTGTAACCTTCCCCTTGGCTTTCGATGTAACCTGCAGCCATTTTCTCAAGATTATAAGCTTTTTCCTTAGCTATTGGTGCACAGAAATTTGCTACGGTACCTTTCAACCAATGTGCATCAAACCTAAGTTCAGAAAAATTCTTTTTATGCGCTTCGGCTATAAGCTTTTCAAACCTTCCGGGATACTCATTCATAAAGATGTCAATTATTTCAATCAAGACCTCCTTGTCAAAATATCCATAAGTATCCATGAATTCCTGCTTGTTGATCATCTCTTCTAGTAGTTGGTAGTGTGACAAAGATAACGAGTAATTCTCCAGTAAAAGGAAAGAAAATCCATAAAAAGTTATGGTTTTTCAATTTCAGTATGATTATACTTTAGCTGACAGGTTCTTTCTTTTGCTTTGCTTTCCCGATATTCTTTTTCATTTCTATAACAGAACAACCTGAACAATCAGATGAACAACCGTCGCAGCCTGATTTTTTGCCTGTAAGCGTTTTAATTAAACTGTAACCGGCTGCAAAAAAAGCTATTCCTATAATCAGATATACCAGTATGTTTTGAAAATCCATCTTTCCCTTGTTTTAAAATTATTCAATAACTTGTTGATTGATTACTTCTTTAATCCACGGGAAGTAATTGACTACCGTGTAATAAAGAATGCTGACCACAATTACCAGATTCATTATTGACCAAAATGCTGTCGACACCCCTGTTATCTTTTTAAGATTTGACAGATCACCTGACTTCTTTCCATTTGTAAAGCCCAGAAAAGTAATCACTGCTGTTGAGGCTATTGTTTCGGTAAAAGCTATCATACATACAAACAATAAAAATATCCTTTGGGTTAACTGATTGGCATATATCATTATAATTATCAACAGGATTGAAAAAATGATCAGCCAAATAATGCCAAATGAGTTTCGAACAAAAAGTATCAGGTTAAGTATTACTAATGAAAGAAGAATAAAAGCCACAATTTTAAATTGTCCATTTATGGTTAAAATCAATAAAATTGAACTTGCCAACGCTGCAAAGGGATATCCGGCAAAGGAGGTCAAAAAAGCACTAAAGCGGCCGTTGGTTTTAGTTTGTGCTAATCCTGAAGTATCCTTTCTATACTCTATCTTTATTACCTCTCCGCTTGTAAGTATTGCTGCAATAGCATGACCGCTTTCATGAAGCATAGTATTAACCGTTCTAAAAAAAACTCCTGCATAAGGCAATCTATTGATAATAAATGAGAGCGCGAATACAATATAAAAAGTCAGCGCCTTATTACCGGTTAATAGATCGATGATTTCCAAACGGGTCATTTGAATAAATTAAGTTTAAATTATCCTCCCAACAGTAGGCTACCAATCTGATAGGTTAATAAAGAAGCAATATAAGCAAGTAGTGTAGTATACACAACCACAAATACAGCCCATTTTACAGCTCCTGATTCTCTGCGAATAGCTGCTACCACTGCAACACAAGGGAAGTAAATCAAGATAAATAGCATAAAACTAAAGGCAACCAATGGCGTGAAAACCGGCTTCCCGGCGCTGGGCCCATCCTTATATTGTTGCTGCCTTAATTTGGTGATCAGAGATGATTGATTAACATCATCATCCGTATCTGCCTGATATAAAACACCTAATGTGCCAACGGTAACTTCTTTAGCTGCAACTCCAGTGAGAACAGCTACACTCATCTTCCAATCAAAGCCTAATGGTCTCATGGCAGGCTCTATAAAGTGCCCCAACCGACCAATATAGGAGTTCATTTGCCTGTGACTTTCCAACTCATATTCAATATTTCTGATCTCCTCACTCTCTTTTTCTTTCAATGCATTAATCACCTCAGTATTCTGCTGCGTCTGCATGATCATTGTGCTATACTGACTCCTGATGTTTGCTATCCTGGTATGAAATGTTCCATCTTCAGCAGTTTCCCTTGGGAAATAGCCCAATGCCCATATAATTATTGATGCTACAAGAATAACCCCACCCATTTTCCTAAGATATTGTTCGGCACGGTTCCACATGTGCTTCACTAAAGTCCTGAGTGTAGGCGTTCTGTAAGGCGGTAACTCCATTACGAATGGTATATCCGCCTGCTTAAAGATTGTTTTCTTAAAGACCAGCGAAGAAGCAATTGCCAGTGCTACCCCAATTCCATACATGGCAAATAATATGGTACCCTGATAATTGACAAAGAATGCACTGATAAAGAGAATATAGACCGGTAACCGGGCACTGCACGACATAAATGGATTGATCAGCATAGTTATGAGCCTGTCACGCTTGCTTTCGATTATTCTGGTAGATAAAATGGCAGGCACATTACACCCGAAGCCCATCACTAAAGGAATGAATGATTTACCATGCAATCCAATTCTATGCATGATCTTATCCATAATGAAAACAGCCCTTGCCATATATCCGGTATCTTCCATCAATGAAATGAAAAGATAAAGCAGGAGTATATTGGGCAGAAAAATGATCACACCCCCCACTCCGCCTATGATCCCTTGGATAAACAAGTCTTTAAGCATGCCTTCGGGCAACAGCACCGATAATTTCACTGATATAAAATCAACAAGCATCTCAATCCAGTGCATCGGGTACTCTCCAATCTTAAATGTACCATAAAAGGTAAGCCACATGAGGAATACAAATATGGGGATTCCCCAAATTCTATGGGTAACAATAGTATCAATGACCTCACTGTTTTTCCGCTGCATTACAGGATTTAAGACGAATGTTTCCTTAAGCGCTCCGGCTATGAATCCATACTTGGCATCGGCAATCAAACTTTCGGTATCTTGCTTGAAAGTTGATTCTATGCGACTTACTTCAGCATCAGCGGCCTCCATTATCTCGGAAAAGTTGGCAGTCTTCTCTAAAGCAACCTCTGTTGCTCTATCCTTTTCCAACAACTTGATTGCGAGAAATCTGGATGATACACGGTGTGTCAGCTCATTGACACCTGATTTGTATATGAGGTCCTGAATTTTGTTGATGGCAGGCTCAATAACATTCCCATAGCTTATATGAATATGACGATAGGTGGAATCACGGTCTTCATATACTTCTATTATCTTGTCCAGCAGTTCATTCACTCCTTTGCCCTTTGAGCCGATGGTTGGTATGAACGGTATACCCAATAACTTACCAAGTTTCTCATGCTGCAGTACATTCCCACTCGCCAATAGTTCGTCGTGCATGTTAAGCACACCCACCATCTTGATATCCATATCAATAAGTTGGGTGGTAAGGAAAAGATTTCTTTCAAGATTGGAACTGTCAATGATATTTACCACTACATCAGGCACAGTATCAATAATAAAATCCCTTACAAACAACTCTTCGGGAGTATAGGCCGTGATTGAATAAGTACCCGGCAGATCTGTAACATTAAAGATATAATCACCTTTTCTGAACTTAGCTTCTTTGGCATCAACGGTAACTCCGGAATAGTTGCCCACATGTTCACGTAGTCCTGAGGCATGATTGAAAAGTGTAGTCTTACCTGAATTAGGATTGCCCACGAAAGCAACATTGATAGTCTTTTTCTTCTGCTGAACCGTCGAAGTGAATAAATTTCCTACTCTGGAACTTACCCCAAGCTCTTGCTGCTCACTCGTTTCTGATTCAGTGAGTATCTCAATCATCCGCGCTTCTGAATTACGCAGTGATACATTATAACTCATTACATTGTACTCAACCGGATCCATAAGCGGAGCCCTTTGAATAACGCTGACTTCTTTTCCTGAAATGAATCCCATTTCAAGTATTCGCTTTCTAAACGCCCCTCTACCGCGTACTTTTGTAATAATCCCTTTTTCTCCGGGTGCAAGATCAGCTAATGTCATTCCTCTAATTATTTAGAATCATTTTAAATTGAGACAAAAGTATCACATTTATGCTTAATCCAATGAACATTTAAAAAAAAAGACTTCAACTCTTCTTAAACATTAATTAATGCACTACGCTGAAAATAGTGTTATAAATATGTAACTTCGTAATAGCACATCATAAAACAAAACCACTCATCCCCATGAACAAAATTAAAAGCTGTATTTTCATTTTGCTAATTTTAGTTAGTATTCCTTCAGTGGCACAGTGGAGCACAAATCCTGCTGTCAACAATGCAATATCCAATCTATCAGGTGAACAGGTAATCCCTAAAGTAGGCATATGTAGTGATGGGAATATCTACATTGGGTTCTTCTCAAACGTATCAGGCTATTATAATGTAAGGCTTCAGAAACTCGATAGTCAAGGCAATGAACTCTGGCCGCATGATGGGCTGCTTATCAGTGATCATCCTACCGATTCCTGGGTTACCGATTGGGATATGGCAGTTGATATCAACAACCATGCAATTCTCACCTTTTGTGATACAAGAAACGGTGGGAACCTCAACACAGTAGCTTACAGGATTTCGCCTGATGGTACATTTGTCTGGGGGGCCGATGGAATTGCATTATCAAATAATACAGCTTTCAATGCCGCTCCTAAAGTTACTTGTACAGCAAGCGGTAATTCAGTATTTGCCTGGACATCAGATGATGTGATAATAATGCAAAAGATAAATGCATCGGGTGTCAAGCAGTGGGGGCCTGATGGTATAACTCTTAGCTCTACTAATTCATTGACTTGGCCACAGTTGATGCCTGTTGGCACTGATGATGTGATCATGAAATATTTTGATGATGCGGGATCTCCTCCTTATCCTACGCGTCATGTCTATGCTCAAAGATATAACAGCAGTGGCAATCCTGTATGGGCAACACCTACTCTTATCTCTAATGCAGGTGGCATCTCATCATGGACTCAGATATTCCCCTTTATCAACGATGGTAGCGATGGTTTCTATATTGCATGGCATGATGACCGTGATAATAATATGCTGGCTTCTACCTTTGTACAACACGTAAATTCTTCGGGACAAATTATGTTCATCGCCAATGGGGTTGAAGCCTCAACCCAAACAGGCCGTAACCACTTTTATCCTCAGCTTGCACTACCACCAGGATCCGCTAATATTTTTGTTTTCTGGAATGAGATGAATGGCGACCAGAATTTGAATGGCATTTCCGGACAGAAGATATCTTCCACCGGTACCATTCAGTGGACTGCTTCAGGAATGACTTTTATTCCTTTATCTGCCACTACCATTACACCCGAGGCTGCTGAATGTTCAGCCACTGATATGTCGGTTCTATACAGCGAAGGGAATTCTGCAACTCAAAGCCTGAAAGCAATGCGTATTGGCACTGATGGCTCATTCCTATGGCCATCACAATCTATAACAGTTAGTTCGGCTGCCTCTTCCAAAGTTCACACTGTAATGAGTCGCTTTGCCAATGACCAGTGGATAGTTTGCTGGGAAGACAACCGCACAGATGCCAATGACCTTTATGCACAAAACTTTTCCATTGAGGGTACTCTGGGACCTTACGAAATTGTTTTCGGTTATATCCAGGGCAATGTTTCACTTACCAGTGGTACCGGCAACATCACTCAGGTTGTTGTAACTACCGGAAATAATTCAACATTTCCTGATCCAACCGGTGATTATTTTCTACAAACACAAACCGGCACATATAACGTAATTGCCTCACTCAACGGCTATTATCCAGATACCGTATACAATGTAGTAGTACTGGAAGATCAGACAACCAACAACATTGACCTTATACTGAATCCTGTTCCAACCACCGGTTATATTGAAGGAATGGTAACTCTTGACGGTGGACCGGGTGATGTAACTCAAACGCTGGTAACTACCGGAGTGGCAAACACTTATCCTGATGTAACCGGCTATTATTCAATGGAAGTCGGCGTGGGAACATGGGAAGTGCAAGCTTCACTGGAAGGATACACCCCTCAAATACGCTCAAATGTGTCAGTAGCTCCCGGAGAAACAACTACCGATATCGACTTTTTGCTTTCTCTATTGCCTACTACGGGATTCCTCTATGGAACTGTTACCATTGAAGGCAATATGGCTAATGTAACCCAGACTACGGTTACAGCAGGCAATGTCACTGTTAACCCGGATGAAAACGGCGACTATTTAATGGAACTACCAGTGGGACAAATACAGGTCAGTGCAGGGCATCCTTATACTGAAGAATTAACCTATGAGGTAACAATTACACCAGGAGGCAGCATCCCGCAGGATTTCAATCTGCTGATGCTCCGCAGAGACCTTATATGCACAGTATACCGGTATCCGGTTACCGATCCATTGATAGGGTCGGTTGTACACATTGACGGGCCTGAAGGGGGTTATGATGGAGTGATGGAAGCTGATTCGCTCGTCTTCTCTCAGGTTCCTTATGGTCAATATACCGGTGAAGCATCATACGCCGGAACCTATTTTGATGAAATTGATACCATCGTTGATCAAACCAATAACCAGATAGTATTCTCTATTATTATCTTCTCAACTAATTCCAATTTATTCAAACCCCTGATTATAAGTCCCAATCCGGTATCTCCTGATGGAACTCTTTGCTTTCAGACAACCGGCCTTCCTGATGGTGACCTATACATTTATGACTCTTTCGGAAGAAAAGTATCAGAATTTTATATCAAACGCCAAAACCAACCATTTTTTCCTGTTACTTTGCTCTTTAATAAACAAGATGTGCAAGAAGGGATTTACTTTTTGCACTTTGTTTCAGATAAAGAGCATTTCAATGCTAAATTATTAATCAAAAAGTAGCGAGGTACTTTTATAATTAAAGAGACAATTATTATTTATTAACACTTAACATTCTTAGTTAAATGCGCAAGATTTCTTTCATTATCTTATCCCTTTTCATTGTGGTCATTACAAGCTGCCAGAGAAAATCTGCTGACCAACAAATTGAATTACCTGCCGGTATGCATGCAGCAACGATTCTTGAAGTTAAGCAGGCATCAAACTATTCCTATTTCCATGTATTTGAAGAAAACCGCAAGTTCTGGATGGCATCTACCATTCTTGATGCTAAGGAAGGTGATGTTATCTATTATACTGATGCCTTCGAGATGAAGGATTTCAAAAGCAAGGAATTGAATAAGACCTTTGAATCTATCATGTTTGTCAATGATGCATCACTCACCTTTGAGAAACCTGAAGTCAAATCACCCGGTGCTGTTAATCCACAACAAGTAGGGAATCTTGAATTAGCAAAAGCTGAGGGTGGCATGACCATGGAGGAGATATATAAGAACAAAGAAAATTTAGATGGCAAAGTAGTCTCTATCAGAGGTATAATAGTAAAGTACAACCGTAACATCATGAAGAAAAACTGGGCCCATATACAGGATGGTACTAGCTTTGATGGCCATTACGACCTTACTATCACTACAAATGATACGCTAGCCGAAGGTAACATCGCAGTCTTTACGGGAACCATACATCTGAATAAAGACTTTGGACACGGTTATGCTTATGACATTATCATGGAAGATGCCAAGGCGAGTGATGTAGAAGATACATCGGCAGGAATTTAAGCCTTACAAATAGCTGAATACTCAACAATACTGTACTCTGGATTACCCGGGATACAAAAACTAACCTAAATAAAGAGCAAGCCGCATCAAAAATGCGGCTTGCTCTTTATTATGTCCGCAACATATTTACCCATTGAAAAACAACCCTGCAAAAGATAACCGCCGGTTGGAGCATCCCAATTAACCATTTCACCAATGGTATATATATTCGGGAACCTTCTGAGTGAGAAATCATCAGCAAGGTCAGTAATATCAATGCCCCCAACCACACTTATGGCTTCTTCCACAGGTCGAAGTGATTGAACCGGTATAGTCAGTTTCTTTACCTTAGTAATGAATCTGCGTGCATCAATAAACTCTTCTTTTGCGGTAAATGCTTTTATCACAGCCATTTGCGCACTATCCAATGTTAGGGCCTTACCAAATGATGATGTTTTCTTTGCTACAATCTTTTCTATCAACTGAAATGAAGTATTATTGGGTTTAAAGTCAATTGACAATGTCAGATTTTCTTTATTGTTGAGCATTAATCTCACTTGAGGAATCAATGGATAAATAGCTGTACCCTCCAGACCATAATCTGTTATCAGTGCCTCACCCTTTGAAGTAGTATTATGATCAGATCCGGAAATATTATATTGGTCAGCTACGCTCCTAACGACTGGCATTTTGCTTTCCACATTGGCTGTCAAAGCTGATTTATCTGCTTTTTCGACTGAAATCACAAGATTTTTAAGTGGCTTGCCCGTATGGAATTCTCTAACAGAGTCAGGCCAATTAATATTTACACCACAATTGGAAGGCTGGAATGGTATAGTAGAAATACCGTTCTGTTGTAATATCTCTACCCATTTACCATCTGATCCTGTAAGGGGCCATGAGGCTCCTCCCAAGGCTAAAATAGCGAAGTCAGCATCATAATGCATCGTACGATGTTCTTCCTGTCCACTTTCGTGAACATCAAATGTAAACCGCAAATTGGTCTTATTTCCCGTTGCTATAACATCAGTAAATCCTGTTAAAATATCATCAGTATTACCAATTGCTGTATCCTTAGCATATCCAAGTGAAATATCATCAGTAAACCTTATTAGCCGATGATTCAAATAGATTGTAACACCTCTTTGGAGCAGTGAGTCAGTTATCTTTTTTAAAATCAAAGCCACATCATTGCCTTTTTCAGGAAACACTTTCCCACTGGTACCTTCATAGGTAGGGATACCCAGATGAATTAACCAATCCCTGAAAGCAGCCTGATCAAAGTAGTCCAGCACTTTATCCATGACTCCAATAGGTGAATATGCTCTTTTCAATTCTTCGCGATCGGCCAGATGTGTAATATTCAAACCACCTCTCCCTGCCAACAGGAACTTTCTGCCCAATTGTGGTCCCTTCTCGAACAGCTTTACTTCACATGACTCTGACAGATGCCAGGCGGCCATCATTCCTGCTGGTCCACCTCCAATAACCACAACTATTTTACTCATTTCCGACGAGATATCAGACTAACATACAATTCCTCAACCTTTTCCCGTGCCCAGGGTGTCTTGCGTAAAAACTTAAGACTTGACTGTATGGAAGGATTTTCTTTAAAACACCTGATGTTGACATAATAACTCAACCGTTCCCATCCATAATGAGCATGCAATTCGGTTATAATCTGCTCAAGTGTTATTCCATGCAGAGGATTGTTCGGCTGTGTTCCCATTTCACAAAAATAAGTAATACTCACAAACAGTCAGCCAAATACATTGAAAACATATTGAACAAACGTATTTGTTACCTGTTCTTTACAACAATCATAATTCATTAGCCTTCTATAAGTTACTCCTGATCAGTCGGGTGTGAGTTAGTTATACTGCGCATTATTACATACACCGTTTAACCATTGTAGAAAATGAATCACAGGTTTGTACATACAATTCTAATTATCACTTCTGTCCTGACCCTCTTATCAGGGAATCTAACAGCTCAGAAACTTCCTGAACCTACGTGGCGGTATTACCGTCCCGGCAATACTGGTATTCAAGGCGATGATGTCACTGCGGTATGGGTTGACGCCAATGGAAATCCTTATATAGCTGCCAACACCGGCATGTGGGGTGAAGGTGGTTTTGCCCGTTTCAATGTGGCAGAGAATACCTGGACCAACTTCTCAAATGTAGATTGGCCTGTTCTTGGCTCATTTGATAATGCTGATGTTCATATACTCGATATCGTGGAAGACTATGAGGGAAACCTTTGGATGGGAAACTTCCCTGGCGCCCTGAAATTTAACCCGCAAACTGGCATTACTGCCGCCGTTCAGTATGGTACAAGCAACTCTCCATTGCAGGGATTCACCTATGATGTAGACGTTGCTCCTGATAGTTCCATCTGGTTTACTAGTGGAGGATTGGTGCAATATATTCCTGAGACTGACCAATGGAACTCCTTTCCATCTTCAAATGTACGTATTGCCATACAACCCAAACCTGACGGTAGTTATCTGGTATGGTCGGCCGTTACTTATTACGGCATTGTAATTACCTATAATAGTGCAACAGGGCTGATGACCGACTACACGCCAACAACCTTGGGTGAATTAGCCGGATTACCCGGTAAGGATTGTGTGGATGATGCCGGCAATCTATGGGCTTTGCGTATGTCAGTTGATGGTAATTGGGAGACAATTGAATACCAGCGCCCTGATGGAACCTGGGTTGCTCCTACTCCTCCTTATGAAAATGCCAGCTATTATATAGATGCCTTCAAGGCTTATGGCAATGAAATGGCTGTAATGGTTCTTGAAAACGGCGAAACATGGCTCTTTAATGGTACGTCATGGCAAAATTATGGAAGCTGGATGGAATATGCCAATACTTATAGCGTAGATATTGACCAACAGGGCAATGTATGGGTATGTGGCTCGGGTGGAGCAGCCAAACGTGATGTACAGACAGGTTACTGGCAACGCTATCGTATAACCAATACCTCGCAGATTGACTACTTTGTGGGTGACCTCACCATTGATGCCGAAGGAAGTGTATGGTTTACCGGCAATGCAGGTAGCGGTGTTGGCGGTTTCCAGAAATTCGACGGAGCAAACTGGACCGGATTCAATGAATACACCTATGGACTGGGATACCCATTCCCCTATATGTCTGATAACACGGATGCCATCTATTATCGCCCATCAACCGGCGACATAATTTTCAATCCAACCTTTAACGGTATACATGCATGGACCGGTTCCAGCTATTTCCCTCTCGAAGACTATCTCACCTCATCTGAAGGCTTTGCCGAAGATGACAATGGCAAATTGTGGAGCATTGGGGAGTATTACAGCCTACGATATTATAATGAAGTACTTAACGACTGGGGCTCCATTCCCATTACCGGGTGGGGCCTTGATATCATCAAAGATCCTACGGGCCAAGGTATTTGGGCAGTTACCGATTATGAAATTGTGCGTACCGATGGCACCACCACCTTCAGAAGAGGTATAGAAGACTTCCCGGGCAGTTCAACATGGTTTACCGGCTTCGCGGCAGATGCCGACGGCATTGTTTGGGTTGGTACCTGGGCACAGTTCACCTCTACCGGAAGCACCCTAATCAGGCTGGATACACAAACCGGCTTGTACCAAACATGGTCGTATGATGAAGGATGGCCTTTCCCCGGTGAGCATGTTCGTCCGCTTACCATTACCCCCGACGGGAAACTGTGGATGCAATATGATTCAGAATACCCTTCTACCGAAGCCGGTATCCTCTGGTTTGACGGAACCAATATTGGTCTATTTCCCTCTTCTCCGGGTGGTATACCCCAATGGGGTGGCCTGCCTAACAGCTCCATCAAGGACCTCGAGGTTAAGGTAATTCCCAATGGCTATGAATTATGGATGAGTTGTCTTGGCAGAGGTATTGCTGTTCTCTCCTATTTCACCACCTCAGTTGATGTGCCTATAAATAACATTCCTGAACCAGTCAGTGCCTTTACCATATCACCCAACCCTGTTTCTGAAGCAGCCAAACTAAGGTTTCCTTTGGAGAATTCAACCTTTATTGAACTGGACATTTTCGATATTATGGGTAAGAAAGTGAAAGATCTCCTTACTACTAACCTGCAGAAAGGCCCGCAGGAGGTTGAATGGAATCTTACTGATCAGTCAGGTGCAAGGGTGGCTGCCGGTATCTATATTGCCCGTTTAAAAAAGGCCGGCTCTGTCGTTTCTACTAAAGTAGCAGTTCAATAAGTAATCTGCCCCTGCTTTCCAGGGCAATTAAAATGCTATAGACTACAAAGATTATGCACCGGAATTACTGGGCATTACGATTCCTATCAACCTCTGCCTTGCATTTGGCGCATAAATGATGGCCTTTCATGTCAATATCTTCAACATAAGTGCTTGAATGCATAACACAGGCTGTATTGATGCAGTGTATCAATCCAAAGGTATGTCCCAGTTCATGTATAACCTCTTTTCTGAATCTATCAGTAAGCAGCTTATCGTCCTTTGGCATACCATAGCGTTCATTGCTCAAACGGTGTATGGAGGCTATTCCCGTTCTGCCGTTTAGAAAAGCCTGTCCGAATATGTATGTCAGTATGGGTATAAACAGGTCTACATTAAATATTGCGAGTGTTTTCACATTGTCGGCCCCATAATTCTCATCTATTTTCCGCAGCAATTCGTTGCCATTGTATTGTCTTCTCCTTCCATCGTAATACTCGCTTATATCCATATAGCCTTCCTTAATATATACAGGTATGGAATACTCCTGTTCTATGTCGTTTACGATCACTTCGGGGAGTACGTTACCTGAATAACCAAAGGAGATTAATACTATGCGATCAGGATTCATCTCAATTACCTGGCTTGTTTCAGATCATATTTTCTGATCTTGTTGTAGAGTGTAACCCGGTCAACCTTAAGTGCCTTGGCTGCCGCCGAAATATTCCAGGCATATTTATCAAGTATCATGGAAATGTGATTTTTTTCCAGATCGTCCAAACTCTCTATTGATGAGCTAACCATATCCTTGATAACCGGTAGGTCCCTTAGGGTTATTTTCTTGCCATTGCCCACCACGATTGCCCTTTCAATCATATTCTCCAACTCCCTGATGTTCCCGGGGAATGGAAACTCCTTTATCCTCTTGAGTGCTGAGGGATCAATCGGTACAATGGGCCTGTTCATGGCAGTACAGTACTTGCGTATGAAGAATTCCACAAGTAATGGTATATCCTCTGTGCGTTCCCTTAGTGGTGGTACCGTAATATTAACCACATTCAACCGGTAATAGAGGTCTTCTCTAAAAGTTCCCTTATCAACCATGGTCTTCAGGTCACGGTTGGTAGCACATATCACCCTGAAATCAGATGTAATCTCCTTGTTTCCCCCAACTCTTACGAAGCTCTTGGTTTCAAGCACCCTCAGCAGCTCAACCTGCATCTTTGGTGTTATGGTTGCAATTTCATCAAGGAAGATGGTTCCGCTGTCAGCCATTTCAAACCGTCCCTTGCGATTATACACCGCCCCTGTGAATGCTCCTTTTTCATGGCCAAAGAGCTCACTTTCCAACAGCGACTCTGAGAGTGAACCGCAATGTACGCTTACCAACGGGAAGAACCTGCGCGGAGAGTTAGCATGTATGGCTCTTGCAACCAGTTCCTTACCCGTTCCGCTCTCTCCGGTGATTATTACCGATGCCGTCGACATGGCCACGCTCTCAATTTCCATCAACACCTTTTTCATTGCCTCGCTCTCTCCAATCATGTTCTCTACATTCTCCAATGAAACTACCTTCTCCTTGAGCATCTGGTTTTCTTCTTCCAGCTTTATCTGCCGCGAGGCATTTCGCACTAAGTGCGTGAGATCGTCAGGATCAAAGGGCTTGGTTACATAATCAAATGCCCCGTCTTTGAGTGCCTGTATGGCGGTATCAATGGTACCAAAGGCTGTCATCATTATAACAATGGAGTCCTGGCGCATCGACTTTATCCTCCTGAGCATCTCAAGGCCATCCATGCCCGGCATCTTGATATCCGACAGAATAATATCAAAATTGCCTGCTTCCAGCAATGAAAGGGCTGTCTTTGCATTTTCGGCGCATTCAACGTAGTAGCCATCTTCAATGAACCAGTTGTATAGCGAGTCCCTTACCGACTCTTCATCGTCAACAATCAGTATGGAGATCTTTCTAGCCATGTCTTTATATTTTAAGCTTTCGTAATTGGTAATGTTATTATAATGGTGGTTCCTTTGCCGCGTGTTGAGTTTACTCCTATTCTGCCCTTATGGTTCTGTATAATTCCATGTACTATGGCCAATCCGAGACCAATGCCACTTGCATGCTCCTTGGTTGAGAAAAAGGGCTCAAATACATGCGGGATGTCATCCTCTGCTATGCCTATGCCGTTGTCTGATATCTCAATTCTCAAATGATCCTTATCAGGGTTCAATGTCCTGAATACCACCTCCCCATTCTCGTTAACGGCTTCTGATGCGTTCACAAGTATGGCAATGCAAGCCTGCTTTATCTGATTCGGACTGCAGTTAACCAGATCATTTTCCGCTGAGAAGTCTGACAAGAAGCTAATATTGGCAATCTTCATCGGGTGCGACATAAGCTCATAGGTTTCTGCAAGCAACTCATGAAGATGCTTTGACTCAAATCCTTCATCGTCTTTACGTGAAAAATCAAGTAATCCCTTTACTATGTCGCCACACCGCTTGGTTTCACCCTCAACCAACCTGAGATGCTTGAGCATTGACTCTTTCTTGACCGGGTCAATATCCTGATTGTTGAGTTGCTTGTATATTAACTTCGTGTATATAAGTATGCCCGACAACGGATTATTGATTTCATGGGCTACTGAAAGTGATAGCTTGCCCAGTGATGCTATCCGCTCAATGTTGAACAGCTCACTCTGGGCATGTCCAAGCTCCTCCGATTTTTTCTGCACCTTGTACTCCAACTGCTGCGACCAGTTCTGCAATTCATTGGTGGCTGTCTGCAGGTTATCAAGCATATCATTGAACGCAGTTGATACCATCCGCATATCTGATAATTGGTTGGGTGGCAACTCCAGCCGCATGCTCTTGTTTCCCTCTGCCACTGCAATGCTCGCATCAATAAGGGCATGCAGGGGTTGTTGTATGGTTCTCTTGGTGAATAATATGAGAAACACTACCAATACTACTGTCATAAGTGAAGCCATGAGGAAATAATCGGTGGTCGATTTTTGCAATGCCTCATCCAATCCGGTCAAAGGCATCTTTATTATCAGTGATCCCAATACTTCATCGTCCTTGCTGTGTGCATGACAGGAACTCTCATAACACGAGCGGCTATTGAGCACCGGCGATTTGATCATCAGGTAGCGGTTCTCTGAATTGTTGTGATTCATGCTGCATTCACTGTCCACATCAATTATCCTGGTCGACTTCTCCTTGTAGGCGAACATTTCCGAGAAATTGGAGTGGCAGCTTGTACAGTTGGGATCATTGTGGCTTCCCGCAGCGTCATTGTTGATGGATGAATATGCCAGTTGGTTGTCTTTGTCATACATATTCACATCCTCAATACCGGTCATTGAGTTGATCACATCCAGCGTGCTCTGAAGTGATGACCGGTCGTTCTCGAGCATGGACTTGTATAAAGCTCCCTCAACCAAATAACCGATATTATTGCCGTTTTCCTGAATTACCGTTTTCATATAGGCTTCATTCACCGACCTGAAGATCACTCCAAAAACAATGAACAGGAAAAACAGCGATATGGTTATAATGATTACCACCCTGCCATAGATAGTTGACCTGAACATCAAAAATCGCCTGAACCACACATGCGTCAGTGCCCGGTTACGTATTTTCTTGAACCAACTCATATTAAGGTCTGTCATTCAATTATCAGGCTAAATTAAACAATTAACATTAACTTAAACAACGATGTACACAGCACATCGTTGTTTAATATCCCTTACCTGTCAGCCATTTGCCTTCAGGCAACATCTTAATCATATTTGATTCATTGTCAGGTATCAGCCTGCAACAGCCATACCTTCTGTCACTATCTTGATGGATCAATGAACCGGGTCTGGAATTCTTCCCAAACCTTCGGATCAAGGTCAGCCAACACGTTATCCGCTACTTCACCTCCATCCTGCAGTACAACGGGTACCAGTTCCTGATGGCCAATCGACTTAAACCCGGCGAAAAAGTCGCGTAAACGGGTATATTCATTCTTCAGCCATTTCTCATAAGTCTGATACATGAACATGAATTCCGTTTCACGTATCCAATTGGTGGGGATCAAGGTATAAATCCACCCATCACCATAAGGTGAGCTGTTTGCCAATGTGGCATTCTTGTTTAATGCTTTGTTCTGGTCAGCTATAATGCCTGAAACCGGTGAATACATGTTCAACTGTTTCCCTTCACTCACAAGGGTAAACAGTAATTCACCCTTACGTACTGAATCGCCCGATTCTTTCATCTTGAAACGCGAAACCGGGCCGGTAATCCGTTGCATGAAATCATCCAGTCCTACCCTCACAATACCACTCTTTTCCATGAACGCCCAGGTGTGTGTCTTGTCGTAGTATAATCCGGCGGGAGCCTTTACCTTATCGCCAAGGAATGTAACCTTATCAGTAATATACTGCGGCTCGGGTTCGTATTTCTTTTTTCTTGATAATAAAACAGAAAGAATAATGACTACTGCACCGCTAATGATGATTGCAATAATCATCGATAGCCAAAATGGAATGGCTGCTTCCCCTTCATTGCTTTCTGCTGGTAGCGGTTCTCCCGTCAGTTCTGCAATGTTCATGCGACTGCGGCTCATCTGCAAAGCAGTATAACCGTTGGCTGAAAGCATGGCCTGTCCATCGTTCATGACCCATGTGAGAAAATCAATCTCCTCCTTGCCTGCCGGTTTATTCTGTGCCAATGCGTATATGTTACGGCATAATGGTGCCGGGTACTTGCCAACCCATAAGCCGTGCATGAAATTTTCAGGATCATTGTATATCTGCTCAAAACTGTCAAGTCGACCGTTGCTGTTCTTGTCTATCGGCAAAAGGGCAATGCCTTCAGTAAACTCTGAACAATCAGATGTACAGATGTCTGACATGCGACAGAAACCAATGGCCTGCGGATTCTTCAGTATGGCTTCCTTGAGCTCATCTGCATTCTTCACCAGAACTCCCTGAAGTATAGAGGCTTCGGCATTTACATAATCGGCAAGTGCTTCATTCATCTCCATATTCTCAATGCGGTAAATGGCTACCGGTATATCATTCTCAACCTTGAGCAGAGTATTCCAGCCAATTGTTTCCGTGCCGGTGAGCATCTTGCGGAAGTCCCCCGCATTGATTCCCTGCCGCTCGATCACAGCCCGCAGCGGATTATTGCCATTCATAATGGCCACTATGCCGTCTCTTCCAATGACCATGCTCCAAACGGTGCTTTCATCAAAGGATGATGATCCCTTATGCGTTATCAATAGTTTGTCACCTGATAGGTCAGCATCCCCTTCAACCGCTTCCTCCAGCGTGATCTTAACCGAAGGATGCAGCCTGTTGTAGGCCGTTGCCCAATCGGATGCCAGATTCATCAATGCCGGTGTTCCGGTCATCAGAATTTGACCATCAGCTGGCTGTTCAGCTCCATTGTTGCCGGCCTCATCCTCGGCTGCACCCAATGCTGCCGGACAAAACAACGACATGATCAATACCGTCCATAAAATTTGCAGTGTTTTCATTGTATATAGTTTTTTGTAGGTTAATTGACTTAAAATAACAAGGTCATATATCCCTATTCAATAACGATGCCAAACTTTTTAATGCCTCTATGTATCACATTTTCATTATTTTACAAGGTTCAATATATATTTTTTCAACACTCAATATGATGAATTATTCAACACTACATTTTAAATATCAGTCTATCGTTCTGTCTGTCAACCGTTTAATGCAATATGAATAAAATATATACACTGTTGCATTATTCATCACTTATTGGTTGCTCCATTAACTGAAAGGTCTTATTTTACAAGTATTTTATGTATTTTTTCAAACTTTTTCATTTTCCGGCCATTTATTTTTCATTAATAGGGAATATTTTATTTTAACTTTGAGTATCCAAATAGAAATAAGCCATGAACAAGCAAGAAGGGTATACCGGTGACAGGAAAAAAGGTGAATATATTGCCAACATCATCTTCAACCTGATTTTTTTATGGATATTAAGCAGGGTACCGCATTGGAATATTCCATTTCTGGCTGATGATTACATGGTTGTGCTGCTGGTTATGAAGATCAACTGCTTGGTGCAGATAGCCGCCAATATTGTGCTGCTCATCCTGTTCATCAGGCCGCTGCGCTATGTGGTTAAAATCATTGCGGAAGCTGCAGGCCTGGCAGCATTGATGGTTATGTATTACCTCTATCCTTTTGATTTTTCAAACTTCCATAACCTGGGTTGGCTTGATAAGGTTCTGCCCATTCTCTTTATCATCGGAATGGTTGTGACAGTTGTGAAGATCTTCACATACGCTGTCAAGGTATTCTTCAAGCCCTCGGCAGATCAAAAATAATCCTTGGCTCAAAGCTCAAGACTTCAGAACGGTTCAAAGCATTTTGTGCGTTCTAGGCTGAGGCTTTCAAAATTGTTTAAGGTTACACTAAGCCTACAGTGTAAAATTATTCAAGCTTGTTAAAAGTGGCCCACATAAAGAGGAGCGCATAAGCGCCCCTCTCCAAATCGCAGGGTTGACCAGGTTACCTGCGTATTATTGGAAATACCCTTTTTCCTATTTCCTTTACCTGGATCTTTATGTTTTGTTTGACAACTCCTTACGTTTGAAGCGATCCTTAAAATACTTTTTCAAAGCTAATGTATCGGCAAACGGCAATTATCAGAATTGTCCCCGGCAACTATATCATAATTATGTCAATTAATTTAGCTGAATGGCAAAACTAAATACTTTCCATATTATATGCAAGTAGTTTTTGCAATTTTTTATCAACTGATTTTCAATTATATACTCATTCCAATTATAAATTAAAATATTTGCACTCTATTTTTGCCCCCTTTTTGTTAATTAATTTCAGGATATAGTTTCCATTCCACCAATTTTCGATTATCTTTGCATAACCAAAACTATTGGATGTTTAGCTGTATGAAGGATCTGGTAAAGTAAATAACCTTGGGCATTCCGCTCTCTGGTTATCCCTCACGTTCTCAGGCATTATCTTGTCTGAGCTATCTTTTTATTTTATTACAACCGAAGCGAATCCGCGAAAGCAATAATAATCCCCCGGGTCAATCATAAAATCCCAGGATGAGTTATAAGATTCCCGGTTTAACAATAAACCAATAATTTTATTTATCATGAGTAACGAAGTTCCAAACATACTTGATTTCGATTTCCAATTAATCTGCGACTATTTCACAGCCCTTGAACGACAAGGTCCCGGCAGTCCCGAGGCTACCCTTAAGGCCCTGAGCTTCATTGATAACCTTACGGATGAATCGCGCATTGCCGATATAGGCTGCGGAAGCGGCGGACAGACCATGGTGCTGGCGCAACATGCACCGGGACAAATCACCGGCATTGACCTGTTTGCCGATTTTATCAGCATCTTCAACGCCAACGCCCATAAGCTGAATCTGCAGCACCGCGTAAAAGGCATGGTGGGCAGCATGGATAACCTACCCTTTCAGGAGGGTGAATATGACCTGATCTGGTCGGAAGGCGCCATTTATAACATCGGCTTTGAACGCGGACTTAAAGAATGGCACAAGTACCTCAAAACAGGGGGCTATCTGGCAGTAACTGAAGCCACCTGGTTCACTGACACCCGCCCCGCTGAGATCCACGACTTTTGGATGTCAGAATACCCGGGCATAAATACCATACCCAATTGTGTCGCCCAATTGCAGGCAGCCGGCTACATTCCGGTGGCAGTCTTCAACCTGCCCCAATCCTGTTGGACAGACCACTACTATGCACCACAGGCAGCCATACAACAGCCCTTTCTTGAAAAGCACGCCGGCAATAAAATGGCGAAGGGTCTAGTCGACAACCTGCGGCATGAAAAGCAGCTGTACGACAAGTACAAGGAGTTTTATGGCTATACGTTCTTTATAGGTAAAAAACTGTAAATAAAGTGAAATCATGTGCAAAGGAAGGGTGGCACCGTCACCCTTCCTTTGCTCTTTTTACAACATAAACGATTTATTATCATCATTTCAAATGCCAATTATGAATCTCATTATAGCGTTTGGTGATGAAATTGTGTTTCACCTCTGTTTAATGAATTCCCAGTTTTCCGTAAGTTTCAAGCAGCGCATCCTGGTTGTCAGTGATGATCATCAGCTTGTCCTTTTCCTTCAAAACGGTAGTGCCGGTAGGTACAAAGTAGGTTTCATCACGTTTAACCATCACCACCAGTGTATTCCCGGGGAATGGTATATTCATGAGCTGATTGCCGTTTTGCAGCATGTTGGCTTTTACTTCTATCTCTGTGGTGACCGACTTGATATCGTTTGAGAAATCCACATCAAAATTTTTCATCCTTCTAACCTGCTGCCGAAGATCAACAAGCTTGAGCCATTTGGCAATAAGTGGAATTGAAGTACCTTGTACTATAAGAGATACCAGTGTACAGATAAAAACAATGTTGAATATAAGCCTGGCATGGGGCACATTCTCGACCAGCGGGAAGATGGCAAAAATAATAGGCACGGCACCTCTTAATCCTACCCATGAAACGTATGCCTTATCCTTCTTGTGCATTTTACGGAAAGGAAGCAGGCATAACATAACAGTAATCGGACGGGAAACAAATATCATCAATACACTGATTATAACTCCCGGAATAAGAATGGGCAATAGTTCATGCGGATTCACGAGCAATCCCAGTGTCAGGAACATAATAAGCTGGAACATCCATGCCAATCCGTCAAAAAAGCCCAGTGATGAGCGTTTGTGAACAAACTTTGAATTACCTATTACAAGACCGCCAATATATACTGCCAAAAACCCGTTGCCATAGGCAAAATAAGTCGCTGTATAGATGAATATGCAGAAAGTGAATACCAGTATAGGGTACAAGGAATCGTTACCTATTTTTATTTTATTTATTATCCTCACGGCCAGTTTACCGATCAGGAATCCCATGAGCGCCCCAATGCCCAATTGAAGCAGTAATTTCCCTGCCACCATCAGATAATCTGGTTCACTGTTCAGCTTGATGATATCAATTAATGAAATAACAAGTATATAAGCCATGGGGTCATTGCTGCCGCTTTCAAGCTCGAGCATGGGCCTCAGATTATGCTTGAGTCTTAATCCTTTGGAACGCAGTATGGAAAAAACCGAGGCCGAGTCGGTTGATGCCATAGTTGATGCCATAAGCAGTGAGGTAAGAAAACCTATACCTGCTGATGCCATGGTCATTCCCAAAACCCACCATATAAGCAGGCCCGTAATGATGGCCGTAAGAAAAACCCCAAGGGTAGCCAGTACAATTCCCTGGGTTATTACAGGCCTGATCTCCGATAGGCTGGTATCCATACCTCCCGAGAAGAGGATTATACATAGTGCAACAGTGCCAATATTCTTTGCTACATGAATATTTTCAAACTGTATGCCCAATCCATCGCTGCCAAATAACATTCCAACTGACAGGAACAACAACAAGGCAGGTACACCGAATTTTGAACTTGCCTTCCCGGCAAGAATACTCACAAAGAATAAGATAGAAACTACCAACAACACAATTTCAACCGAAAATTTCATCCGTATAATTTAAGTAAATTTTAGCGGTTACAAGTTACAAAAAAATATAAATGGCATATCAACACTTTGTATGTCCAAAAGAGCTCACTGCACCGCGTGTAGGCGCATGAAATAAGCATCTACTTCCGGTTCCTTATTATTTTCTTAGTTGGTTTGTAGTATTCTTTCTACTTTTGATTCAATTTCAGGGATACCTCAATTTTGCAACCATCGCAGGTAACCTTTTAACTTATAACCAATTATGAAAAAGTACATTTTATTATTCATGGCATTATTCGGATTAAACCAGATTATTGAAGCTCAGCAGGATGAGTACCTCTGGCTTGAGGAAGTTGATGGCAGCAATGCCCTTGGGTTTGTTGAATCACATAACAAGGTTACACTTGAGAAATTGAGTGGACAACCTGATTATCAACAGATTTTTGATAAATGCCTTGAAATTTCCAACTCTACTGAACGTATTGCCTACCCGGCCATCTATGGTGACTTTGTATACAATTTCTGGAAGGACAAGGATCATGTGAGAGGCATTTGGCGCAGATGCCCCTTGACCGACTATGTTGCCGGTAATTTAAATTGGGAAATCATGCTTGATATCGACAAATTGTCGGAAACCGACAATGTTAAATGGGTATTCAAGGGTGCCAGCGGATTGTATCCAACCTACGACCGCTTCCTGGTTAGTCTCTCAAAAGGGGGTGGAGATGCCGTGGTGGTAAAGGAGTTTGATGTGAATAAAAAGGAATTTATTTTCAACGGCTTCTCATTGCCTGAAGCTAAAGGCTCTGCAAGTTACCTCGACATAAACACCCTGATTGTTGAAACCGATTTCGGCGAAGGTACCATGACCACCTCAGGCTATCCGCGTCAGGTAAAACTGTGGAAACGCGACACCCCTTTATCAGATGCAAAACTCATTTATGAAGGTGAAACGACCGACGTATCAGCCGGCGGCTTTGTAATGCGCGATGGCTCCCTTGCCTATACGTTGGTTTATCGTTCCATGACCTTCTATTCATCGCAATACTCGGTATGGAAGGATAACAAGGCCATACGCCTTGATGTCCCTGAAGATGCTGGCTTTGGGGGCATCCTCAACAATCAGCTGATAGTGGAATTAAAATCTGATTGGACGGTCAATAACGTGACCTACAATACCGGAACCCTGGTAAGCCTGAACTTTACTGAACTCCTTGAAGGAAACAAGATCATACAGGTGATAGTAGAGCCCGATGAATTTTCAAGCATCTCGGGCATTTCAACCACTAAAAACAAACTGCTCATCAACATGCTGAGGGATGTTACCGGACAATTGTACATCTATTCACTCAACAACGGGAAATGGACCTCTGAAAAAGTGGCTGCCCCTGATTACGGCACCATATCCATTGCGGCTGCCGATGACATGACCGACAAGTACTTCTTCACATTTGCCAACTTCCTCATGCCAACAACCCTCTATTATGCCGATGCAGCCAACAATACATTCACTGCCTACAAGTCACTGCCTGCTTTCTTCAATGCCGGCCCCTATGAAGTAAAGCAGTACAAGGCCAAGTCAGAGGATGGCACCCTGGTTCCCTATTTCATGATTTCCGCGAAAGCGATGAAGCATGATGGAACCAACCCCACACTAATATATGCATACGGCGGATTTGAATCATCGTCACAACCCTTCTACTCTTCCACTTTCGGCATTGCATGGCTTGAAAAGGGAGGCGTATTTGTACTTGCCAATATACGCGGCGGCGGTGAATACGGCCCCAAATGGCATCAGGCAGGACTTAAGGAAAAACGGCAGAATGTATACAACGACCTATATGCCGTATCAGAAGACCTGATAGCCAAGAAGGTAACGTCACCCAAACATCTGGGCGTAATGGGTGGCAGCAATGGCGGACTGCTGGTAGGTGTTGCCTTCACACAGCGACCTGACCTCTACAATGCCGTAGTTTGCCAGGTACCACTGCTCGACATGCAGCGCTACAACAAACTGCTTGCCGGTGCCAGCTG
The DNA here is from genome assembly GCA_937894795.1 of uncultured Bacteroidales bacterium. Lineage (GTDB taxonomy): Bacteria > Bacteroidota > Bacteroidia > Bacteroidales > Lentimicrobiaceae > Lentimicrobium. The sequence goes on from CALCQV010000043.1 coordinate 61,598, forward strand.
GATGGGGGAATACGGAAATCCCGATATCCCAGAAGAATGGGCATACATCAGCAAGTATTCACCCTACCACAACCTCAAAAAAGGAATGAATTATCCTGAGGTATTCTTCTATACATCCACCCGTGACGACAGGGTACATCCCGGCCATGCCCGCAAGATGGTAGCCAAAATGAATGATATGGGCTACAAAACCTACTATTATGAAAATACCGAGGGCGGCCATGCCGGCTCATCAACCAATGAGCAGGGCGCCAGAATGAACGCCATGACATTTTCCTATTTGCTGATGAAATTGAAGTAGGATATTATAGGTAGTTCAAATTACGGAAGAGACGCAGCATGCTGCGTCTCTTCCGGTTTAAAGATCAGGACCATCCCATTCCTCCACCCCACCCCCATATCTATAACCCACGGCTGTAATCCTGTCTCCTTAACCCACGGCTGTAATCCTGTCTCCTTAACCCATGGCTATAACCCTCTATACTTAACCCATGCCTATAACCCTCTATACTTAACCCATGCCTATAACCCTCTATACTTAACCCATGGTTTTAACCATGGGCAATGGAGATGCAAACACTAACCCCTATGTATTAATTTCCAATTTATTTATACATTTACCTGATGTTGACGAATGTCAATTCGGTATTGACCCCTCATTCGCATTTACTGGCACTTAGCAATAATAACCATATACATTGAGTCACTTATCAAATAAAGAAATCACCCCATGAAAAGATCATTTTTAATTATCAGTGCTTTTTTCGCTTTGAGTTTATACTCGTATTCACAAAACAACAGCAACCTGCAGACATCCACCAATGAAGCATGGAGCAACTTCACCAACCTGTTGAACGACGCTAATTGCGAATTTGCAAAAGGAGCAATCGGCGAATCAACAAGAGCTGTATGGTCCCATGGCGATGATGTAACACTCTTCGGTGGATATGGCAGTCTAATCGAACCCGGATGGAAAAATGTTGAAGCACGTCTTGAATTTGCTGCGAAACAATTTTCAAATGGCACTTATTCCTCAAAGGAAATCAGGAAGACTATTGACGGTAACTTTGCATATTTATTGCAGACTGAACAATATATCTTCCCTGGCAAACCAGCCATTAACTTTCGCGTGACGATGATTTGCAGACTAGAATCTGATGGTTGGAAAATCATCCATCGTCATGGAGATATGATGAAAGAGTAATTCGTACCGCTGGGTATGTTACTTTTTGCTTATGCTTTTACAATGGCAGCATTCAAATTTGAAAGCAATAAATCCAAAAACGACTTAATGGAGATATTCGATGCAGAGATCTTTAATGAATGAAATCAGAAAAGAAAATAAAAACAAGTTCAGATAATTAATATCAAATCAACAAATCCCATGGAACTACAACCAGCATCAATCATTCTCATTGCAGTGGTAATCATTTTTATAGCACTGATGATCTACATTCCGGTAGGTCTTTGGTTTGCAGCCCTCTTATCAGGTGTAAAAATCACCATCCTTGAACTGCTTTTTATGAAATGGAGAAGGGTCCCACCTGAACTGATTGTCAAATCAATGATAATGCTCACAAAAGGAGGAGTCGCATGCACCAGGGAAGAACTGGAAATACATTTTCTTGCTGGAGGAGATGTTCAAAAAGTTACCAATACGCTTCTTCAGGCGAAGGCTTATGGTAAACCGCTTTCATTCAAGGAAGCAGCGCAATTGGATTTGGCAAAAAAGACCAGTTTCTAAGAGTTATATGAACTTCATTGTCAAAACCAACTAAATCTGTTATTATCAATAAAATGAGTTTAACAATAAAAAATATTGGCAAGTTTAGAGAATATAGTATTGATATTATATTAATCCTCTCAGCGGTAATTTCTTTTTCTCCTTACATATCACTGATTGCAGTTGTAATATTTTCTCTGAATTTCTTATTTGTAAAACGACACGTTAATGTAACGTTAATTTTCTTCAGCATTGCTGTTCTAACAAGTGTATTTAATTATTCATATTTGAAACCAAAAACTGAAAAATTAGAGAAAGAAATATTTTATATTGGCTTCCATTATAATTGGGAAAATAAGGCAATTCAAAGTCTGAATTACTACAATCATAAAATAATTGAGTATAGATGCAATACCGGTTTTCTCCCAAATAACCTTGATGATATTCAAGATGGTGATACTATGAGTTTCAACGATGAATCATTTGTAACCCAATTCGAAAAACATAAGACAATGGATTTTGCTAAATTTTATTATGAAAAGATTGACAGTAATCATTACCACTTATTGGGTATAGGACGTGACGGACTGCCAAAAACAGATGATGATTTACTTCCTGAGATAAGTATTTCGGATACCTCAAAAACAGAATTGATGAGATTTAAAATAAAGGAAAATACTAGGCCAACTTTAAAGTTAGAACACTAATCATAGAATTTATCTACTTAATAATCAACCAATACCATGGATTATAACTGGCCGGAAATATTTAAAAACAAGACAACCAAAGAACTCTACGATATCTATCTTGGGAAATCTACTTTAGGTCCAGAGCAGATAGAATACGCCCGTATTGAGCTCGAAAGCAGAAATTTTGATTTCAACAACCTCGATAAGCAAAAACAGAAGTGGGAGCTTGAAAGATTGATTGAAGAAGAGAAATCATCCAATGACTTCGGCTTTTTTAGATCTCCCCGATCCTGGGAATATCTGATCATGGGGTTTGGGGGACTTGTATTTGCAGCCCTTTCCCTGATTGCACTTTTACAGCATTACATATACCATAAAGCAATTGGAGACACCACTTCTGCATTCTTCGGATTAATATTCGGTGTTGCTTTTGTTCTGGTCGGATTCCTGAATTTCAAGAAAAGCAGGAAAAAAGAAGAATTCCGCAAAAAGAGACTGAGAGAATTGATTGACAAATTATAGAATAAGAAATTCGAGATTGCCAAATTATTGAAATCTTTGGTTTGCAACTAACTTATCAGGTGGAGATGTTCAAAAAGTTACCAATGCACTTCTTCAGGCGAAGGCTTATGGTAAACCGCTTTCATTCAAGGAAGCAGCGCAATTGGATTTGGCAAAAAAGAACTTAGGCTGAGATATATTTGAACAGCTATGACAATCCCGATAACTACACCAGCTGCAACCCTATAGAACCCGCCAAATCAAACAACAAGGACCATAATGTTGTTATAATTCAAAATTGACAATAACTACTGCTAAAAATATATATTATGTCATTTCAAGCATACATCGACAATATAAAAATGAAGACAGGCAAAAGCCCTGACGACTTCAAGAAACTTGCAGAGAACAAAGGTTTTCTGAAAAATGGACAATTGAATGATGGCGTTAAAGCAGGTTCAATTGTTGCTTGGTTAAAAGAAGATTTTAACTTAGGACACGGACACGCAATGGCAATTGTTGCGATCTTCAAAGGATTAAAAAGGGAAGGTGATGAATAATTACCGTAAAGATGAACAACTAGTACTGATTAGTACCCGCCAAAAGTCCTTAGAACTTAAAAGGTTCTGGGGACTTTTAATTGACTAACACACCATTGCATACCAAAGGAAAAGCCGCCATGAATTGGTGAAGAAAATCAGTATCCATATTTAAAATATTTTGAGTAAATTTGCTTTCCATATTGAGTAAAATTCAAATCCATGTTTGAACGTGCTGAACTTAAGCTGGTTAAAGCAAGATTGGAAGAACCCCGAAAGTTCATCCAGGTAATTGTTGGTCCTCGACAGGTGGGAAAAACCACCATGATTATCCAACTATTGCCTCAACTGTCCATTCCTAAGGTATACGAGTCGGCTGATGCCATTTCGGCAACTAACTCTGCTTGGTTGATACAGTTATGGGAATCAGCCAGATTACGCCTGAAAGCATCGGGTGCAACTGAATTTTTATTGATAATTGACGAAATTCAGAAGATCGACAATTGGAGTGAGGTTGTTAAACAACAATGGGATCGTGATACCCGCGAAAACACCAATATCAAAGTGATATTACTGGGATCATCGCGCCTACTGATTCAAAAAGGATTGACTGAATCATTGGCAGGACGATTTGAAACCATCTACTTGGGACACTGGTCATATACTGAAATGCAGTCGGCTTTTGGATGGAGCATAGAACAATATGTTTACTTTGGCGGATATCCGGGTTCAGCATCTTTGATCGAAACTGAAGATCGCTGGATGAATTATATTAAGGATTCGCTTATTGAAACCAGCATCTCCAAAGACATATTGATGCTCACGCGCGTCGACAAGCCTGCCCTGTTAAAGCGATTGTTTGAATTAGGATGTATATATTCAGGCCAGATTCTATCATATACGAAAATCATAGGACAACTTCAGGATGCCGGTAATACCACCACCCTCGCCAATTACCTGAAACTGTTGTCTGATAGTGGGTTATTGAGCGGTTTGGATAAGTACGCGGGAGATATAATACGTAAACGGGGATCAAGTCCAAAATTTCAGGTTCATAACAATGCGCTGATAACATCCCAAAGTAATACTTCATACGAAAAGACAATTATCAATCCTGAATTATGGGGACGATTGGTAGAATCTTCCGTTGGTGCACATTTGATAAATCACTCATTTTCTGAAAGATATAATCTTTATTATTGGAGAGATGGTAACTATGAGGTCGATTTTGCGATAGAAAAAGGGAATGAGGTAATTGGATTGGAAGTGAAAAGCGGAATGAGAGCAGAAAATGCAGGCATGGGGGTTTTTGAAGAGAGATTTCATCCTGAAAAGATATTACTCGTAGGAACCGGTGGAATTCCTTTTGATGAATTCCTGAAAATAAATCCAAAGGAATTATTCAATAGCTGAACTTGCTATTACCTGCTTTTCCCTATTTTCTGTAAACTCTCCACAGTAGCTTTCTTGCCTAACTCAATAAGCTCTTCAGCCTTGTAAAAGTCGAAAGTGCCGCATGCGCCTCTTGAAACCTGAATAAGTATATCGGGTGGGTTCAAATCAAGCGTCAACTTGGTAATCTGGGCCAGCATAATACTGGTGGATTCGCTTATAAGCTTGAAATAACCGATGCTCTCCTTTTTGTTATCAGGAAACATGCTTGTTATCTTACTCTTGAAAATACTGAGTTTTCCGTTGGTAAGCCTTTCCAGATAACCTGAGTCCACGCCTTTGGCCGTCGATTTCTTATAGGGTATATGCGCACTCACATCCACGGCAACGAGTCTATCATTACGCTTTCTGAAAACACGATTCACGGGAATCGGATTAAGTACTCCTCCATCCACAAAGAGCGTATCATTCTTTTTCAACGGAGTGATCACCAATGGAATGGAAATCGAAGCACGGATTGCCTCAAACAAACTGCCCTCGGTAAACACCATTTCCTTTTGCTGCTTTACATCCGTTGCAACGGCCGTATATTTAATGGGCAGCTCTTCTATATTATGGTCCGGAATGAATTTCTGAATCTCCTTCAACACCCTGTCAGCTTTAATAATTCCATGCACACTTAAGGTGAAATCAACCAGGTTGAAAACAGCCATCTTATCGAGTGAACAGAGCCACGCTTCAAATTCGTCCAGCTTACCCGATGCATAAACGCCACCAACCAAGGCACCCATAGAAGACCCAGAGATAGAACTTATATCATAACCATGCCTGATAAGTTCACGAATCACGCCAATATGGGCAATGCCGCGAGCTCCCCCACTGCCTAATACCAATGCTACTGTCTTTTTCAAATTCTATACTTTTAATCAGGAATCACATTGCACAAATAATCAACCAAATGGAGTTAATAGTGATTCCACCACGTAATACAAAATTAGGTTAATTCAACCTTCACTAATCACCATCCAATAATCTTTACTATTTTTTTTTACATCAAACCAATTTTTATACATTTGTGGGAAGAATGGATGAAACAAAAAAATCCAATTGACATTAAACCAGGAATGCATCAATTATATTAGGATGATTAAAATCAATGTCAAGAATAACGAAATAACTATAATTTCTGTTGAAGACAGGGATTACATTTCGCTTACAGATATGGCAAATGCAAAAGAAAGCGAAAGCCGTGCTGCTGATATTATTAAAAACTGGCTGAGAAACCGTTACACACTTGAGTTTTTAGGCACTTGGGAACAAATAAATAATCCCGGTTTTAAAGTGGTCGAATTTGACCACTTTAAATCACAGGCTGGATTACACAGCTTTGTATTAAGTGTTTCAGAATGGATTTTACAAACCAATGCAGTTGGGATTATTGTAAAAAAAGGCAAATACGGAGGAACTTATGCTCATAAGGATATTGCATTTGAATTTGGTTCAGCAATTAGTGTTCCGTTTAAATTGTATTTGATAAATGAATTTCAACGGCTTAAAGATGAAGAACAAAAACAACTTGGCTGGACTGCAAAGCGAGAACTTACAAGGTTGAATTACCATATTCATACTGATGCAATTAAACATAATCTTATTCCACAAGAACTATCAGCATCACAAACAGCAATAATATATGCAAATGAAGCTGATGTTCTGAATGTTGCTTTGTTTGGGATTACGGCTAAACAATGGAGAGATGCAAACCCAAATTTAAATGGAAACATTCGTGATTATGCCACCATTAACGAATTGATTTGCCTTTCGAATATGGAAAACCTGAATGCGGTGTTTATCAATGAAAAGATACACCAAAAAGAACGATTAGTTAAACTTAACCAAATAGCAATTCAACAAATGATTATTCTACAAGAAGTTGAAAGTCGAAAATTGCTTAAATAAATTACTAGATCTATATACCTTGAGATTAACAAATTTTCTCAATTTCCTGTGAAAGGTATTCAGACCAATTAATATTAATGGGAATAATTAGCCGCTCCGTGAATTCATTTCATGAGTTGCAGGATGTTAATGGTCTTTACAAAGCAATAATTAGCCAGATCCTAAGTTTTGAGTAACAAAATCATCCATAACGTCAGAACTTAATGACAAAATATAACCTGCTAACAATATCAATACTTACATTACTTACCGTTTTGAGTGTTGAAACAGCATTCTCGTGCAGTATGTACAAATTGACAGCCAACAGTAGGTTATGCGCGTAAACAACCAAATCCTGACGGAGCAATGAATGAATTCGGGCTTGTTTTTGATGCCTTTACCATACCTATTCGCCACCAACAATTTTGCATACAT
>CALCQV010000044.1 GCA_937894795.1 uncultured Bacteroidales bacterium
ATTTAATTATCGCATTAAAAGAAAAAGAGGCTATCCTTTTGAGACAGCCTCTTTTCTTTTTGCCAGCTTGAATACTCATTTTAAAAATGTTTATCTTTACCCTCCAAATCAATGTTCCATGCTGGAAAACACTTTATTGTTTCTTGACATAAGTGGTGGTGAGTTTTTAGTTATTTTGCTAGTTGCATTTTTTGTCTTTGGTCCTAAAAAGCTTCCTGAAATTGCAAGAAAATTGGGACGCACAATGAATGAGATAAAGAGTGTATCAGGTGAGCTTACCAAAGAATTTAGGGAGGAAACCAGGAGTATTACTCAGGAATTAAAAACAGCAAGGGAATCGGCACGCATCAATTCCGATAACCTTAACATCAATAATATATTAGACCCCGACTCCAATAGTAAACAAGTAAAGCCTGATTACCTTAATAATTCAAAGAATTCTACCTCATCAGGAAAAGGTGAGGTCGTTCCGGATAACAATAATATTGCCGGAAATGTCGTTAACCGTGAGATGGAAACAAATATATGAGTTAATCACTCAATCATATACTACATGAATCAACGCATAATATTATCTTTTCTGTTATTGCTATTCTTTATCTCGCCTGAGATATTAGCTCAGGGAAGAAGAATGGCGGCTGCCGATGATGCCTTTAATACATTCCAGTATAATATTGCCGTCACCAGGTATAAAAAGGCCTATTCACGTACTAAAAGTCGACCTGAAAAGGATAGAATCTCATTTAAAATGGCAGAATGCTACCGTTTGATGAATAATACCAAACGTGCCGAAGTGACATATCGTCGTATGATTAACAGTGATTTTGCCAGGAAGAATCCTGTTGCATATCTGAATTATGCCGATATGCTGAAGACTAATGAGAAATACGAATTAGCCGCACAATATTATGCGCTTTATGTAGAAAATATGCCTGATGATCCCCGCGGAATCAATGGAGTTGAATCGTGCACCAAAGCCAAGGAGTGGATAGATAATCCAACAAAATACAGCGTTGACAACATTAAGAAAATCAACTCAAAGAATGATGATTTCGCGGCAACCTACTCAGATAAATTTTACAATGCTCTTATTTTCACCTGTCCACCCATCTAAGCCATTGCCTAAGGCTTCTTTGCTTGGACAGGTCAAAACTTCAGTGATCTGTTTCAATCACGACAGGATAGAAAAGATGAATGGAGCGAACCAACTCTCATAGATAGTGAAGGTAAGTTAAACACTACCTCCAATGAGGGGGCTCCTGTATTCAATGCCAGCTTCAGCACAATGTACTTTACCCGTTGTGGTAATGAGGATGCTGAAAGCTCTAACTGCAAAATCCTGATGGTTAAAAGATCGGGTAAAGGATGGGGTGAACCTCAGGTTTTGGAACTTGGCAGCGATAGCACTGTAACAAACGGACATCCCGCAATTAGTGCTGATGAACTTACTATTATATTTTCCAGTGACAGACCGGGAGGCAAAGGGGGAAAAGATCTATGGATTGCAACCAGAACATCAACCGGTGACAAGTTCAAGAAACCTTTAAACATAGGTGAATTGGTGAACACACCGGGTGATGAAGTTTTCCCTTTCCTCAGAAATGATACCACTCTATATTTTGCATCAAATGCACATCCCGGACTGGGAGGACTTGATATTTTTAAATCGTATAAGCGTAACAATGAATGGTCTAAACCGATAAATATAGAAGTACCCGTTAATTCAAGCGGCGATGATTTCGCTATGGTATTCAAGCCGGGTGAAGATGCTGGTGTTATGAGCTCCAACCGTAAAGGTGGCAGGGGTGGTGATGATATTTACACCTTTAATAATCCACCGCTTATTTTTACACTGTCGGGTGTTGTTAAAGATGATCGTACATTGCAGTTTGTCCCCATGGCTTCAGTTAAATTGGTGGGTTCTGATGGTTCTTCCGTTGAAGCTAAAACTGATCCAAAGGGGTTCTATTCCTTTAGTAAATCACAAATTAAACCCAATACAACCTATGAATTAACTGTTGTAAAGGACAACTATTTCAATAAAAAGGCTCGTGAAACGACTGTTGGACTGGAGAAAAACAAGGACTTTGTCATAAATTTCATGCTTGAGCCAATTCCTGAGAAACCTGTTGTGCTTCCTGACATTCTTTATGATCTGGCACAATGGGATCTGAAACCACAATATCAGGATTCCTTGCAGGGTTTGATCAAGACACTTCTTGATAATGAAACCATTGTGATTGAACTTGCTGCCCATACTGATGCACGTGATACAGAAGAACGCAATGATATCTTGTCTCAACGAAGAGCTGAATCTGTTGTCAATTACCTAATCGAACGAGGAATAGATCCTGCCCGTTTGGTTGCGAAAGGATATGGAGAGAGAGTTCCCAGAACGCTTGCCCGTGATATCCGCAAGGATGGCTTCTTGTTTAAAGAAGGAACCACTCTTACTGAAGCGTTTATTGAAGCGCTTCCTACAGTTCCAGAAAAGGAAGCCGCTCATGCTCTGAACCGTAGAACAGAATTCAGAGTATTGAGTAAGGATTTTGTGCCGAAAGCCAAAAACCAGGAGTTTACTCAACAAAAAGTTGAGATTAAATTAAACCCTGAAGACAACATTATCCAGCTAGAAACGGGTAAAGGTGGTTCTCTCATGATCCCTGCTGTTATCAATGGCATTACAGTCAACCTTATGCTTGATCCCAATGATCGTGGCTTTATCTTCTCATTACCTGAAGCTCAGAAGCTTCTACAAAACGGCTCAATTACCAAAGATGATTTTATTGGTGATCCAAATGTTATTCTTGCTGAAGGCAGCATTGCTGATAAAGCAGTCTTTAAGATTAAAGAATTCAGAATTGGGATGCGCACTGCCTCAAATGTAGAAGCCTCTGTTTCACATAAATTAACAGAAGGTGTTATAATAGGTGAAAGCACAATTAGTTTTCTGGGGCGGTTTAAACTCGATCAAACCAAGAAACAACTTATTTTCAATTAATTAAATTTATACGATTCAAAGAATAAAAGGGGTGCGTCAACGTCAGAATTTGATAGAGACAACCCTTTTATAACATTAAGCAGTAAGATGAATCAGGATTCAAGATATAGCCGCAGGGGAGTTTCAGCCGAAAAGGAAGATGTTCATAATGCCATAAAGAATGTAGACAAGGGTATTTTTCCCCGGGCCTTTTGTAAGGTAATACCTGATATTCTTGGAGGTGATCCTGAATGGTGTAATATTATGCATGCCGATGGTGCAGGCACTAAATCATCCCTGGCTTATATTTATTGGAAAGAAACCGGTGACATCTCTGTATGGAAAGGTATTGCCCAGGATGCTATTGTTATGAACACTGATGACTTATTATGCGTTGGCATTACTGATAACATTCTCATCTCAAGCACTATAGGCCGTAATAAGAATCTCATACCCGGGAATGTTATTGCTGAGATAATTAATGGAACAGAGAGTTTCCTTGAGCAGTTGCGTCAAAATGGTATTGGTATCTGGTCAACAGGTGGAGAGACTGCTGATGTAGGTGATTTGGTTAGAACAATTATTGTTGATTCCACAGTATCAGCAAGGGCTCGTCGTGATTCTATCATTTCCAATGAAAAAATTGCATCCGGTGATGTTATTGTTGGTCTTGCTTCTTTTGGCCGGGCAACATACGAAAATGAATACAACGGTGGTACAGGAAGCAATGGATTAACTTCTGCCCGCCATGATATGTTATCAGATGTGTATGCCTCTAGATATCCTGAATCCTATGACCCATCCCTGCCTGAAGAGCTCGTTTATGCCGGTTCGCTTAACGTGAAATTACCATCTTCTCTTGAGGGATTGGATTATGGTAAGTTGTTGCTCTCCCCTACCCGTACTTACGCGCCGGTAATAAAGGTTATTCTTGATGAGCTACGCCCTTACATTCATGGAATGATTCACTGTTCCGGTGGAGCCCAGACAAAAGTGCTGCACTTCATTGATGATCTGCATATAATTAAGGACAATATGTTTGATATCCCGCCTTTGTTCAGGATAATAAGGGAACAATCGAACACCCCATTGCACGAAATGTATAAGGTTTTCAATATGGGTCATCGTATGGAAATATATCTGCCTGAAGAATATGCTAAAAGGGTTATTGAAATTGCTGAGTCCTTTAATATAGATGCCCGGATAATTGGACATTGTGAAGCTTCAACAACAAAGAAACTCACAATCCATTCAGAAGAAGAGGTATTGGAATATTAACCTATCAGATTATTACACAAACTTCATTTATTTTCATTTACCTCTGTTACAGGTAATATTCGTATCTTTGCACCCTCAAAATTAAAAGACTATGCTCGACAAGCTTGAAGCAATATATAACCGTTACCTGGAGATCGAAAAAACCATGAATGATCCGGATGTAATGGCCGATATGAAAGCTTATATTAAATTAAGTAAAGATTACAAGGAGCTACAGCCTGTTATTGCCGCATATAAAGAATATAAACTTGTTATAGACAATATCACGTCAGCCAAAGAAATACTTTACCAGGAGAAGGATGAAGAATTCAGAGCCATGGCAAAGGAAGAGCTCAATCAACTGATTGAAAAGCGTGATATAATGGAAGAGGAGATCAGAATTATGCTTATACCTTCTGACCCTCAGGATGGCAAAAATGCTGTTGTTGAAATAAGAGCAGGCACTGGCGGTGACGAAGCCAGCATCTTTGCTGGTGATCTTTACCGCATGTATACTAAATATTGCGAAACTAAAGGCTGGAAGATTGAATTGGTCGACTATACTGAAGGAACAGTAGGCGGTTTTAAGGAAATTATCTTTAATGTGAGTGGTGACAATGTATACGGTCAACTGAAATATGAATCAGGAGTTCACCGTGTTCAAAGAGTGCCACAAACAGAAACCCAGGGCCGCGTGCATACATCTGCAGCCTCTGTTGCTGTATTGCCTGAAGCTGATGAATTTGATGTTGACCTTAAACCTTCTGATATCCGTAAGGATACCTACTGTTCATCAGGCCCGGGGGGGCAATCGGTTAATACCACCTATTCAGCTGTACGACTCACCCATATCCCCACAGGTATTGTTGTTACTTGCCAGGATCAAAAATCTCAATTGAAGAACTTTGACAAGGCTTTAACGGTTCTTCGTACTCGCTTGTATGAACAGGAATACCAGAAATATCTGGATGAGATATCAAAAAAGCGAAAAACAATGGTTTCTACCGGCGACCGCTCAGCAAAAGTCAGGACATACAATTATCCTCAAAGCCGAATTACTGACCACAGAATCAATCTTACTGTATATAACCTAACCACTTATATGGACGGGGATATACAAGATATGATTGACGCTCTTCAGTTAGCTGAAAATGCTGAACGGCTCAAAGAAGCAGTCAATGTTTAATCTTAACAGTCAATATTCCCTAATTTTCATGCAATGAACCGGCAACAACTAATTGACCTTATTAGACGTAAAAAATCATATCTGTGTGTAGGACTTGACAGCGATATCAGCAAAATACCATCGCATTTGTTGGATACAGAAGATCCGGTATTTGAGTTTAATAAGCAAATTATCGATGCCACAATTGAATATTCAGTTGCTTACAAACCAAACCTTGCATTCTACGAAGCAAGGGGACTGACAGGGATGAATAGCTTATATAAGACTACCGAATATCTGGAAAAGTTTAAAAATGAATGTTTTACAATAGCCGATGCCAAACGGGGAGACATTGGTAATACTTCTACTCAATATGCCAGGGCATTTTTTGATAAAGAATCTTCAGGTTTCAATTTTGACGCAGTAACTGTTGCTCCTTACATGGGAGAAGATTCAGTTACTCCTTTTCTAAAGTTCAATGACAAGTGGATTATAGTACTGGCACTGACATCCAATAAAGGGGCTTCTAATTATCAGTTCATTGCTGATAAAGCTGATGTGAAATTGTTTGAGCAGGTATTGAGTACTACTGCTAATTGGGGAACACCAGAAAATACTATGTTTGTTGTAGGTGCAACACGTGCCGAAATGCTTACTGAAGTAAGAAAAATTGTCCCAGACCATTTTCTCCTGGTACCTGGTGTGGGTGCTCAGGGTGGTAGCCTTGAGGAGGTTGCCAATTATGGACTCAACAATGATTGTGGAATACTGGTCAATGCTTCCAGAAGTATCATTTTCGCTTCCGGTCTGCCCGACTTTGCTGAAAAAGCCCGTGCAGAAGCATTGTCTATGCAGAAACTGATGGAATCAACACTAAAGACTAAAGGAATTCTTTAGATTTTTTTTCACAATTCAACCTACTTTAGGTAAAGTTATCAGAATTCCAAAAAATTGAAATTTACTACAGTAATTTATCACAAAAAGAAGGAGCCCTATGATCAGGGCTCTTTCTTTTTGTGATTATTCGTTAAGATTTACTCAACAATATAATTCCAGTTAAATTCATCAGGTTCTTCACCATACTGAATACCTTGCAGTTTTTTGTATAGTCTAGTGGAGATTGGGCCTGCCTGTCCATCTTTACAATAGGAATATACATGACCAGTCAAGTGGTCATCAATTTTGTAAATTGGTGAAATAACAGCGGCTGTACCACAAGCACCAACTTCATCAAAGCTATCAAGTTCACCAACTTCTACCGGACGGACTTCAACTTCCATACCAATGCTCTTGGCCAGAACCATCAAACTTTTGTTAGTGATTGAAGGAAGGATAGATTCCGACTTTGGAGTAATATACTTGTTCCCTTTAATAGCGAAGAAGTTTGCCGGGCCGGCTTCGTCAATATATTTCTTCTCCTTAGCATCAAGGAATAAGGCCGCAGCATAGCCTGAAGCATGAGCTTCCTCACCAGCTAATAAACTTGCTGCATAGTTGCCTCCAACTTTGTAACGGCCTGTTCCCTTGGGTGCTGCACGATCATAATCACGGGCTATTTGCACTGCCACCGGTTTAAAGCCTTCCTTAAAGTATGGACCAACAGGAGTAACGAAAATCATAAATAAGTATTCATCAGCCGGCGCAACACCAACACGGGCACCGGTACCAATCAACAAAGGGCGAATATACAATGAAGCTCCTGTTCCGTAAGGAGGTATAAAACGCTCATTCAATTTGATGACTTTAACAATTGATTCCAGGAAGATTTCTCTTGGCACAACTGACATCATAACACCCTTGGCTGAACTTTCCATACGGGCAGCATTCTCTTCCCAACGGAAAATTCTGATCTTACCGTCTTTGCCCCTGAAAGCTTTCATTCCTTCAAATGCTTCCTGGCCATAGTGCAACGATGATGCAGCCATGTGAATGTTAATAACTTCTGATGAAGATGTTTCAATTTCTCCCCATTTTCCATTCCTGTAATAACAGCGAACATTGTAGTCGGTCTTTACATAACCGAAAGGCAGATGACTCCAATCCATTTCTAACATATGCTTATATTTTTAAGGTTGTTTATTGCATTGTTATAAGTGGCTAAATTAGGAACTTTCCTTAAGGTGGCAATGAGAATAATGAAAATAGTTTTTATTGCCTTTAAAGCTACAAAGCAGCCATTTTGTCAGTTTTTTTTTAATTGGCATACCATTTGAAGAACTGGAATTACTGACTTTAAAAAATTGAATGTAATATGCAAACAGGAAAGATCAATGTTCAAACGGAAAACATTTTTCCAATAATCAAGAAGTTCCTATACTCAGATCACGAAATATTCCTTAGGGAATTAATTTCCAATGCAGTTGATGCAACACAAAAACTGAAAGCCTTATCCTCAATGGGGCAAGTCAAAGATGAACTCGGTGATTTGACCATAGAGGTTATTTTAGATAAAGAGAATAAAACTCTTACTATCAGAGATCAGGGTATTGGCATGACAGCCGAAGAGGTTGATAAATATATCAACCAGATTGCTTTTTCGGGAGCCGAAGAGTTTGTAAAGAAATACAAAGGAAAAAGCGAGGCTGATGCAGCTCAATTGATTGGTCATTTTGGACTTGGTTTCTACTCATCATTCATGGTTTCAAAGAAAGTTGAGATCTTTACTAAAACCTATCGTAAAGGACCTGGTTCAAAAGCAGTAAAATGGGAGTGTGACGGAAGTCCGGAATATTCACTTACAGAAACTGAAAAGGTTAACCGTGGAACTGATATTGTACTGCATATTGCGGATGATTCAGTTGAGTTCCTTGAAGAATCAAGGATTCTTGAACTATTGAAAAAATATTGCAAGTTTCTGCCTATACCAATACGATTTGGTGATGAAACGAAGTGGGAGAAAGTTGAGGGTGTTAAAGATGAAAAGGGTGAAGACAAATATGATGAGAAAAAGGGCCCTCGAATTATCAATAATACAAATCCGGCCTGGAAACGTAAACCCACTGAATTAGCTACCGAAGATTACAATAGTTTTTACCATGAGCTTTATCCTTTTACCTTTGATGAGCCACTTTTTAATATACATCTTAATGTTGATTATCCTTTTAACCTGACAGGAATACTATATTTCCCGAAGGTGAAGAAGAATATAGAAGTGCAGAAAGAGAAAATTCAACTTTACTCCAATCAGGTATTTGTTACCGATTCAGTTGAAGGGATTGTGCCTGATTTCCTCACCCTAATGCATGGTGTAATTGATTCACCCGATATTCCGCTTAATGTATCAAGATCTTATCTGCAAAGTGATTCCAATGTAAAGAAAATATCCAACCACATCATGAAGAAAGTGGCAGATAAGCTTGAGGATATCTTTAAGAATAATCGTCCGGAATTTGAAAGTAAATGGGATGACATCCGTATATTCATTGAATATGGTGTTATCAGTGAGCCTAAATTCTGGGAAAGAGCAGAGAAGTTCTCTCTTCTCAAGGACACCAATGGAAAATTCTACACTTTTGAAGAGTACAAGAATCTGATTAAAGATACTCAGACTGACAAAGACAAAAAGCTGGTATATCTTTACACATCAGATGCAACTGAACAACATGGCTTTGTAGAAGCAGCAAGCACAATGGGTTATAATGTTCTGGTAATGGATGGTGTGCTTGACAACCATTTCATCAATACCCTTGAGCAAAAATTTGAGAATACAAGCTTCGTACGTGTTGACTCTGACGTTCCCGATAAACTTATTAAAAAAGACGAGCCAATGCCTTCAAAACTCTCAGATGATGAACAGAAGGACATTAAGCCAATATTTGAGGACGTTGCAGGCAAAGAGCACTATCATGTGGTCTTTGAAAGTATGAGCGAAACCAGTATGCCCGTGCAGATCACGAGACCTGAGTTTATGAGACGAATGAAAGATATGTCAATGTTAGGCGGTGGTGGCATGAATTATATGGGAAGCCTTCCTGATTCATTCAACCTGGTAGTAAATTCAAACCATCCATTAATCAGCAAAATACATGAAGAAAAGGATGAAACTTTAAGAAAAAATATGGCCAAACAACTAATTGACATTGCCAAGCTTTCGCAGAATTTGTTAAAAGGTGAAGAACTGACTGTTTTTATTAAGCGAAGCTTGGATATCCTTAAATAATAGTTATAGGACCCGGATCACAAAATTCCGGGTCTTTTATCATATTTAACAGTAATAAAAATTATTACTTTTACGAAACATATTAACATTTACCAACATGAAAAAATCACTAGTAACCATTCTTGTAGTTGTAGGCATTGTTCTAATAGCCTTTCTTTGGGGTAAGAACACATACAATAGTTTAGTTAATTCAGAGGAAAAGGTCACCGGCGCCTGGTCGCAAGTAGAAAACGTATATCAGCGTCGTGCAGACCTGATACCAAACCTGGTCAATACTGTTAAAGGTTATGCCGACTTCGAACAAAAAACATTAACTCAGGTCATTGAAGCGCGTTCAAAAGCGACCGGTGTGAATGTTAATGCAGAAAATCTCGATGAAGCTTCCATCCAACAATTTCAACAGGCCCAGCAGGGATTAAGCTCAGCTTTATCCAGATTAATGGTTGTAGTAGAACGTTATCCTGACCTTAAAGCTAATCAGAATTTCATGGACCTGCAATCACAACTGGAAGGTACTGAAAATAGGATTACTGTGGAACGTCGTAACTTTAATGAAACAGCTCAGAATTACAATGCACAAATACGCAGATTCCCCAGCAACATCTTTGCCGGTTTGTTCGGATTTGAAAGAAAAGCATATTTCAAGGCAGATGAAGGAGCAGAACAGGCACCTGAAGTTCAATTCTAATCCTGTTTTTTACGACTTTAAGAGGTTACGATTTTATACTATCGGGGCCTTATTGTGATTAACCTAATCAAATAAAGAATGTTGTAATGCCCAATTCAGCTAAAAATTTCTTTACACCTGAGCAACAGGATGATATTAAACAAGCAATCTTAAATGCAGAATTAAATACATCAGGAGAAATCAGGGTACATATCCAAAAAAAATGCAAAGGTGATATTCTTGACCGTGCCGCCCATATTTTTAAATCAATTGGCATGGATAAAACTAATGCAAAGAATGGCGTCTTATTCTATGTTGCCATTGAAAACCGTAGCTTCGCAATTTTAGGTGATTCAGGAATCAATGCAGTTGTCCCTGCTGACTTCTGGGAGAGCACCAAGATGCTTATGATCAATCATTTCAGAGAAGGAAGATTTGCCGAAGGAATTGTCGCCGGAATTGAAAAAGCTGGTGAACAGCTCAAGGAACATTTCCCCTATCAAAGAGACGATGTTAATGAACTTAATGACGACATCTCATTTGACAGTAATTAATACTATTGAAGATATTACCTATTCTAGTCAAGGCAAGTTCTTCATTCAATGCTATCTATATGAACACTAAATACCGGTTATTCCTTATTTTAACTATACTGTTTCAGACCTTTATCTTTAAAGTTCTTGCTCAGATCCCTGATCCACCTGTTCCACCGAGGTTAGTGAACGACTTTGCTTCTATACTCAATGAATCAGAGAAAATGCAATTAGAGCACTACTTAGTGGCATATAGTGACAGCACTTCAACTCAGATAACCGTAGTTATTCTAAAAGATCTTCAGGGATATGATGTTGATGATATGGCTCAAAGAATAGGACAGAAATGGGGAGTTGGTCAGAAAAGCACCAGCAATGGATTGGTTATACTGATTAAACCTAAAATTGGCAATGAAAGTGGCAAGGTTGCATTCTCAACCGGGTATGGATTGGAGGATGTCATTACAGATGCCGTATCAAGGCGTATTATCGACAATGAAATGATTCCCCGATTCAAGGAAAATAGGTATTATGATGGTATACTTGCAGGCGTAAGTATTGTTTCTGACCTTTTGATGGGCAAATACAAGGCTGACGACTATGCAAAGGCTAATGACGGTAAAAAAGGAGGATTCTTCTTTTTATTGCTCATTTTCATTTTTATAGTTGTAGGTCTGCTCGGGAAGAACAACAACGACAATAATCACACAATAGGCAGAAAGAGTAATTTGCCATTTTGGTTATTACTCTCTATGTTGGGAAGTGGAGGTGGCCGTAGCAGTTCCGGTGATTGGGGAGGCTTCAGCGGTGGTAGTGGTGGCTTTGGCGGAGGTGGCAGCTTCGGTGGAGGAGGCGGCTTCGGTGGCTTTGCTGGTGGTGGTTTCGGTGGCGGTGGTGCCAGCGGCTCATGGTAGATTATTCAGGATATTCATAAGTACCATCTGAGTATCGGGCAAATCTCGACTTTTCTTTACCATGTACCTGTTCTTCTGATGGCCACGGCCATCCCCCAAATTCGGTCAATCTGTAATCAGATACCGCTTTTTGTATCTCTTGCTGAGTATTCATCACAAATGGACCATACTGCACTACTGGCTCGTTTATTGGCTTGCCCTGTAATAGAAGCAATTCACTCTCCTTATAACCATTCTTGATAATTATTTCAAAATCCGGTTTTAATTCAATAGAATGATTGGCAAGAATTGCCTCTCCATTCAGATCAATTTCACTTCCCAGGTAGTAATATAACATTCTGTTTACACCTTTACTTGCTGATGGAATTCTATACTCCGCATTTGGTTCCATTTTTAACCTTACAGCAATCACTTCATTAAGAGGATTTGCTGCCCATGAATCAGGAGCTGGGGCATCAAATGTAACATCATTAATACGACCAGTTATTACAATTACTTCAGTATTTCTTCCTTTGCTATCAACTACCGATATCCTTGGTATAGATTCTTTCCAGAGCATTTTAAAATATGGCTTAACCATTTTACCAACACCAGGCAGGTTTAGCCATATCTGAAACAACTCCAGTGGATTCGGTTTATCTTTATTCAGTAGAGGGAACATTTCAGCATGCTGCAATCCTGCACCCGCAGTCATCCATTGAACATCACCATTCCCATATCTGCCTGCACTTCCGGCTGAATCAGCATGATCAATAAAACCCGACAATACAATAGTAATTGTTTCAAAACCCCTGTGTGGATGAACAGGAAAACCGGGCACCGTTTGTCCGTGGTACATCCTCCAGTCATTACGGGGGTCAAAATCACTACCTATGTTTCTTCCTTTAAGACTAGCAGCAGGGCCTAATGCTTCATTACCTTCAGGATATGCATCATTATGGTGAGCACAAAAAAGAAAGGGATCTTTTGTTTCCCATTGAAAACCAAGAGCATGTACAGAAATAACCGATGATTCCATAGTTTTAATTTTTTACAAGTTAAGCAAATAAACAAGATAGAACGCAGCAAGTTTCACAGGGCAATAAAAAGTATGCATCTGGTGAAATATTTTTTATTGC
>CALCQV010000045.1 GCA_937894795.1 uncultured Bacteroidales bacterium
GGCGCGCCGCGTCTCTACATATAATGCCGTCTATATATACCGGTAACGCAGGGGCAGGAATGTTTCTGCGTTACCATTATTTTATTTATCGCCACATGATGGTGGGAATAATGCTAAACTACATAGTAGGCTATTAATACCACTAATGCAAAAATTTGACAAGTAAGCTCCAGCAGGAATATTTATTTTAAAATATTTGACAATAATACTCTTGAACGTCATATTTTGACGCAAGCACCCTATAAATTTACGATACCATTTTAACAGAAAATCATCAATTGTTGATAACTTTTCATATAATTAATTTTATTTACGATATTTCACAGTATGATTTTCCATAACTTTAGCGATAAATAATTCGATGTCATATGCGATTTGAACTAACACTTCTTTTAAATCCCTCAGAAAGAGGAAGAATACTACCCATCAACTATCAGTATGAGCTTTCATCATGGATATATAAAGTGTTAAACGAAGGAGATCCGATCTTTTCAGCCTGGTTGCATAGTCAGGGATATAAAACGAAGGAAAAGCCCTTCAGGTTATTCACCTTTTCCAGATTAATAATTGATAAAGTAAAAGTAAAGGGCGACAGGCTAATGATTCTGTCAAACAAGATTAAGCTCATTATTTCATTCCTTCCTGACGAAATCATAACACCTTTCATTATCGGACTGTTTAAAGACAGACATTTGATACTGGGTGATAATTTTACGCAAGTGGCTTTTGATGTAATAGCTGTTGAGAATTTGAAGCCCATTGAATTTACAGATGAGATGACATTCACCACTTTATCTCCCCTATTTGTAGATCAAATGGAAGCAGGTGAAAAGAATAAAAAACATTTGTCACCCGATGCCGTGAACTACTCACAAAACATCAGCTCCAACCTAAAGGAAAAATACAGAGCATTCAACAACAAAGAACCTGATAATAACTGGCAGGATGTTGAGATTACAGCAATAGGTAAACTAAAGCCAAAAACGATCACAATAAAAGCAGGCACCCCTAATCAAACACAAATAAAAGCCTACGAATTCAAATTCAAAATTACCGGCACGCCCGAACTTATTAAGATAGGCTATTATGGAGGATTTGGAGGATTGAACAGTCAAGGGTTTGGGTGTGTGGATTTAATGAATTTTTAATATCGCATTTTATGATTAAAGAAATTTGCCAATTTGTGGAAACACTGGAAGAGCAAGCTCCTGATCTATTTGAAGAAGGAGCCAAGCTTAAGGAAGGTATTTACGTTGCATTGGACATCGGTCTGGAGGATGGTAAATATGTACTCAAGAATGTTGATGAAAACGGAAATATCTTGAAAGAAGATATTGACCTTTACAAAGGTGAAATGAATTATAAATTCAAAGAGATCAGAAGAGTAATGATGCAGACGCCTGCAGTATCTGTGAATAAATCATTTAACTCGTCTTACAAGCTCTTTATTTCTTCTTGTAATCCATTTGTTATTGGGTTTTCAAAGAAGAATTTTGTCAACAAATTGAAAGAAGAAAATAGTAGAGAAAAAATTATTTATGGGCTACGTGCTTTTTTTAAGGCTTCATTAGAATTTGTCAATGAAGATAATAGAGCTACTCATTTTATTTTTCAAAATGGCATAGTTAATAATTTTTGGAAGCTAATGAATGAGGAGGTTCAGCTAAGTAAGTTGAAAATAGATTCTGAGATTGTATTTTATCTAAAAAATATTCCCCATTCAATTTTAAAAGAATCTTATTCAAGTTACTTAAAAAAAAGATTGTTTACTAAGGAGGAATACAACCTACTATTAAATAATGAAACATGGGGCATTGCAGATAATATTAGTTCTTTTCCTGAAAAAAAACTATTTCGGAAACATCAAACTTCATTTTTCAACCTGAATTATAGATTTGTTACAAATGATGTATTGAAAATTGCCTCGTTTTATAATATGCTTGGAGTTAGTTTACCGAATCCATTACCTATTGTTGTAAATATTGATGAGGCAAAAGAGATAAATACTTGTACTTTCCAATTATTCAATGGAGAAGATAGAGTGACAACTTATTCCGAGATCATTAAAAACCTTTATAAGAGATTTGAAATTAATCTTCAGAATTTCTATCTCATTTTTGCTCAAAATAAACAATTGATTGATCTTGACTTTGTGCCTGTATTTAGATATAAGCTTGAAGAAAAAATCTATAACCTTATGGGTATTCATGAGAGGAATGATTTTAAGCTCGCCACCGTATTCGATTTAGAAAAAGAATTAAACAAAGTCTTTACAAAGAATCACCGTGAAACTGGCAAAGGTTATGGTTTTTTAATGGGAAACTATTTTACAGACAAAGTAGAGAGCCAAAAATCATTTAAGCAGTATAATGCGCAGCGTGAAGTTCTTGCCGCCTTTTACAAATATCGTTTTAGCATTTATGATTACATCTATAAATCAAAAATAAACGCGATAACTTCATTAATGTTCGATGATATGATGCTTTTGAGTATTAAAGCAGACATAAATTTTGATGAGTTCAAAGATAATTACCACTCTAAAGATTATGCAATTAAAGAAAAGCTAAACCTTTGGTTTAGCCTTTACAATTTGTTCGAATTAAATAAAGACTCAAAAAGAACAGATATGAAACAAAACTTAAAACAGCATCGGGAGATGATGCAGAAATTGATCGTAGGTAACTACGACCTCAACAATGATGAAGAATTTGCTTTTGCTTCAGGACAGATCATTTTTTACATTTTTAGCAAAAGTGTTTCTGCTGATAAAAGCTATTCTAAACTTGAACCGTTTTTACAAAGAACCGACTGCTCTTCTTTCAAGCAGACCATTGTACGAATCTTTGATATGTATAAACATGAAAACTTTTCGAATAAGTTTTCAAAATGTATGGCTCAAGTCATGGATTTCAGTACCGATAGAAATCTGAAAGAATTAACACCATTCTTGCTGGCAGGTTTTTTCGATGAAAACATGCTATTTTCAGAAAATAATCAAAAACTAAACTAATTTTTAAAATCTAATAAAAATGGAAAAATTTAATCATCGGGTTTTTGGAGGCGCTTTAATAAAGGCAATCAACTCAAATTATAATGCAGATTTCTCTGGACAACCAAGAACGCTGCCTAATGGGGTTGTTTACGCAACAGATAAAGTACTAAAATACGCAATTAGAAATTATTTGAAAGATGCCTACGATAAGGAAAGAATATTTGTATTTAAGTCCTTTACTAATGATGTAAAACCTCGAACCTTGGATGAGAATTTCATTAATATTTTCGGAGATTTTCCAAAAAAAACAATCAGTAAAGAAGTTGAAAAAAAAGGAAAGACTGAAATAAAGGAAGATGTTGTAATTGACAGGTTAGGTATTGCAAAAAAGCTTTTAACATGTATTGACATACGTTTTTTCGGTGCCACATATGCAGGTGAAGAGAATATTTCAATTCATGGGCCTGTTCAAATTAATCATGGAGTAAATATTTGGAATGAAAACAATATTTTCTCAGAACAAATTATGTCACCATATAGAAATTCTAATGAGAGTAGCTCTGATTCAGATGCTTCAACCTTAGGACGCCAATCTAAATTGCAAGAAGGGCACTACCTACATCATTTTAGTATAAATCCCAAAACAATCGAATGGTATGTTAAAAATGGAGCACCTGCATTATCAATCGAAGATATTGTTAAACTAAAAGAAGCAATGAGCAAAGGTGTCACATATTATGACTCGTCTGCCAAAGCTGGCTGTGAAAATGAATTATTGGTTTGGGTTACATTAAAACAAGAATCCAAACTCGTGCTTCCCAATTTCACGCAGTTGATGAAAATGGACAAAGAAAAAGTGGACGGCAAAGTTCAGCTTGACCTGTCTGAATTGAAAACAGTTCTTGAAGCAAATACTACTGAAATTGAATCAATCGAAATCAGTTTGAATCAAGCATCGATTGTGATAAAGAATGCGCCAAAAAACGCAACAATTAAAAGTTTTTAGAGATTAATTATCCCTGACAGGGTTTGGAACCCTGTCAGGGGTTAACAACCGCAGTATGGAAAAATTAGTTTCAATCAACATCAAGTCGGATTTTGGATTCTTGAAGAAACCCGACACCAACGATCCGATCTATCTAACCTTTAATATGATTCATAAGCCATCTCTTTTAGGAATCTTTGGAGCTATTATAGGCGAAATGGGGTTTAAATTTCAAGAAAAAGGGAAATCTGTAGAAATGCCCGAATATTACAAAAAGCTTAAAGACTTAAAAGTTTCTATTGCTCCACTGAAAGAAAATGGAAACTTTGCTAAAACCATCATTAAATATTCAAACACAACAGGTTTTGCAAATAAAAGTGAGAAAAATGAAGGTGACAATTTGCTCATTACCGAACAAGCTTTGGTAGCTCCGGCATATAAATGTTGGATTTTGCTAAACTTGGAAAACGAAACTGAATCCAAACTTTACAGCTATCTAAAAGAAAGCAAAGCTGAATATTTGCCATATATGGGTAAGAATGAATTCTCCCTTTGGTGGGACAATTTTGAGGAATACACTTGTGAAGTATTGATCCCCACTGGTGAATTCCAAATAAATAGTTTGTTTATCAAAGAAGAGACTGTAAAAGATGGAAGAGTGAATGTACGTTTCCACCCTGGTGTTTTATCTATAACTGGAAACAAATATATGTATTTTGAAAGGCTTCCAATTGGTTATATTGAATCACCATTATTCCAATACGAATACAGGGAATTTGCATTTACGAACTGGAATTTGAAGCAAGATTACGTATTGCCCGAATCGTATCCATTGTATAAACTTTCGAATAATGAAATCATTCAATTGTTCTAGGGATGTCTTGGATGGCCTTTTGCCAATCTTCAGAGTGCTTTCAAAAACATATTATGCCCATTTATCAAAGGATAAATCGGATAAGGAGACCCTTTTTGAACACTCTGAACTGGTTTCAAAATACTGCTTGCGATTGATGGAGTCTCATAAAATAGATCATTTGCTCGACTCCTTAATAGAAAAGCTCATGTTACTTTTACCTGTTAAAAGTGAAAAGGAATTGGGATATTTATTCAAAGAAATATTCATTGCAGCCATTGTTTATCATGATTTGGGAAAAGTGAATCCCAATTTTCAGGTTCAAAAAATGGAGAATGAATTATTCTCTTTGAATAATAAATTGTCGCTTCAATCAAATCACTCGTTGCTTGGTGCATACCTGTTTTCAAACATCTTTTTTAAGAAGACTGTAGAAAACGCTCTGTTTAATGATGACGAAAAACTTATTCTGTATTTCTCAATTCATTTATTTGCAGGGACCATCATTAAGCATCACAACCCATCAATTGATTTTTCGTTAGAATTCGAAAACCAACAAATCGATGATTGTTATTCATTTTTAGAAACGTATCGTATCTTTTGGGATGAAAATTTCTGTTCGAGTTTCTACCAGGGGGCTAAAGACATTTTTGAAGGATTTCGTGAGTTGGTTGATAATCCAGAGGTTTATTTCGATTTGATTGCAACAACAAAGCTGCTGTATTCCTTATTAACCGCTTCGGATTTCTATGCAACCAACGAGTTCATGACGAAAATCAAAATCAATGAATTCGGCCTTTTGAGCAAACCCGAGAAGGAAAAACTTATCGAACGATTCAAAACCGTGAAGCCTTATAACAAAGACTTGTATGCGAAATTGGAACACTACCAATCGATTCCTTTCGAAAAGTTAACTGAACGGAACAATCAAAACTTGAATATCCTAAGGCAAAAGCTTACTGCCGAAATGATTTCGACTTTAAGAGAACATTCGGTAAAAAGATGCTTTTATCTGGAAGCTCCTACTGGTGCTGGAAAAACAAACTTATCGTTGGCTTTTGCCACCGAGCTAATGAATGTCGATTCCTCATTAAATAAAGTGTTCTATGTTTTTCCTTTTACTACCTTAATAACGCAAACTTTTAGGTCAATAAAGGAGACTTTAGAGATAGACAGCAATTCCATAATTCAAATCCATTCAAAAGCAGGGTTTCATGAAAAAGGAGATGGTACATATGGAGATGAGAAGCGGATCTATTTGAACAATTTGTTTGTAAACTATCCAATTGCACTTCTATCACATATTCGGTTTTTCGACATTCTGAAAGGGAATGAAAAAGAGAGTAACTATCTTTTACATCGGTTGTGCAATTCGGTTGTAATCATTGACGAAATTCAAACCTATAATCCCCAACATTGGGATAAGATTGTCTATTTCCTTGCAAATTATGCCCAATTATTCAATATTCGGGTTTTAATCATGTCTGCAACTCTTCCTAAAATAGATGCGTTGCATGAGGACTTGAAAGGATCATTTATTTCATTGATTTCGAATCGGGATCATTATTTCTCGAATCAGAACTTTGCAGGTCGGGTATCATTTGACTTTACTTTGGCAGACAAAAAAAGACCAGAAAATGATAAGGATAAAAAAAGATACCTCACTGAATTGTCTGACTTCATGATCGATAAGGCAGAACGGTATGCAAATTCAAATGATGAAAATGTAAAAGTCCTGATTGAATTCATTACAAAGAAAACCGCAGCACTGTTTTTCAGCATAATAAATCAAGATGGTCGTTTTGAAGATTACAAAATCCTTTTACTTTCTGGCGATATCCTTGAATTTAGGAAAAAGCAAATCATCAATTCAATCAAGGAGCAGAAGTTACCAAAAGTCATTGTAGTTTCTACTCAGGTTGTTGAAGCGGGTGTTGATATTGATATGGATTTGGGATTTAAAGATAGTTCGCTTATCGATAGTGATGAACAATTGGCTGGGCGTATCAATCGGAATGCATCAAAAGAAAAATGCATTGTCTATTTGTTTGATTGCGACAAGACAAGCACCATTTATGGTTCAGATTCCCGCTATAAAGTACAGCAAACGGATAAAGATATTTTCGACGACTACAAAGAGATTCTTGTAAAGAAGCAATTTCATGCTTTGTACGAAAAGGTATTTGAGCAGAAATCAAAGAATATGCAGAATATTTTTCACGCCGACAAAAGCTACTATCATCACTTCAAAAACTTCAATTTTTCAAAACTCCATACCGATTTTAAATTGATTGAGGATAATGACAGCCAGCAGCTATTTATTCCGATACAAATACCGGTTTCTTCCTTTGAAAACATTTCAGATATAGAGGAAATGGATGCTTTAACAGAAGAACTGGAATATGTAGATGGGGTTAAAGTTTTTGAATACTACGAAAAGCTATTAAAATTGGAATTTAACGACTTCACCATGAAAAGAATTGAAATGAAGAAGTTAGGTAGTATTATGTCGCAGTTTACCATTTCAATATATCGAAAGCAACTTGAGGCCATTGGAGACATGTTGCATCCTAATAAAAGCAAATATGGCTTTCAATATTTATTGAATTGGCATTTATGCTATTCTCCCGAATACGGCTTTGATTTGAAGAATATTGAAACGAGTAACTTTTTCTAAATTATATGCTAGTAATGTTACAACTTTAGGACTTGCTTCGACTACAATGAACATCACCGGCACTCACATAAACTATTTTCATTTGTGTCGTAGAAAGCTATGGCTCTTTACCAATGGAATTACCATGGAGCATACCTGTGATGCGGTCTACGAGGGTAAGCTGATTCATGAAACCAGCTACCCTCAGAGGGCGGCTAAATACCAGGAGATTCAGATAGGTAATATCAAGATTGATTTTTATGATCCCATTAATAAGGTTGTTCATGAGATCAAGAAGTCTGACAAGATTGAACAGGCACATGAATGGCAATTGAAGTATTATATTCTGGTTCTGGAACGCTATGGTCTGGAAGGTGTTACCGGTGTGCTTGAATACCCTGTGCTGCGTAAGAGAAATGAAATACATCTTTCAGATGATGACCGGACTTACCTCGCTGCTACTGAAAAAGAGATAGAAGAGATTTCAACCGGTGAAACTTGTCCTCCCCTGCTCAAAACAAAAGTTTGCAAATCATGCAGTTATTACGACTTCTGCTATTCAACTGAAGTAGAACCAGATGAGAAAAACTTACTATCTATTTAATCCGGGCGAGTTAAGCCGAAAGGACAATACTTTAAAATTCACTCCTATACAGGAAGAAGAGTCAGGAATTGAAACGTATGGCCAACCCAGGTATATACCTGTAGAGGGTGTTGGCGACTTTTTCGTGTTTGGCTCACTCAAGGCAAGCAGTTCACTGTTCAATTTCCTGGGTCAAAATGATATTGCGGTACACTTCTTTGATTATTATGAGAATTACACCGGCTCCTTCATGCCTAAAGATTATCTGATGGCCGGCAAGGTAATAATCAATCAGGTGGAACATTATCGTGATAAAAAGAAACGCATGTCCATTGCCTGTAAATTCATTGAAGGAGCATCATACAATATCCTTAAGAACCTCCAATATTACAATCGACGTGGTAAAGACACCGAACCCCTGATTGAGGATATCAAAAGATATTCAGCCCAGGTTAATTCAGCAACAACACCTTCACAACTGATGGGAGTAGAAGGCAATATACGACAAACGTATTATGATGCATTTAACCTGATACTGAATGATTTCGAGATGAATGGTCGTACCAAACAACCACCCCTTGATGAAGTCAACGCATTAATATCATTTGGAAACATGGTATGCTATTCATTTTGTTTAAGAGCCATACATCATACCCAATTGGATCCCACGATAAGCTACCTGCATGAACCAGGATACCGACGGTTCTCATTGGCCCTGGATATAGCCGAAATATTCAAGCCCATAATTGTTGACAGAGTAATTTTCAGGGTATTGAATAAACGAGAAATTCAGGAAAAGCACTTTGATCAGCGATTCAACAAATGCCTATTGAATGAATCAGGGAAAAAGATATTTGTACAGGCTTTAGAGGAGAAGCTTGCCGAAACCATTCAGCACCGTAGCCTAAAGAGGAGCGTAAGCTATAAACACTTAATCAAATTGGAATGCTACAAACTAAGCAAACATGTACTTAATATGGAAGAATACAAACCTTTTAAAATGTGGTGGTAGATGTATGTGATACTAGTTTACGACATAGGCGAGAAAAGAGTAGGCAAAATACTCAAGCTATGCCGGAAGTACCTGAACTGGATACAGAATTCCGTATTTGAAGGAGCCATCACCGAAGTGAAATTAAAGGAATTGATATCCAGAGCAAAGAACATCATGGAAGAAGAAACTGACAGCATAATAATATTCAAGAGTTCAGACGAAAAATGGTTAGACAAGCAAATCATAGGCTCAGAGCGGAGTAGCACTGACAACTTCATTTAAAAAGATTGTCGATGCTCATCAAAAAGAGAAAGAACGGCATAGAAAAAGAGGATAAATAAAGGCAGAAGTTCTTTGACATCTTGAAAATGAAACAGATAGGCCAAGTTGTCGATGAGCGAATAGAAATCTATCAATAAGGATCGACGACAAACAGCAAGAAAAAAGTTATATTTGCAAAACCTAAAGTGTTGATTAAGAGTAATTTTTTTTATAAAAATCAACGGCTATCAATTGAACCTGTAAGGAATTGAAACATACAAGAATAAGGAGCGAGTATGTGCCGTGCATCTATCAATTGAACCTGTAAGGAATTGAAACTTGGTTTTACCCGGCACCCTTGATGATCCTTCTTGCTCTATCAATTGAACCTGTAAGGAATTGAAACTTTTTCTGCTAAGGCTTAGTCTGTCAAGTTTCCATTCTATCAATTGAACCTGTAAGGAATTGAAACTTCTTTAAATTTATCAATACTTGTTTCTGATATTGCCTATCAATTGAACCTGTAAGGAATTGAAACTTGGAAGAAAAAGAGGGTATGGAAGAAACTATTACTATCAATTGAACCTGTAAGGAATTGAAACAAGCTAATTCATAACCACAATAGAAAACTAAGCCTCTCTATCAATTGAACCTGTAAGGAATTGAAACTGCCAATCAACAAGTTACGAAAACCAGCTTTCATCTATCAATTGAACCTGTAAGGAATTGAAACTCCGTTAGCCTGCATATTAATATCAGTCCGGGGATACTATCAATTGAACCTGTAAGGAATTGAAACTAGGAGTTCTGCATTTCAATGCTCCATGCCTTGCCCTATCAATTGAACCTGTAAGGAATTGAAACTTGATTCATTCAGCAATCACAAGCTGATACCACAAACTATCAATTGAACCTGTAAGGAATTGAAACTTTAAGGATGCCGCTTCTCGGAGTTGGGGAAACTCTATCAATTGAACCTGTAAGGAATTGAAACCTTTTACATTGCCTGGGAACCAGGTTACTTTTTCGTCTATCAATTGAACCTGTAAGGAATTGAAACTATACCATTTTATGCGCTCCGGGAAACGGTCATGCTATCAATTGAACCTGTAAGGAATTGAAACGGCTATGAAATAAGGCCATTACTTACAGCTTATTCTATCAATTGAACCTGTAAGGAATTGAAACAGTTGTACTAAAGTTTCTAAAGAGGGAAGGTTTCTCTATCAATTGAACCTGTAAGGAATTGAAACTGGCTTGTCCATTACCCCTGATTCAACATTAAGGTTCTATCAATTGAACCTGTAAGGAATTGAAACTAACATTTTTCAATCTCGTCAATGGCTTTTGCTTCTATCAATTGAACCTGTAAGGAATTGAAACACTTGAATACACCCTTGCTAATAACGGTAATCCTCTATCAATTGAACCTGTAAGGAATTGAAACTAAACAGGGATGCTACGCTCATGGCTGACTATTTTGTCTATCAATTGAACCTGTAAGGAATTGAAACTTGGTGAAATATACCTTCGTGAATAAAATCTGACCCTATCAATTGAACCTGTAAGGAATTGAAACTACGGCATAAGTTATGATGGTGGGAAATCATTCAACCTATCAATTGAACCTGTAAGGAATTGAAACGGATTCCTTCACCCCGGATTGCTCCGGGTGACGACTATCAATTGAACCTGTAAGGAATTGAAACTAACCATGGCTTATAACGCTCTCCCCTATAAATTACCCTATCAATTGAACCTGTAAGGAATTGAAACAAGAAACGAACCCTTGATAATCTTGTTCTTGCCACTATCAATTGAACCTGTAAGGAATTGAAACAGGACTTACTGGCTAAGTCGCTGATAGAGGAAAGCTATCAATTGAACCTGTAAGGAATTGAAACGTTCTCATCACTCACCACGCTCTGTACCTTCATCCCTATCAATTGAACCTGTAAGGAATTGAAACGGTGGAGTGACCACCACCCCGCCCGAGCCTGTTGACTATCAATTGAACCTGTAAGGAATTGAAACTTGAGTAAGTTTCCCCATCCTCAACCCATCTAACACTATCAATTGAACCTGTAAGGAATTGAA
>CALCQV010000046.1 GCA_937894795.1 uncultured Bacteroidales bacterium
TCTAAAATGATATCGGGATATTTTTCAGTAAAAAGCAGGTTGCACCACCTCCTGAAAAGTTCCAATTCATCATCCTGAAGTTTTCTTTTTGTCTTTTCAAGCTCTTTCCTGAACAAATCACGACTAAAGCTTACCTTTTCCAGAATCATCTTGGAATATTCCATCATTTCAATTGATTTTGCAGTCATTTCTTCTAGCTTTAAGAGTTAGTCCAATTTGTATTATAACGCTGCAATTCCATTGATGTTTTACTCCGATATTAATTTAACAATTATTATAAAATAATATTAATCAGCCAGATAGCTTTACCGGACAGTCTTTCTTCGCTTTATTTCTTTTTCTATCAGATTGAGTTCTCTGGTGGTTTGTCCGGCAATGGCAGTATTTTCCTCAGCCCGCCTCAAAAGATATGGCATAACTGACTTTACGGGACCATAAGGAACATATTTTGATACATTGAAGCCTTGATGCGCCATATTAAAGCTAATATGATCGCTCATTCCGTAAAGTTGAGCAGTCCAAATCCTCTTGTCGTTTTTATCGAGTTTTCTTTTCTCAATCTCTTTAACTAGCAGCAGGTTGCTCTCTTCATTGTGGGTGCCTGAAAATATTTCAGTAACATCTATGTTATCAAGTGAAACCATCAAGGCTGTATTGTATGAATTATCGGTCTCTTCCTTCGTTTGGCATATCGGTGAAGGATAGCCTTTCTGCATTGCCCTGGCTCTTTCTCTTTCCATATATGCACCCCTCACAAACTTGACTCCGAGAAAGTAGTTGCCTTTTCTTGCTTTTTCAATGCTTTCTTTTAGAAATTGTACCCTGTCATGCCTATACATCTGAAGGGTATTGTAAACAATAGCCCTCTTTTTATTGTATTTCTGCATCATATTCTCAACCGTCTCATCCACAAGATATTGATACCATGTTTCCTCGGCGTCAATCAGTATTGGAACGTTCAATTCGTAAGCTCTCTTGCAAAGGATTTCAACTTTTTCCCGGAAATCAAGATAATGCTTGTACATTATATCATCCAAAGGTTTCGCCTCATTCGCATTTTCAAATAAGTGCGGAGAGGCAAATGCTGTTGGTTTAAATACAGCAAATGGAATGAAAGGATTTGAAGCTGCATTTTCAATGGTACGCAATGTTTCTTCAAGGGTCCTGTTCATGCCTTCAGGGGTTGTATTCCCTTCCACTGAGTAATCCAGAATGGTATGGACATTGAATTCTTTAAGTTTCTCAACTGATGGCAGGCAGTTCTCAATGGTCTTGCCTCCAACAAATTGTTTATAAATGGTTGCTTCAATTATCCATGCAACGGGCAGATGAAGCCTCATTGCTGTTGTAAAAAGAGTACTCCCTGTTTTAACCAATGTATTATTTTTCATAATTCGGAACAGGTAAAATGCACTTTTTAGCTCTTTGTTTGTTTTGCTAATGAAAGCAATTTTTGTGTCGTATATATTAAGTTCCATGTTTCAGTGAGTCTTGATTTGTTTGCTCAAATATAACAATTGTTGATTGTCCCTTCTTTAACGATGTATAAATTTAATTATTTTCGTAAAATAATGTCATTCCTCGACTATGGTGAAAAGATTAAGAACTCTTGAAATTGCAGGAAGTCCTTTGTACCTTGGGCAGCAATCCCTTGCTGAGCTTTCAGGCCAATTGGAAACAACACTCAGGAACCGGCAGAGTATTTTTATTCTGGCTGATAAAAATACGGCGCAACATTGCCTTCCTCCTCTTTTAGAGCAAATTCCGGCTCTCGGCAAAGCATGTCGAATCATCATCGAACCCGGTGAAGATCATAAAACAATCCAAACCTGTGAGATTATCTGGCATAAGCTTGCGGTGCTTGGGGCAAACAGGAATTCATTGATGATAAACCTTGGCGGAGGTGTTGTGTCTGATATCGGTGGCTTCGCAGCTTCTACTTTCCACAGGGGGATGTCGTATATTAATATTCCAACTACACTCATGTCAATGATTGATGCCGGTATTGGTGGCAAAACGGGTGTTGACCTTGCTTCCCTGAAAAATATTGTAGGGCTGTTTGCAAATCCCCTGGGTGTTTATGTGTGGCCTGATTTCCTTAAAACACTGCCCCATAGGTATATGCTATCAGGCTATGCTGAGATGTTGAAACACGCCCTGATAGCTGATAACGAATTCTGGAAGAAATTATCGAAAATGCCCATGGCCTTAGTAAGCAGTTGGGATGAAATAATTTACCATGCGGCTCTTATCAAATGTAAAATTGTTAATAGTGATCCATTTGAAAAAGGAGCACGCCAGTTACTGAACTTCGGACATACCCTTGGCCATGCCTTTGAAACCTATTCACTACGTCACGATGAGTCTCCCTTAAGTCATGGCGAGGCTGTTGCCATGGGCATAATCTGTGAATCATATATTTCTTATAGATTGTTGGGATTATCTCTCCAACAAAGAGATGAGGTGATTTCCAATATACTGCTGAACTTTGAATTTTACCATATTGATACAACGGCCATTGATGAATTGGCCGAGATTACCATCTACGATAAAAAGAACAGGGATGGCAATGTGATCCTCACCTTGCTGAAGGAAATAGGGAAAGCCGTTGATGGCCATAAATGCGAAACATCCCTGATCCGCGAATGTCTGTTCCGGTATACTGATTTTAAAAAACAAACCCAAAAGTGAATCAACTTACTATCAAAGCGCCAACGTTGATCAACAATGGTCCGGTCAACCTGCCTTTATCCAAGAGCATAGCCAACAGGATGCTGATTATTGGTTATCTCTCGGGCAATGAGGACTCCGTACAAATTCCTGAATGCGATGACTCGCTCACTATGAAAGAGTTACTTCGAAAGCTGCGCAGGAATAGCTACGCTGCCCAGTTCCTGAGCAGCGAAATGAATTTTCATGATAACAGTTTCAATACCGATGATGCAGGTACGGTATTCAGATTCATGAGTGCCCTTCTCGCCATAACTCCAGGAACTGCTTTACTCACCGGTTCCGCCAGAATGTTGGAGAGACCATGTGGACCCCTGATTGATGCCCTTGTATCACTGGGTGCTAAATGTACATATAAAGGGAAACTGGGTTACCCTCCGGTGCTTTTTGAAGGAAGAAAATTACAGGGTGGCAGCGTTTTTATTAATGCTTCGGTGAGCAGTCAGTTTATCTCTGCTCTGATGATGATTGCACCATTGATGCCCAAAGGCCTTAAAATTCAACTCAAGGGTAATGCAGTCTCCCAGCCCTATATTCATCTTACCGCTGAATTAATGCGGATTAATGGTATTAATGTATCTGTAGAGGAGACAACTGTAACTATTGAACCGGGAACATACAAATTTGCAGAGGGTATCCGGGAGGCCGACTGGTCAGCAGCATCTTATTGGTATACATTGGCGGCTCTGTTACCCGCGGGATCCTTACATAAATTGCCCATAGTCCTGAAAGGCCTGAAGTCAGAATCATTACAGGGTGATCACCATGTTGCAGAGATATTCAGGCAACTGGGCGTTGAATCAGTCTGGCTGAATGGTGATCTGCTCCTAACAAGAGCAGGAAGCCCTAACAATAAGATTGATGTGAATCTTAACGGACAGCCTGATCTTGCTCCTGCGCTTGCCGTGGCCTGTGCCGGAATGCAGGTGGAAGCAACCATAAGAGGGCTTGAAACATTGGTAATCAAAGAGAGTAACCGCCTTGAGTCAATCAAGTCAGAGTTGAAGAAACGGGGGTATGTCTGCACTATTGAGTCAAATAATACGCTTCACATCCATAAAGGCATGATCGCACCAACCGGCAATGTCATCGACACTTACAATGATCACAGAATTGCTATGGCAATTTCAATGCTCTCGCTCACTTCCGGCCCCCTCATAATCAATGATCCTGATGTAGTCAACAAGTCCTATCCTGAATTCTGGAACCATCTCATGGCAGCGGGTTTCTCCGTTCACTAATAATCATTGCCTGAATGCATCTGTCAGAAATGACGCTTAAATTATAATTTGGTAATTTGAAGTATCATTTTATTATTGTAGGTTTGTTCCAATTTTGGACCATTCATGAAGGTAGATATTTTTATTCCCTGTTACATTGATCAGCTCTATCCTGAAACGGGTTTCAGTATGGTCAGGATCCTTGAAAAAGTGGGTGTTGATGTTAACTATAACAAGAATCAGACCTGTTGTGGCCAGATCTCATTTAAAGAGGGCTATTGGGATCATGCAAAATCAATAGGTGAGAAGTTCATTCGTGACTTCATTGGGAGCCAGGTTGTAGTGGCACCTTCCGTTTCTTGTGTCTCAATGGTGAGAAAGTACTACGATGAACTGTTCTATAATTCTGCATTGCATAATGAGTACCGGTTGCTCAAAAAAAACATCTTTGAAATATCTGACTTCCTTGTTAATAATTTGAATATAAGGGATCTGGGAGCTACCTTCAACCACAGGGTTACATTTCATGACAGTTGTACGGCATTGAGGGAATATGGTTTGAAGGATGAACCCCGCATATTATTGAGGAATGTCAGAGGGCTTGAGTTGACTGAAATGGAAAGAACCGATGTGTGTTGCGGATTTGGCGGTTTTTTCTCTGTCAGGAATGAAGCCATAGCCAATTCAATGGCAGCCGACAAGATTAACTATGCATTGGAAACAAAAGCTGAATATATAGTCTCCACCGACGCCTCCTGTCTGATGTTTTTACAGGGTTATATTGATCAGCATAAGATACCCATTAAAACAATTCATCTGGTTGATGTACTTGCTTCGGGCTATTAAGGACGGGTGGTGAATTTCCAGGTGTGGCCTAATGTATAATTTCCATTCTGATCCTTAGCTGCAACCTGCCAGTAATAATCCTGATTAAGTTGAAATCCGGTTTCTGTGGTTTCATACTGCTTTTCACCATCCACCATTGAATAATAATCAACATCGGGCCTGTGCAGTTTCATTGTGGCTTTACTCTTGCCAATCCATAAATCATATGAGAGTGAATCACCCTCAGGATCGATACCTGATCTCCATTTAAAAATGATTGTCGGCTCCATCCATGTCTGCCATTCAGGAGGAGAAACCAATAAGGGAATTGAAGGTGGCAGGTTCTCTAAATCGTATACAATCACAACCATACCATGAGTGGTATCAGTCATATCTTTCGTATCCTTTACAACTAGTTTTGGGAAATAAACGCCCTCATCCTGATAGCTGTATACTTCTGTTTTCTCAGCAGAGAAGGCTGTAAAATCATCATCGCCATTCCACGACCATTTCACTTCAAGTTTATCTGTGGCGTCTTCCTTATCGCTCACAGCTGTAGCATCAAACTGAATGGGATCATTGGCTTCCGCACGCAGAGGTGAAATTGACATTACCGCCCTGGGTATGTGGTTTTCCGTATTGTCATTATCTTTCCCACACCCTGAAAAGATGATGACTGCTGCTATGATTACTGTTAATTTATTCATACTTTAGAATCTAAGAGTTCTATAAGTTGCCGTAAAAGTAATAAAACGAAAAGATACGCGGCTTATTTTCGAAACTTATTTTAAATATCCCTCAAAGGTCTGAAGTTTTTTTTACATTTGTCCGGAACAACCACCATCTTTTTTGTACTTTTATAGGTTAACTTGCTAATTTATAGGCTTTCATCTTTTTTGTCAAAATAGTAAAAAATGAAATCGTTAAAACTCTACCCTTCTCTTATTGTCATTTTCATAAACCTGTTGCTCATACTGGTGCCGGGTTTGGCTTATTCCCAAATACCAACGGTTCAAGATTGCCTTGGCGCAATTCCAGTATGTCAGGATACATATGTTCAACCAATCGTATATGGTGGACAGGGTGCTTATCCAAACGAAATCAACGATAACCAGACATGTCCGAGAAGCTGTATGGATGGTGAGACCAACTCAATATGGTATGTTATATCAGTTAAAACCGGTGGCTTACTTCGTTTTGTTATTTCTCCTGTTGTAGCCAGTGATGATTATGATTGGGCAGTATATAATCTGAATGATTACGAGTGCAGCGACATTTATGATAATGCCATTTTCATGTAATCAAGCTGCAATGCAGCCGGCGGAGCCGGTTATCATGGAGCAACAGGAATTAGTTCACTAAATGGAGGTGAGTCAAATTGCAATGGTGGCGGTCCTACCAACAAATGGAATGCTGATCTATCTGTTCAGGCGGGTGATACGTATGTGTTATGCGTCAGTAACTGGACCCCTTCATCATCATCCGGGTATACACTTGATTTCAGTGCTTCAACGGCAGATATTTTTGATGATGTTCCTGCCACTATCACAACCATTGACACTGTAAGAGGTTGTTCGGGCTCTGCAAGTATCAATTTTGACTTCAGTGAAAATGTATTATGTGAGACTGTTCAGGCATCTGACTTTATTATTACCGGTCCTGATGGTGACCATTATGTTGATAATATTGTAGGTGCAGGTTGTATAGCCGGCGGTACACAGGAGAAATTCTTCACATTGAGCAATTTCACTCCTCCCATTACCATTTCAGGTAGTTATACTCTTACTATGGTTGGAGAAGTGGAAGATCTGTGCTTCAATACCTCCATTGCTCCACCGGCAGATTTTTATGCTGAGATGGAACCCTTACCTCAAGTGACTGACGGCCCCTATGATGCCCTGGTGCCTATTGGCAGTCCTGCAACCTTTCAGGTTGAAACCATTGGAGCTCATACTTTCCGCTGGCAGGTAAGGCAGGATGGTGGTTTTTGGTCAGATGTTGTTGAAGGAACACCCTATTCGGGAACAACCACCAATACGCTCACCATTGATCCTTGTACTATTGAACTGGGTGAAAATCAATACAGATGTATTGTGAGCGGTGATTGTACACCTCCCCAGCAATCACCCGGAGCCACTTTATTCGTGGGTGATCAGCTTGCTGCTTCAGCTACCGCATCACCTGATGAAATTTGCATTGGAGAAACATCATTGCTTGATGTCAATGCCATGGGAGGCAATATCCTTCAACCATACACGTACTCATGGAGTGCCCCAAACGGATGGACTTCCACCATGGAAAATCCAACAGTCAATCCAACAGAGACCACCGTTTATACGGTTGTTGTAGATGATGGATATGATCCCGTTACAGTGCAGGTAACTGTGGTTGTCAATCCATTGCCTATGGCCGATGCAGGAGTCAATGAAGACATATTCCACGGTACCTTTACAACCTTGCACGGCACTGTTGCAGGAAGCACTCCTGTTGCCGGTTGGGTCTGGCAACCGGCTGACTCTTTGTGGAGTAATGATGTGCAAAATCCTGTTACCAGGAAATTGCGCGGTAGTACCATCTTTAGCCTTGTTGTGACTGATGTAAAAGGTTGTGTGAGCGAGCCTGACCTGGTAACTATCAATATCATTGGTGGCCCACTTTCGGCTTCTCCTTCTGCCCAACCTTCTGTTATTTGCCTTGGCGATACCGCCCGCCTCTTTGCTTTACCCAGTGGCGGCGACACTACCAACTACAACTACTCATGGCAACTCAATGGGGAGGAGTTTTCTACTTTGGCTTCCCCAACGGTAGTGCCTTCACAGAATACAACCTATTCACTCCTGGTTGACGATGGAGCAAGCCAGATAACCCGTAATGTAACCGTTACAGTAAACCCACTACCGGTAATCAACCTGCTGAAACCTGAGTATCATCTGGTCGAAAACGTGGTTCAGTCTTGTGTATTTGATTCTATTGTATTGGATCCAGCTTTTCAGGATGGTGCCTATCTATGGAGTAACGGAGCTACTACTTTCACCAATACCGTTGCTACTTCGGGTATCAGCTTTGATTACCAGGAACACTTTATCATGGTAACCAATCCCCTCACCGGTTGTGTAAATTATGATTCTGTGGCGGTAGCTTTTACCTTTACCGAATGCTCCTATGGAATTGACGAAATAACCTTAAATGATCTGGTGAAAATATTCCCTAATCCTGCCCACAATGAAGTAACGGTTTCAATGGATGGTGACAGGGATAAATATATCATCGAACTTTCAGACCTTTATGGAAGGATACTGCTGAAGCGGGATATTCAAAAAACATTTTCAGGCATCTACAATCAGGTGATTGATTTGTCAGGTATAGCCACTGAAATTTGTTTTGTCAGAATATATTCATCTAAGGGAAGTGTTGTCAGAAAGCTTGTTATTGCTCATTAATCGGCATCCCAATGTTGACTTGTTCAAACTTTTTAAGCGCATTTTCTCAGGATTAAGTTTTAGCTGTCAATTAATTTTTAATTTTGGGTCGCTTAAAATGAGAATTTTACAATAGAATAGATTTAAACATTATTTTTTCCTTCACCCGGGAACTCTGAAGGGAAAAATTGAAATGATTGAAATAATAATATAACGGTACAATGAAAAAAAACGCTAGAATAGTAGCATTCGCAACAAGAGGTTTATTGCCAATATTGCTGAGTCTATTTTCACTGTTTTCTTATTCGCAGGAGGTAATAACAAGAGACGGTTCTTCGTTTCTCAAAGTGGATTTAACAAAATATAGTTCTTTTAGCAATGCCCTTATTGTAAGTGAATTAGATCAGTTGCAGAATGCAAAGGTGATTATTTCACCGGAGGCAAATACCATTTATGTGTATCCCTATGATATTGAGTTGACTGATCTTCAAGCTCAGGTTTCAGCCATTATAAGTAATTCTGTTACTAAGGATATTTCATACAGTGCCGCCCAAAAAGAAATGGTAGAGAAGGCGTTAAAGGAAAAGTATGGTGACAGGCTGATCGATTATTCCAAATCAGGAATTCTCGAAACCGTAAATGATTCCTGTCATTTATCCATGCCTTTCTGCACAGGTACCATTTATTCATTCCCTGCAGGAACCAATACACAGTCACAAAACGGCCCTAATTATAGTTGTTTGAGTACTAAACCTAACCCTGCATGGTACCATTTAAAAATAGAGAATGAGGGGCCTATTGCTATTTTTATGTATAGTACACCCTCCCGTGACATTGACTTTTGTTTATGGGGGCCGTTTACTGACCCAATCACTCCATGTCCGATGACTAATACCAATGGTGGACTCACTGGTAGCAAGGTGGTTGATTGCAGCTACTCACCGGATGTAACTGAGACAGCCAATATTCCTGACGGTCAAACAGGGCAATATTATATTTTGATCATAACTAATTATTCCAATCAGCCCTGTAATATTACTTTTCAGCAGAATAGTGGTACCGGTACTACTGACTGCACCATTCTGCCCCCTGCCGCATCAAGCAATTCACCCGTTTGTGTAGGTGAAACTATTGAACTACAGGCTGCCAATGCACCGGGCGCTTCCTACAGCTGGAGCGGGCCGAATAATTTTGTCAGCAATCAACAAAATCCCGTTTTACCAAACGCTCAATACAGCAATGCCGGCATTTATTCATTGACTATCACCGTTCAGGGTATCACCAGTGATCCAACCAACACGGAGATCTTTGTATATGATCCGCCTACTGGTACTCTAACGGCTAACGGAAACACAACTATATGTCATGGCGACTCGGTTCAAATGCAGATTGCCACAACCAGCGTCGGCCCCTTCAGAGCGGTTTTGAGCAGTGGCAATGGCATTCCTACCATCATCAATTTCTGGCAGACACCACATACATTTTGGGTAAAACCCAATGATACGGCAACCTTCACCCTCACCGGCATCAGCAATAATGCCTGCAGCGGAACCGTATCAGGAGAAGTGACGGTAAATGTTAAACCCAAGCCTGTACCTCTGTTTACAGCCACAAATCCCTGTACTAATCTTATTACACAGTTTACGGATCAAAGCACTGTAACCGGTGGAAGTATAAGCTCATGGGACTGGAACTTCGGTGACTTAACCCCACATTCCAATCTTCCCAACCCAACGCATACCTATACCAATGCCAATAATTACAATGTAGTACTTAACGTAACGGCAAATAATGGTTGTTCAAAATCAGCCACTTTCCCGGTTTTAATAAATCCGACACCATCGGTATCAGCAGGCAGTGATGTGTCAATTCCTTACGGAACCAACACCCAGCTTAATGGCACTGCTACAGGAGGTTCAGGTATACATACCTATCAATGGATTCCGGCCGACAAGGTTGAAAATGCCACTATACTGAATCCGAATACCTTACTTCTTGCGAGCAGCGTCGACTTCACGCTTACCGCCACGGATGCCAATGGTTGCCAGAAATCCGATGGAATGAAGGTTACCATCACCGGCGGTCCACTGTCAGGTGTTATCACAGCCGAGGAACCCGAAATTTGTATCGGCGAAAGCATGCTGCTTAATGCCATGCCGTCAGGCGGTTCAGGTACCTACACCTATTCATGGACATCCAACCCTCCAGGCTTTACCTCGAACCTGGAGGATGTTACCGTATCGCCAACAGTCACAACAACCTATCTGCTTGAAGTTTATGACAACTTCAATACCATAAATGCCCAGTATACCCTAACAGTAAATCCGCGTCCAAATGTCAATGCAGGCATTGACCAGACCATTCCTCATGGTACCAATACAACCCTGTCGGCATCTGTTACAGGAGGCAGTTCACCGTACCAATATGCATGGACACCTGCAAATATTTTGAACTCACCCACCAATGCTACCACACAGACGCATAACCTCTACAGTTCAACCAGTTTCAATCTGGTAGT
The DNA here is from genome assembly GCA_937894795.1 of uncultured Bacteroidales bacterium. GTDB lineage: Bacteria > Bacteroidota > Bacteroidia > Bacteroidales > Lentimicrobiaceae > Lentimicrobium. Next base: position 10,713 of record CALCQV010000046.1, read on the forward strand.
TACTGACGGCAAGGGATGTGACCAGACCGATGAAATGACGGTTTCAATTGAAGGAGGACCTTTACAGGTTAACCCGGTAGCCATGCAGCCTGTAATATGCCGAAATGAAAGTACACAAATCAAAGCATTGCCGGCAGGTGGTTCCAATCAATATGTTTCATACACCTGGACATCTGAACCTACAGGCTTTAACTCTACTGAGGCTGAACCTACTGTTTCACCTGAAGTAACCACTATTTATACTGTGGTTGTTTCCGATGGTTACAATGAGATATCGGGTTTTGTTCAGGTAACTGTAAATCAATTGCCGGTCATTGATCTTATTCCCGATGATCCCAGGGTATTGGTTATGAGTCCTACTGAAATTGGCCTCTGTGTATTTGACTCTATCCCGGTTAACGCCGGCAATCCAGGTGCTACCTATGAATGGAGCAACGGCTCAACGGAACAGACCATAACACTGGCCACTTCGGGTATCAGCTTTGACCAGCAAGTATACAGTGTAATAGTCACTGACCAGACAACCCTTTGTTCAAATTCTGCTGAGATTACAGCTTATTTTAACTTTGAGAATTGCAGTTATGGAATTGATGAAAAGGAAATGGACAGCCGTTTTAAAGTCTACCCGAATCCTTCTTCAACCGGAGTGTTCAACATGCTTATGGAAGACCTAAGTGGCTCCACCATGTTGCAGGTATTCAATGCCTATGGTTCACTTATCTGGTCAAACAGCTATAAGCTCAACGCCGGAGTGGCTGTTCGTGAAGAACTTGATCTGAGCAACGCACCCAACGGGGTTTATTTCCTAAAACTAATGAACAACGAAGCAGCCATAATAAAGAAGATAATTATCAGGTAATAAAACCCAAACCGACAACCTAACGACCAAATATCTGTTACTTAATGAAGAAGATTAAACTAATTGCTATTCTGATTGGATTTTCAGCAATTGCTACATTGGCACAGGCTCAGAAAAATGCAGAATACGACACCATTAACAGGTGTTCATACATTACCCCGCAACAAACTGATAACTGGTATTTCTACAATAACGGAGGTATCCGTTTCAAGGATAATGGAGTGGAACTTAACAACCTGCCCGCAACAAGTCCCAATCTTTCTCAAGGTAACAGTTGTTCCGTATTGTCGGATGAAACAGGGAAGCTCTTATTGTACACAACCGGTCAGCGAGTATTCAACGGCGAGCACATGAATATCACGGGTGCTGAAAATCTTAACGGAAACCCCGGTGCAGCACAAACAGCCCTGATTATACAGAATCCTTCTGTAAGCCAGATGCTTTATGTGTTTACCACAGACCTGATTAGCAACACAGCTTCATCCGGCTTGAACTATTCACGTGTTGACCTTAGTGCATACGGCAGCAACGGCGCTGTTATGGAACTGAATACTTCCCTGCTGCCTTCTGCTGCACCTATGGTATGCGGTGTGAAGCAGGACAATGGTATGGATTACTGGGTTATGACACATAAACTTGACAGTGATCAGTTCTATGCCTATGAAGTGGATGCCAATGGAGTTAATACCAATCCCGTAATCAGCTCTGCAGGTACTGCTATCAGCTCAACCTTGATGGATAATGAGTTCAACGGAACCATGAAATTCTCACCCCAGGGCGATAAGGTAGCTTTTGCCTCCATCGGATTAGGCACCATTCAGCTGTTCTCATTTGATAACGCTACAGGCATCGTCAGCAATGCAGTCACCATTCCCGTTACCTTGCCTTCTGGCAATCATGGTCCCTATTTCATTGAATTCTCCCCTGATGGTTCAAAGCTCTATGCAACAGTGGTTGAGCTCTCGTCACCGCAAGGTAAGCAAAACACCTTATACCAGTATGATCTGCTGAATGGTAACACTGAAACCAACATAAATTTATATGCTGGTTCATCACTGAGTGATGATGTGATGTCTATTCAGTTGGCCAGAGACGGCAAAATATATGTGCTCCGTATAAATGAATATGTACTGGGTGTTATTGAAAATCCAAATCGTGCAGGTACTGCCTGCAACTATGATGAAAGCTCATTGGGTCTTCTTGATGTGAAGGCATTCAACGGATTGCCTAATTTCGTTTCCAGCTTCCTGAATATCCCTGCCGTGAATTATGATACAAAGTGTTTTGGTGATGATACGGAATTCACGTTATTGAACACTTCCAACATTGACAATGTCGACTGGGATTTCGGTGATCCGGGTTCTGCCACAAACATCATTACCGGTGGCCCCGTCAATCCTACCCACACCTTCAGTAAGGATTCCACTTTCACGGTAACCTATACCGAGCATTATAACGGTGGCAGCTGGACCAACTCCTTCCAGGTAACCATCAATTCATTGCCGGTACCCAGTTTTGAGGGTACATTTCCAAACGACAGTGCTTATATTGTAGATGGATCCAGTCTGGCCGTCTATGCCAATGAAGGGATGTACTCCTATTTCTGGCAGGATGGAAGTACCAATATTGGCTATAATATTACTACTGAAGGCATTTATACCGTGCTTGTTGAAGATATGAACTGCTGTCGCAGCATGGATACCCTCACCGTTGTGGGCCTTGATATCAAGGTTCCCAATGCCTTTTCACCCGATGGTGATGGCCTGAATGATACATTCCGCGCCCTGGGCCCTCAGGAAGGAATTATTGACTACTCATTGGCCGTGTTCAACAAATGGGGACAGATGCTTTGGGAAACCAATGATTTTAATGCTAAATGGGATGGCAAAATAGGCTCCGATCCTGTACCGGCCGGATTGTATAACTGGAGGATAACCCTCAATGTGCCGGGTAACGTTATGAATAATGGAATGTTGAAACTGAATGGAACCTTGATGCTGTTCAGGTAATACCTTTTAAATTGATCAATGAATGAAGCCGGTTATTCCGGCTTTGTTTATTTTTGCAATCGGCACCCTGCATATCACAGGATTATTGAATCTATTTTGTGCACAGATAATTGAAATGAACCGGGAGAAGAGAATAAGAATGTTATTTAACAGCTACTTTAATGAGCAGGTGATTGATACTTTCCATAGTGAAATCAACCCGTTGATTGAAGTAGCCCTAATCAACGGAACCTATCAGCTTAATGCCGGAAGCGTTAACTACTCCTTCGGCCCTTTGCACGAGGCGTTCAGGAAGTATTTCTACAAAGACCCACCCTCTCTTCACAACAACTCGAAGGT
>CALCQV010000047.1 GCA_937894795.1 uncultured Bacteroidales bacterium
TCTTTGAATACATTGCCGGTATAGTTAGAATGAAAGGCCAAAAACCAATTATAGTTGGTGGGTATTATGATCATATTCATCTTTTTGTCGGAATTAAACCGGATGTGTCAATAACCGATTTAATCAGGGATGTTAAAAATAGTTCTACACATTTTATAAATGAAAACAAGTTCGTCAAGAGTAACTTTTCCTGGCAGAAAGGATACGGCGTTTTTTCTTATTCACAGAATCAGGTTAGAGCAGTTTATGATTATATCCTAAATCAAGAGGAACATCACAAAAAGAAGACATTTAAGGAAGAGTATCTTGAATTTCTTGAGAAATTCGAGATTCAATACAATGTGAAATATCTCTTTGATTGGATAGATAAACCAGAATAAAGACTAAACTTACACCCCCTCCGGGGGTTTGCATTACTCACATCTTGATTTTTCTAAACTACTTACACCCCCTCCGGGGGTTTGCATTCTCCAACATTGAACAATCAAAATTCCACCACCCTTTTCTCCCCCTCTTTCACAAACCCTCTGAACATGCCGGGGGTGTTGAATGGCATGGCAATGTTTCCATTTTTATCGACGGCAATCAAACCGCCGGTGGCACCCTGATCCTTGAGCTTTTTATTGATGATATATTCCGTAGCCTGCTCCATTGTTTCTTTTAAATAGAGCATCCGGGCTGAAACATCATAGGCTACTGCGTTCCTTATGAAATATTCTCCGTGTCCGGTGCATGAAACCGCACATGATTCGTTATTGGCGTATGTGCCTGCCCCAATGATCGGTGAATCACCTATACGTCCGTATTGTTTGAATGTCATTCCTCCGGTGGATGTTGCTGCCGCCAGATTGCCCTGCTTATCAAGCGCAACGGCACCTACGGTTCCTTTACGGCCTTCATTTTCCAGCTTTTCCTTTATACGGAGGTATTCCTTCTCTCCTTTTTCTGAGTCAAAATAGGTATTATCTACCACCTCCAAACCATGGAGACCGGCAAAGAGATCAGCTCCACGACCCGACAACATCACATGTGCAGACGAATCCATCACCAGCCTTGCTGCCAGGATAGGATTCCGTATGGTAGTTGTGCCTGCCACCGCTCCTGCCTTCATTGACTTTCCATCCATTATGGAGGCATCCAACTCATGCTTGCCCTCGGAATTGAAGACAGCTCCCTTTCCTGCATTGAATAATGGGCAGTCCTCTAACACCAATACTGCTGCAACCACGGCATCGAGCGCATCTCCACCTGATTCCAGAATCTTTTCACCGGCCTGCAGTGCCTCCTTAAGCTTGTCCCGGTACTCGGCCGATTGAGCCTCAGTCATCCTGTTAACCTGTATATTCCCTGCACCCCCATGTATTACCAATACATAATCATTCTGTGCCGGGCAATTCAGGATCATGAACCACACTGAAATAATCAAAATGAAATATCTTTTCATCGATTGTAATTTATGTTTGTTGATACTAAAAAGTACTAATCGTCATAGTCGATCTTAGATACGAGAACATTTTGTTCGTTATATCTACCAAGATAGGTTAATCCCACTTATTTGCAGGTCAGAACAAGCTCCTGATATCAACAATGCCAAATAAATCAACGCATGTAATAGCGATGATCAGGATAATAAACCATCGAACGAACCCTGCTCCCCATGTCATGGCATAGCGTGATGCGATGAAGGCTCCCGTGATATTGCCAATGGAATGGACGAGCCCGAACTGCCAGTATACTTTATCATTTAGAATGAATACCACCAATGCAAAGATGGTATACAGCATTACAATAAATCCCTTGATGGCATTGGCCCGCACCAAATCGTACCCTGCACCGAGCACTATTCCGGCAAGCAGGAAATATCCAACACCCACCTGCACGAAACCACCATATACACCAATGAAAAAGAAAATCACCAACTGTACCCAACTCACCTTCCTTGCCTGGAGTGACAACTGTCCGTTAATCCACTTGTCGGGTTTCACAATTATGAAATAGATCATCATAAGCATCACAACCCCAAGGGCTTTTCTGAAAGTATCCTCATCAATTTCAACCGAAAGCTGCGCACCTATAATTGAGCCAATGATGGTAGGAATAGCCAATGCCAAGGCCTTTTTTGAATCGAGCAGTTTCTGTTTATGAAAAGAGGTTGTTGAAGTGAGATTCTGGAGAATAACGGCAATGCGGTTGGTGCCATTGGCCACATCGGCAGGCAATCCCATGAACATGAACAATGATAGGGAAATGATTGTGCCACCACCGGCCAGTGTGTTGATAAAGCCCACAAACACACCTGATACAATCAGAGCGGTTACCTCAAGTGCTGACATCTTTCGAGTTTTATGTAACAAAGGTAAAAAGTGTTCTGTATAATTCATCTTAACATTACACATAAATGATCAGGTTTTTCAATAATCCATAACACTTGTTTGACTTTTATATATTTATCATTTACCTTTGGATGACCATACAATAAACTCCAATTCATGAAAAAGGCAATCTTTACCCTCCTGCTTTCAACCCTCACCTGTTTCGCCTTTTCACAATGGAACTGGGTTAATCCATCTCCAATAGGCTACAACTTATACGATGTCTGCTTTGTCGACCAAGCTATTGGCTATGTGGTAGGTGAGAAAGGGACTATTCTCAAAACTGTAGATTGTGGTGTAAACTGGACCCCGCTGAATACCGGAACCATGAGGAATTTCAACATGGTTACCTTTCTTAATGAGAATACCGGATATATAGTTAGTGGCAGGTACCTTATGAAAACCATCGATGGAGGAGAAACATGGTTAGATATTGAAACAGGCGCAGAAACATCCT
>CALCQV010000048.1 GCA_937894795.1 uncultured Bacteroidales bacterium
ACCCTCTTACTGCCGGTGAGGATCCATGGAAACGTGTTCAATTTGATCTTTCACAATATGCAGGCAGTGTATTTGATATTACATTACAAGCCTGTAACCGGTTCTCCGACAAAGTTCAGGGACAAGGTGACAATGTTTTTATTGATAACATTGAGATTGTTAACAGTGTTCCCGTAGTTGCTCTTAATGATTCAGATACTCAGCTTACCGTATTCCCAAATCCGGCAAATAGTATTGTTAATGTATTTGTTGCAAATATTACCGAGAATTCAATTTTAGAGGTAAGAGATACCCGAGGAAAATTGGTATATCAGAGTGAACTGACCTCAAATGCTGATAATCAAACACTTCAAATTAGAAACCTTGCAAGTGGTTTTTATTTGGTAAGAGTGCTTACCGGTAATCAAATTTTTGTCACCAAACTGATTGTGAGCGAAAAAATATAATCATTTTTAATAATACAGGTTAGGTCTAAAAGTATTTTTTATACTTTTGGACCCTGTGTTATTAAAAATCCTTCAAAATCAGTACCCCTTATGAAAATTGGAAAACTACTTTTTTCACTAATTATTGCCATTTTATTTACAGGCAATATTATGGCTGCTATTGTACAGCCTGAATCGGCTGCCAATGTAGCTCGTAATTTTATTTATGAACGATTAGTCCGTGATGGATCATCAGTTAGTATTAACGAGATTCAGCCTCAATTGTTTCAGGTGCGTGAATCAAACAATCAACCTTCTTTCTATATTTTCAACCTAGAAAATGGTGGTTGGGTGATAGTATCGGCCGATGATGTGTATTCACCGATAATTGGTTTTTCACCCGAGGGAAGTTTTCCTAAAGGACAACTCGATAAAAATTATGCATCATTTTTGCAGGATTATGTCGACCAGATTGATTTTGCAAGATCAAATAATTTAGTTGCCAGTAATGAAACAATCCAGAAATGGAATGAGTATACCACTATCAGTAACCCAAGAATGTTACTTGAGGGAATAAGGGATGTTGAACCATTAACTGATAATCTATGGAATCAGGATTATCCATACAATGCGTATTGCCCTGAAGACGCTGCAGGTCCGGGTGGTCATGTATATGCAGGTTGTGTAGCAACTGCTATGTCAATGATAATGTATTATTACCGTTATCCTGAAGTTGGAACAGGTCAATATTCATATTATGCTGCCGGTTATGGTACACAGTCAGTAAACTTTGGTGAAACACATTATGATTGGGATGCAATGTTGAATTCCATCAATGCCAATAATGGTCCTGCAGTCAATGCCATTGCTGAATTACAATATCATTGTGGCGTTTCTGTTAGAATGGGTTATGGCAATGATGGTTCAGGTGCTTACAGCGCTGATGTACCTCCGGCAATAAAGAGCTATTTCGGCTATTCAAGCACTGCGCAGTATATACAGAAAATGGGATACACACTCTCTGCATGGGAGAATATTCTTGTTGAACATATTGATGCTGCAAAACCATTATACTATTCAGGTCAAAGCACAGATGGTGGCCATGCTTTTGTTTGTGATGGCTATCAGGTTACATCCACGGGCAAATTATATCATTTTAACTTTGGTTGGAGTGGAAGTGGAAATGGTTACTATTCATTGACTGATGTGGGTGGATTTAGTTCACAACAGGGTATGGTTCGGAACTTTGTTCCAAATTCAGCTAATTATCCATATAATTGCGATAATCACATTATTGATAATCATATTGGCAGCATTGAAGATGGTAGCGGACCACTCAGTACTTATCTGGCTAACAGTGCCTGCACATGGTTAATCTCTCCTGTTGATTCTGTTACATCAATTACAGTAAACTTCACAGAAATTGCCTTTGGTTTAGGTGATTCTATTAAAGTATTTGCAGGTTCCGATGAGAATGCTCCTCTACTTGCTACTTATGGACAAGGTTCTGCACTGGCAGCTTTAACTGCACCAGGGAACAGGATGTTTATTAAACTTTTAACTGATGGATCAGATGAAGGTCAAGGTTTTAGGGCCGAATTTTCATCTACTTTCCCTGTTTATTGTACAAGTAGCATTACTACATTAACAGAACCAACCGGTGAGATTTCCGATGGCAGTGGTGACTATAATTACAATAATAGCAGTGTTTGTAAATGGAAGATCAATCCGGGGCCATATGCTCAAGATCTAACTTTAGCCTTTACTTCCTTTGATCTTGAAGAAGGAAAAGATTATCTGAAAGTATTTGCAGTTCCAACTAACGTATTGTTGGCTGATCTCACCGGTAATACAATTCCTGATCCAATTGTATCACCGACTGGTCAATTTATGTTGATGTTCTCATCCAATGGATTTAATAATTATCAGGGATTTGAAGCAAATTATTATATCTCTAATGTTAATACCTCAAATGAAGATGTAGCTGAGAATTTATCAATTTATCCAAATCCTGCTGTGTCATATACCGATATTAAATTTAATCTTAATCAACCGACCAACATTAAAATATCTGTTCATAATTTGTTGGGTGAAGAAATATATAGCACCCCTACACAAATATTATCAGGATTCGTTAGTAAGACTATTCAATTGAGCGGCATGTCTAAAGGCATTTATTTGATAAAAATTGCCGGTGATAAAGGCTCTATAGTCAGAAAACTGGTTGTCAATTAGTAAATTATTATATTTGTAAAAGGGGCTTCCTAAATGAAGCCCCTTTTTTCTAGCAATTTATTTTCCACATAGATCATTGACCTTATGTTAAAAAAACTACTATTTGGTATCATTTTACTCCTATCATCATTAATAATTGATGCTACCCCCATTGAAATAGGTTTAGCTGGTAAAGTGGCAGTGAATTTTATGAAAATGAAGTCATTGCACTCTTCATCGACAACGCCGGGGGCAATTACCGTAAAAGATATCGCCCCTTTAATCCAGGGTGAAACGATGGCTTTTGCTGTTAATTTTGATAATAATCGAGGATTTGTAATTATTGCAGCAGATAATGCTTCAAAACCTGTATTGGGTTATTCATTTGAGGGCAATTTTCATGTTAATGATATACCTCCAGTTATATCTGATTGGATGCAATTTTATTATTGTCAGATCCAGGATTTAAGAAGTAATAATATTCCTGCAACCACAGAGATAGAAGAAGAATGGAATAATTTAACCGATGGTATAGAATTGACATACAACAGAGATAATCGTGAAGTGACACCGCTGCTTACAAGCACATGGGATCAGGGTGCACGTTATAATGAACTTTGTCCTGAAGCTGCCGGCGGACCTGGAGGTCGTGTTTGGGCAGGTTGTGTTGCAACTGCTATGTCACAGATTATTAATTATTGGCGATTTCCTAATCAAGGTACAGGATCACATGGTTATTATTCCGATTATGGATATCTATTTGCTGACTATGGAGCTTCAAATTATGATTTCAACCAGATGAATGACAATATTAACGGTGAAAGCAATTACGAGATGGCTGAGATTCAGTACCACTGCGGAATTGCCGTTGATATGATGTATTCTCCTAATGGATCAGGGGCATATAGCGACGATGCTGCCGATGCGCTGAGAACATATTTTGGTTATTCGCCTGAATTAGCAATTGAATATAAGGATAACTATAATGATGCTGATTGGAAAGCTTTAATTATTGCTAATCTTGATAATGGATGGCCTCTTTACTACCATGGATTTGGTTCAGGTGGCCATGCTTTTAATCTGGATGGATATCAGGGAGATGACTATTTCCATTTTAACTGGGGATGGAGTGGTTCATATAACGGATATTTCTATCTAACAAACCTTAATCCCGGAGGAAGCGACTTTACATGGGGACAAGGCGCAATAGTTAATTTCCATCCGAATACCAGTAATTATCCATATTACTGTACCGGAGTCACTACTTTAACAAGACACAATGGAACAATTGAAGATGGTAGCGGTCCTGTAGATAACTACATTGACGGACTACAGTGTGGGTGGCTTATTTCACCTGAAGATTCAGTGTCAGGTTTGACTTTATATTTTGATAGGTTTGATTTGGCAGCTGGTGATGTGGTAAATGTATTTGATGGAGAAAATAGCTCTGCGCCGCTGGTAGGAAGCTTTACAGGAACATCACTTCCTCCTTCTATAGCCTCAGCAAGTGGAAATTTATATATTGAATTTCAGACCTCCGGAGCATTGGGAAAAGGTTGGAAAGCTCACTATAATAGTTATTTGGTGAACTATTGCCCCGGTATTAGTCATCATACAGAACCGGCCGGTTCATTTTCTGATGGTAGCGGACCGCGACAATACAGAAATGGCAGTATATGCAAATACATTATTGAACCTGAAAATGCTGCAACTATAACTTTGTCATTTGATTCATTCAACACTGAAGCAGACATGGATAAGGTTAAGATATATGATATGATATCTCAGACTTTAATGGGCGAGTATTCAGGTGATGAACTTCCTGATGATGTGACCGTTCCTTCAGGTAAAGCATATATAATTTTTGTTACTAATCAGTCAGTTAGTGATGAAGGATGGGAAGTGTCTTATACTTCAACTGTTACGGATGCAAAGAATTTGCAATATGATCCGGAGGGATTTAATCTATATTGTTCGCCAAATCCGGCTGACAATTGGTTGCGACTTGAATTGAGGACTAAAGTTCAAAGTAACATTAACCTTGCACTTATATCATCAGAAGGACGCATTATCAATCAGATTTTTAATGGAACTACCTCATCTGTACCAATGATATTTATGACTGATGTTTCAATGCTGAAGCCGGGAATTTATGTTGTTAAATATTGGACAGATACCGAAAGTGGATATCAAAAAATAATTATCAAATAGATTGGCAAATCTAACCAAATAGGCTATTTGCGATAGAGATCAGATTGTGGATTGCAAAAAAGAAAAGATCCTGATAAACTCAGGATCTTTTCTTTTTTATATTGTGCCGAGGCTGGCTTTAATGAGTTATATATGACTAGTCTCTATCGTATGCTTTAATGATCTGACTAACAAGTTTATGGCGCATAACATCTGAATCATCAAGCTGAACTATTTCGATACCTGGAATATTCGCAAGTATTTTAGTGGCATGAATAAGTCCTGATTGTTGATTTTTGGGAAGATCAATTTGCGTAACATCACCCGTTACAAAGAATTTAGACGATCTACCCATTCTGGTCAGAAACATTTTCAATTGGTTTCCTGTAGCATTCTGAGCCTCATCGAGAATGGCAAATACATTATCCAAGGTACGGCCTCTCATGAACGCAAGTGGTGCAATTTCAATGGTTCCGTCTTCAATATACGTTAATAGCTTTTGTGGAGGTAGCATATCTCTTAAAGCATCGTACAAGGGCTGCATATAAGGATCAAGTTTGTCTTTCAGGTCGCCGGGTAGAAAGCCCAGATTTTCACCTGCCTCAACAGCAGGCCGGGTAAGAATAATTCTTTTAACCTCCTTGTTTTTAAGTGCTCTGACTGCCAATGCAACGGCAGTGTAGGTTTTGCCTGTGCCGGCTGGCCCAATAGCGAATACCATATCACTCTTATCAATGCACTCCACAATTTTCATCTGATTAGCGGTTCTGGCCTTAATAACCTGACCGTTACGCCCATGCACCAATACGTCTGGAGAACTCTTAATGGTTATATCTGCTGCACCAGGTTCAGCCAGCTGCCTGATATCATCTTCTGTGATCTTTCCAAAATGATCAAAATGAATGATCATGAGATTGAAAAGTGATTCAAAAGATTCAATATCTGTATTGTCACCTATCACCTTAATATGCTCCCCACGAGCAATAATCTTTAATTTAGGCAATAAGTTTTTTATAGTATTTAAGTTTCTGTCACCCACCCCGAATAAATCAAGTGGACTGTATGTTTCAATGCTGAAAACCTTTTCACTCATCTATAACAATAGTATTAAATTATTTTACGCTCAAATACATTCGAGCCCATCAAAAGTATTACAAAAAAAGCCATCAGCATTAACGCATTGTCATTTTATTGTAATTTTGATTACTTCAAACAGTAGCTTGTATTTACTCAGTATTTTGAAGCTACAATACCAGGCTTATGAGAAGTAAATTTATTATTAAAGAAACCAATAATGTCAAAGGGTAGAGAAGTAAAACCACATATAGGTATTTTCGGTCGCAGGAACAATGGTAAAAGCTCAATTATTAATGTGCTTGCAGGAAAGGACACGGCTATAGTTTCCCCAATAGCTGGTACAACTACTGATCCAGTTAAAAAGTCAATGGAAATTCCAGGTATTGGTCCTGTTGTACTTATTGACACTGCAGGTATCGATGATAAAGGTGAACTTGGGAATAAGAGAATTCAGAAATCGCTTGATATACTGAAGATTATTGACCTGGCAGTACTTATAATTGTTGACAATATAATTGGGGAGGAAGAAGAAAATCTGATTTTGAGTTTTCTTGACTATAATATCCCTTTTGTAATAATACATAATAAGAGTGATCTGGTTAAATTACAGCCTGAATTCAAAAATGCCATAGAAAAGCGATATAATTGTATGGTAATGGAATTCAGTGCCGCGACGGTTACTGATAATGATCAACTTTTAAAGGTACTGGCTGCGGCCATGCCTGAAACAGCATATACATCAAATGCTCTGGTAGGAGGGTTGTTTAAATCCGGTGAAGCAGTTCTCTTAATAACTCCCATTGATAATGAAGCCCCTGAAGGCAGAATGATTCTGCCGCAGGTCCAAGCTATCAGAGATATTCTTGACCATGATGGGATTGTTATGATATGCAAGGAGAATGATGTTGAAGATTTTATACGCAAAGCCAGACCGAGGCCCGCACTGGCTATTACTGACAGTCAAGTCTTTGGTAAAATAGGTAATCATGTTCCTGATGATATTCCTTTAACCAGCTTTAGCATTTTGCTAGCACGACAAAGAGGAGACTTTCAAAACTATCTGAAAGGAACTCCACATCTGGCAGATTTAAAGGATGGTGATCGCATTCTGATATTGGAATCATGCACTCATCATGTTACTTGTGATGATATTGGACGCCATAAAATACCGTCCTGGTTGAGTAAGTATACAAAAAAAGAACTTGATTTTGATGTAGTTGCAGGTTTAGGCCAATTACCGCGTGATATAAAAAGCTATGCAATTGTAATACAATGTGGTGGTTGCGTGTTAACGCGTAAACAAGTTGTTAATCGTGTTAAAGCTGCTGTTGATGCAGGAGTGCCTGTAACCAACTACGGTATGACAATTGCATGGATACATGGTATTTATCACCGGGCAGTTGGCCTTTTTAACACAATCTGAAATTAATAAGTAACCAGGTGAAAAATATTGTAATAACCGGAGCATCAAGTGGTATTGGAAGAGCATCTGCCATTAAATTAAGTGAGGATATTAATAACAGATTATTCCTTATTTCAAGAAATGAAGCAAAACTTAATGATCTTCTGAATAAAATCAAAGGCAATCGGGATAGAATAATCATTATGCCATTTGATGTAATATCAGGAGATTACAATGAATTATCCCATCAGATTAAAGAAATAGCCGGAACTGTTGATGTGCTTATTAATAATGCCGGTGCATTAATAAATAAGCCTTTCAGTGAAATTATCATTGATGACTTTGATCTCATGGTAAATACTAATTTTAAAGGTCCTTTTTTTCTAATTCAGCGTTTACTTCCAATATTGAATTCTGGAGCTCATATAGTTAATATCAGCAGTATGGGAGGATTTCAGGGAAGTGTAAAGTTTCCCGGATTATCAGTATATAGTTCTTCAAAAGGAGCTCTGGCAATTTTAACGGAATGCCTGGCTCTGGAACTGAAGCAGGTGGGGATATCTGTTAATTGCCTTGCGTTGGGAAGTGTTCAAACGGATATGCTCAAAGAGGCATTCCCCGGTTATCAAGCACCATTGACAAGTGAAACAATGGCTGAGTTTATTGCTGATTTTGCATTAAATGGTCATAAATGGATAAATGGAAAAATTATACCAGTTTCAATATCAACTCCATAATTTCTTTAAGAAATAACAAAATAACTCAGTAATCGTCGGTATGCTAAGATTTGAAAATTGACTCACATACAACAATGAAGAAACCTTATGAGTGAGAATATAGATTGCATAGTAAAAAGTGGAACCGTTGAAAGTGTTGGAGAAAGAACATTAAAAGTTCTTATCCATAATAGTAGTGCTTGTTCTGCCTGTCACTCAAAAAGGGCATGTACATCATTAGGCTCTGGAGACAGAATTATAGAAGTTGAGAAGGATAACCTAAAGAAGGTTGAGCCCGGTGATAAAGTGAATATACAAATGATTTCATCATCAGGTTGTAAAGCCGTTGTTCTGGGGTACATCCTTCCATTTATACTACTTATGACTACTCTTATAATAGCCAATAGTATAGTAGGAGAGGCGATGTCAGCAATACTGGCTTTGACAATTCTAATTCCTTACTACCTTGTACTCTATCTGTTAAGGAACAAAATGAAGAAGCACTTTCGTTTTACACTCAATTGATTGCCACTATTGTGTGTTAGTCTTTAATGATAATCTTGTAGAAGAAAGCTAACAAATGTTGACTTTTTTAGCATCATTGTAAGGGTTATTATTCTGCTCAAAAAAAAATAAATAAAAAAAATGTTGGCAATTGATATAGTTAAACTTAACATTCAGAAGGGTAATATACTATATTTCATTATTTTAGGTCTACTAAACACATGTTTGATATTCAATTAGTTACATGTATTAATTTTAGTGAAAAAATTGAAATTTTTACTGAATAGTTATATTTTTGTGAGGCTTAAGATATTTTAAGCGGTTAAAAACTACGTTTAGTGAGCCAGACTATTCTATTCGCAATCATTGCTCTGTGTATTCTTGGTGTTACTGCTGCTGTGATACTTTACTATATTGCACAGAAGTTCAAAGTAATTGAAGATCCCAATATTGACATTGTTAACGATATGCTCCCAGGTGCAAACTGTGGCGGTTGTGGTTTTGCAGGCTGTCGCGCATTAGCTGAAGCAATTGTAAAATCAAAGGATCTGAGTGTTCAGAAATGTCCTGTTGGTGGTAATGATGTTATGAAACAGATTAGTGAGTTTTTGGGACTTAATTCTGTTGAAACAGAGCCCCAGATTGCTGTTGTTCGATGTCAGGGGAGTAAAATAAATGCACCCTCGCGCATAAAATATGAAGGAGCAGAATCATGTGCCTTTGCCCATTACCTATCAGCCGGTGAGTCAGGATGTCAATATGGATGTTTAGGTGAAGGTGATTGCGTTCGCGCCTGTCTATTTGATGCCATTATTATAGATGAATCCACAGGTCTTCCTATTGTATTTGATGAGAAATGTGTAGCATGTGGTGCTTGCGTTAAAGCTTGTCCCAGAGCAATCATTGAATTAAGACCCAAAGGGAAAAAGGATAGACGTATATATGTATCATGTATAAGTAAGGATAAAGGAGCAATTGCAAGAAAGAGCTGTAACACGGCCTGTATTGGATGTGGTAAATGCGTTAAAGAATGTGCCTTTGGAGCAATCACCCTGGAAAACAATCTGGCTTACATAGATCCATTAAAGTGTACACTATGCCGCAAATGTGTTGCAGTTTGTCCAACATCTGCAATTATTGAATTAAACTTCCCGGCTAGAAAACAAAAAACAGATACTGAGGAGCTTTCAGAGCCAGTAAAAACAGCATAATCTATATACTAAGATAAGACTAACAGTAATACTTAATATCGGAGGAATTTTAATTGAAGACTTTTAAACTAGGTGGAGTTCATCCAAAAGAGAATAAAATCACTGCCGATAAACCAATTACGAATCTCCCACTTCCTGCTAAAGTGAGTATTCCACTCTCCCAAAGTCTTGGTGCTCCCTCAAAACCATTGGTTGACAAAGGTGCCATTGTAAAGACCGGTCAATTGATTGCTAAAGGAGAATCATTTATTTCATCAAATATCCATTCTTCCGTTTCAGGGAAAGTGGTGAAAATTGATGAGATAACTGATGCATCAGGATATAGAAAGCCGGCAGTCATAATAGAAGTGGAGGGTGATGAATGGATGGAGACCATTGACAGGTCGCTAGAAATTAAGACAGAGATTACTTTATCAAGAGAACAGATTATTGAAAAAATTAAGGATCTGGGTGTGGTAGGCCTTGGTGGAGCTACTTTTCCTACGCATGTTAAGTTGATGGTGCCATCCGATAAGAACGCCGAATTCCTTATTATTAACGGGGTTGAATGTGAACCTTTCCTTACTTCAGATCATCGTTTAATGCTTGAGAAAGCTGAAGAGATAATTATCGGTATACGCATATTGATGATCGCTTTAAATGTTAATAAAGCATTTATTGGCATAGAAAATAACAAGCCTGATGCAATAGCCCATTTAACCGGATTGACTGATAAATACGAAAACATAAGTGTAGTCGCACTAAAAGTCAAATACCCGCAAGGTGGTGAAAAACAATTGATTAAAGCAATAACAGGGAGAGAAGTCCCTTCTGGTAAGCTGCCAATTGAAACAGGATGTATTGTTAATAATGTAGGGACAGCATACGCTGTTTATGAAGCGGTTCAGAAGAGCAAGCCATTATTTGAAAGAGTCGTCACGGTAACCGGTAAATCATTGAGTGATCCGGGTAATTTCCTGGTAAGAATTGGATCGCCGGTTGATTACCTTGTAGAGCATGCCGGGGGATTACCATCAGATACGGGAAAGGTTATAAGTGGCGGACCTATGATGGGGAAAGCACTTACTTCACTTGAGGTTCCTATCGTAAAAGGAACTTCAGGAATTGTCATTGTTCCTGAAAAGAAAAGTCATCGTGTAAATATTCATAATTGCATTAGATGTACGCGTTGCATCACAGTATGTCCAATTGGACTGCAGCCGGTATTACTCGCACAACTTACGGCAGCAGAGAAATATGAAGAGGCCGAAAAGGCTTATATAATGGATTGCATGGAATGTGGTTCCTGTCAGTATACTTGTCCTTCAGGTCGGCCACT
The DNA here is from genome assembly GCA_937894795.1 of uncultured Bacteroidales bacterium. Taxonomy (GTDB): domain Bacteria; phylum Bacteroidota; class Bacteroidia; order Bacteroidales; family Lentimicrobiaceae; genus Lentimicrobium. Next base: position 11,058 of record CALCQV010000048.1, read on the forward strand.
TCTTGATTATATGAGATTAGGTAAAGGAAAAGTTGGCAACATAATAAGAAACAGAATAAAAAACTAGTATGAGTATATTAACCGTATCGGGATCTCCTCACGTACATGGACAACAAGATGTCAGGTCTATCATGTATGGAGTTGTAATAGCCATGATTCCTGCAATTTTAGTATCTATCTATTTTTTCGGACTGGATTCAGTGAGAGTAATTTTTATTTCCATAGTATCCTGTCTATTTTTTGAATGGCTTATTCAAAAGTATCTGCTAAAGGGGCCAATAACAATAACAGATGGCTCAGCCCTGGTAACAGGGGTCCTATTGGCTTTTAATGTCCCATCCAATTTGCCTTCACTTATTATTATCATTGGATCTCTCGTATCAATAGCAATTGCAAAGATGTCGTTTGGTGGTTTGGGCAAAAACCCATTCAATCCAGCCCTTATAGGGAGAGTATTTCTTTTAATCTCATTTCCTGTACAAATGACTACCTGGCCATCGCCTTCACCAATGTTTAGCAGTGAGATAGTAGATGCAGTATCGGGTCCAACTACCCTGGGAATGTTAAAAGAGGGATTGATGGAAGGAAAAACTGTTGGCGAAATTATTGCTACAAGTGGATTTCCCGGTTATTTTAATGATTTAACTGGTGCTCAGGGCGGATCTTTAGGAGAAGTTTCTGCGTTAGCTTTGCTGCTTGGTGCCATTTATATGTTTTTGCGAAAAATCATAACATGGCATATCCCGGTTGCATATTTAGGTTCCGCATTCCTTTTTTCTGCAATACTATGGTTAATTGATCCGGAATCATATCTTGATCCAGTGATAAGTATGTTAGCAGGAGGCATGATTCTAGGCGTGTTCTTTATGGCAACAGATATGGTAACCTCACCTATGTCTGCCAAAGGCCAGATTTTATTTGGAATAGGAGCAGGTTTGCTTACAATTACAATCCGTAATTGGGGTGCATATCCTGAAGGAGTATCTTTTGCAATATTGATCATGAATGCATGTACACCATTGATTAATAAAGGGTTCAAACCTAAGCGATTTGGATCTGTTCCGGTTCAGACAACTATTAAAGCAGCTAAAAAAGGTTAGATTATGGCAAAGCTTGAATCATCGCTCATGAATATGGTCTTATCGCTTTTCGTTATATCACTCGTGATGGCAGCAGCCTTAGGATTTGTATATAATATTACAAAAGAACCAATTGCTGAAGCAATAAAAGCCAAAGAGGTCAACGCAATTAAAGAAGTTCTTCCTCCCTTTGATAACGATCCAGTTTCAACTATAACGGATATTGAAGGCTTGTCTTTTTATAAAGCTACCATGGGAGGAGAAATAGTGGGGTATGCTGCCAAAACATATACTGATAAGGGTTATAGCGGTAGATTTGATCTAATGGTTGGCTTTCTGCCTGATGGCACTATTAATAAGACAGTAGTGCTCCAACAAAAGGAAACGCCGGGCCTTGGTAATAATATTCTTCAACCCAAATTCAGTGATCAGTTTAAAAATATCAATATTGCTAATTTAAATGATCAACTGCTAAGCGTAAAAAAGGACGGAGGTACTATTGATGCAATTTCAGCTGCAACAATTTCTTCCAGGGCTTATTGTGATGGAATTCAAAAAGCTTATAATGCTTTTATTACTAATTATGTAAATAAACCGACTGATTCAGTGGACATGAATACAGGTGATTCAGAATCAGATGTATTATCAGATACGACCACTAATGCAGAAAGCAAAGAAAGTAAAGGAGGACGGAAATGAAAAACATGAAATTCTTTACAGAAGGATTAATCCGAAGTAACCCTACTTTTGTATTGGTACTGGGCACCTGCCCAACACTTGCTGTCACGACTGCTGCTATTAATGGAATTGGAATGGGCGCCGCTACTACTTTTGTATTGGTGTGCTCCAATTTATTAATTGCTGCATTAAAGAATTTCATACCTGATAAGGTTCGAATTGCAGCATTTATTTTAATTATAGCATCGTTTGTCACGGTTGTCGACCTGGTAATGAAGGCATTTACTCCTGATTTATACAACACATTAGGCATTTTTATTCCTCTTATTGTTGTTAACTGCATTATTCTTGGCAGAGCAGAAGCCTTTGCACAAAAAAACAAGGTACTTCCTGCTATCCTTGACGGACTTGGAATGGGCATAGGTTTTACGCTTGCAATAACATTATTGGCAAGCATTAGAGAATTACTTGGAAATGGGTCGATATTTGACATAAAACTTGTTGGAGATAACGTCTCTACCATATTATTATTCATCCTTCCTCCCGGTGCATTCATAACTTATGGATATCTGATTGCCATTATGAATCGGCTGAAATCAAGGTTTAGTAGTTAATCAGTCTTTAATCTATGTCGTTTAACCAGATGAGTTTCAATTAATACCTGTATACCATGGAATATGTAAACATAATTATCTTAGCATTGCTCGTAAACAATGTAGTCCTTGCTCAATTTCTTGGTATTTGTCCATTTCTGGGTGTGTCAGGAAAAGTATCTACATCACTGGGTATGGGCGCTGCAGTGGTGTTCGTAATGGCATTGGCTAACCTTGTAACCTATCTTATACAAAATTACATGCTCGTACCATTGAAAGTGGAATTCATGCAGACTATAACTTTTATTCTAGTTATTGCATTTCTGGTACAAGTTGTTGAAATTATTCTCAAGAAATCAGCACCTTCATTGTATCAGGCTTTAGGTATCTACCTTCCTCTGATCACTACAAACTGTGCTGTATTAGGTATCGCCATTCTGGCAATTCAAAAAGAGTATTCACTGGTGGAAAGTGTTGTTTATTCAAGTGCTACGGCTGTAGGATTTACTTTTGCCTTGATATTAATGGCAGGAATACGTGAACAACTGGAGCTTCTGGATATGCCAAAAGGTATGAAGGGATTTCCACTTACACTAATCATTGCCGGATTACTCTCAATGGCATTTATGGGATTTGCCGGGTTGGTGTAGGAAATGAATGTATCAGAAACCTGAACTATAATGGCTAGGGATAATCAGTAGATGCAGCACCTTATAATTCCGATTTATGAATGTTAACTTTAGGATCTTTCTTCCTATTTCTTTAACATCTGATAATCCAGGTAATAAAGTATTTTCAGACTCAGGTTATTGATCTGAGGTGAATTAATCATACGGTCGAAGTTCTTAAAGTAGTTTAGATTGTATTGATTCTCTTCGTTTTGTATGGCATTCTTCCATACAACATTAATTAAACTACCCGGTGAAAATTCCCATCCAAATACAAGATCGATATTGAACGAATTGTAGTTGTAATCATGATTACCCGTAATATTCACATCGCCATTCAAATGACCGTTATCATCTAAAAGAAAATAATCGGCATATTCTCCCTTCTGCCAGTAATGGCGCAACCACAGACTTAAGGAAATTTTATTATTAAACATGTATTCGCTGGAAATGGAACTTGTAATGGTTTGAATGTCACGATTACCGAAAATTATCAGTGGTTTGGAACTAATAAGAGTATCTGTGAATTTGGTTACAAACCCCTTGTCATCTTTACCCCATTGCAGACTTATGGCAGGAGACAGCTTGAATTTGTCACTCAATCGCAAAATGGGTTTTAAATTATAATAACTCCATACGGTTTCTCCAAAATCTTTGCTTATCTCGATATCACCATCGAGTGCAAATAATTTACGATAATCACTGGAGAAACTGAATGAACCCGAAACATATCCCGGAGTTATCCAATATCGTCCGTAGGTACGGGGCTCATAATAATCATACCTATCGAACGGTGAATACCCAAAAGTTCCCCAAAGACTCAGATAATTAGTGAGAGTGGTGTTATATCTGTATGTGATGACTGAATTAATGTTCTCTTTTGTAGAAATTTTCTCTTCTCTAAAGAAATTAATACTTTGATAAAAGTATCTGAAATGGCCAAAAGGTTGAAAAACATTATAACCAAGGGTCAATCCTCTGTCAATCCAATCGTTTGTCATATTTACACCCAGGTCATTCCGGTTATATTTATTATCCATTGCCAATTGGTAGATGCTAAAGCGGAATTTCCCTTTGGTTTTTTGGAATTCAATATTATAAAATAAACCAGGTTTTGAATAACCTGGGTTGCTTTCACCATTAAATACAGGCGCTTTAATGGTAGATAGGCTAAGGTCAAATTTTAATTGGTAAGTATTTGACTTTTCACTTAACTTGAAACCACCTCCTCCAACATTTGATTGCTTCCATCCATCAGGGCGTGTAACATTAGTATTGATAAGGTAAACTGAAGAGTTATTGGGCAGGTTCTGATCAAGCACAAGAATATTGTAATTTGTTAGAGGGTCAGTCAGAATCTCCCGTCGATGATTGAGTGAGTCTGCAATCACGGCATAGGTATTTCCTGTTAGAGCATTAAACACGCCTATTCCAAGACCAGAATAAGTTCTGCCTGATAATTTGACTGCATTAATTAACTTTGAGGAATATGGATTTGATACTAAATGTTCGCCATTCCTAAGTGAATCATTTGCACTTGAGTAATTAATAGGGACATGGCCAATTCGACGTGAGTAGAATAGGTCACCCTTCTGAAAGAGATCAATGCCTTCATTAAAAAATGGTCTGTTTTCATCGTAGACAAGTTCAAAGGGTGATAGATTTTTTTCTATTTCATCTGATTGAACCTGACTAAAATCGGGCATTAATATCATATCGAGGGTAAAACTTTCATTTAATCCCCATTTCAAATCCATTCCGCCGTTATAATTATAACTAATAGCATCGTTTTTAACATCAGGATTGCTATTATGCTGAATGCCGGCAGAAATATATGGAAGGATGGAGAGTCTTAAAGGAGGGTCAACATCCCTTAACCCGGTTAGTGTTCCCCAATAATTCAGTGTATTATCAGTATCTCTTGGTTCCAGTGACCATTGGTCCTCTTCGCGATTTCGTCTGATACTTCTAATTAGTTGAAGTCCCCATTCCTGACTCTTTGCAGCAGGGAATCGCAAAGCAGAATAGGGAATCTTCATTTCTGCTACCCAGCCATCGGTTGTTATATTGACCTCGCTGCTCCAAACAGCATCATAGGTCTCATCTACTATACGCTTATCTATCTGAATACCTGATGCTGAAACACCAAATGCATATGCATCCTGCTTGTTGTTGTATGTGTCGAAACCTATGTAAAAATAGTCAGCATTCTTACCGTCACTGTCACGCACAGCAAGTTCCTTTTTTATACTATCAGGGAATTGATCATACATCATCGCTCCAACATAAATTGCTTTATCATCATAAATTATTCGAACTTCAGTATTGAAATTTGAAGGTGTGTTATAATCAGGACTTTCTTGTCTGAATCCACTAGCTATTTTTGCATTCTGCCAAACTGCTTCATCAAGAATTCCATCAATCTCTGGTGCTTCTGACACACGGATAGCTTCAACAGTCCGTTGATTATCACTTTTCTGCGCTGATACTACATTAGCACATATTAAAAATAGGAGTGAAAATAAAATTATGAGTCTTTGCATAAGTGAGCAAAGATAGTAATCTAAAAAAAACGGTATGTAACCATGATTAGTTTTTTTTTGCTTATAATTATAAATAATATAAAGGAGCTATGTTATATTTGTTGAATATTGCAGAGCCATGAAAAAATCAACCTTCATTATCAGAAACGCTAATCCTGAAGAATATGAAGAAGTTGGGAAGCTACTTGTAAAAGTGTATTCTAAACTAGAAGGATTTCCAAAAGAGTCTGAGCAACCTGAGTATTATAAAATGCTGGCAAATGTGGGGAAGTTAACAACCAAACCCGGAGTACAGCTTCTCATTGTCTTGAATCCTGAGAATCAAATTACCGGGGCGGTGGTTTATTTTAATGATATGCAATATTATGGTTCAGGTGGGACAGCGACACAGGAAAAGAATGCTGCCGGTTTTCGATTATTAGCGGTTGATCCTTTATATAGAGGAGCAGGTATTGGAAAGGAATTAACACTTGAATGTATAAAACGGGCAAAAGAGGGGGGACTGAAACAAGTAGTAATCCATACAACCAATGCAATGCAAACTGCCTGGAAAATGTACGAAAAGCTTGGTTTCAAAAGATCAAATGATTTGGATTTTATGCAGGATCAATTGCAGGTATTTGGATTCAGACTTGTAAATTAATTACCTTTGGCATCAAATAGAGTTACCATGCCGCTTGATACTATTGTTGATCTGAGAAATCTAAGCATTTTTCAAAGGAATATTCTGGTGCTATCAGATGTGAACCTTACTATTGATAAAGGTGAATTTGTATACCTCATTGGTAAAACCGGCACCGGTAAGAGTAGTTTGTTAAAAACCCTCTATGCTGAATTACCTGTTATTGAGGGTGATGCTGAGGTAGTGGGTTATAACCTTAGTAAACTTAGAAAGAGTGAAGTTCCCTACCTGAGGCGTAAGCTAGGCATTGTATTTCAGGATTTTCAGTTGCTATCTGATCGAAGCGTTAACGACAATATCAAATTTGTCATGAAAGCTACAGGCTGGAAAGATAAGAATGAAATGAATGATCGTATTGAAGACGTTTTAGATAAAGTGGGCTTGAAGACCAAAGGATTTAAGATGCCATATCAGCTGTCAGGGGGCGAACAGCAGCGAGTATCAATTGCCAGAGCTTTAGTTAATGATCCTGAACTGATCTTAGCAGATGAGCCTACAGGAAACCTTGATCCTGAAACATCTTCAGGAATCATGGCATTGTTAATTGATATCAGCAAGAGTGGCCGGGCAGTGTTGATGGCAACTCATAACTATGCCCTTATGGAGAAATTTCCTTCCAGAACCTTAAAATGTGAGAATGGCAGGGTGTTACCGGTTGAAGATAATATCAATCATTCTGTCAGCATTGACAATATTTGAATAGTTAAGTTGTAAAATTTGCTCACGCTCACTTACTATATCTTGCGTGAATTCTTTATTTGCAATCTCATTCAGAATCGTTCGTAACTCTGAAGAGTTATTTCCAATAATACAGAGTTCATCCAAATTTGTACCATTCAGCATCGTTGAATTTACAATGCAGAATCTTCCATTGTACAATGTGTTTAATAGTTTTAATTTCAAACCTGAGGCTTGGAAGGTGACCAGAATATTAGCCTGAGCATCTCTTATAAGCTTAAACATCATCTTTTCATCAGGATTGGCAATCACTTCAATATTATTATATCTGGAGGCTAACTGATAGATCGTCTTGGGTGGATTCATTCCTGCAATTATCAATTTATGCGGCGAGTCGGAAAAAACTTTCCTGATTAAAAATGAAGCAGCTACTTCGTTTTCAGGAACTTCAATATTACCATGATATAGAAAATAATCCCCTTTCCCTTCTATACTCACAATATTAGCATTGGCATGAAAGCTTGGCAAAAAGTATACTTCCTTTTCCGGAAAGCAATTTTTCAGATAGTCCTTGTCGCTATTCGAAACAACAAGCATTACGTCAGCATGCCTTAACTTCTTTTGGAATAATAATAATTTAATGCTCTCTACAAGAAAATATGCCTTTTTACCCCAATGCCGCTCTGCTTTAAACAGGTTGATATAGTATTGATGTTCAATATTGCTCTCTCGGTATATCAGGAGCCGCTTTCTCAGTCTTTTATCATCAATATAATAGCAAGAGTGTAAGCCCTCAAATAATATGGGATAATCGTCCTTTAGCAGATTGTTTATCATATCAGTCGAACGACGGCTCTTAACAATGTAGGGCTTAATGCTGAACGCAGATTTAATACCTGTGAGTCTTGGATAGTATATTACTGATTCGCACATTTTCTCAAGTTCAGGCGCCCTATCTCGACCGGGGTATTCACTGATATGCAGATGCAAGCGGATACCTCTTAGGTAAAGCTCTTTAATTTTATAGAATACATCTATCACACCTCCGTAATTGGGAGGATATGGTACGTCGAAAGCAACAATATGCAGGTGGTTGTCAGACATATTTAGAATATACCAGTTTCAATGTTTTTTCTTCGTTTTCCCAGTTCAATTCAGCGGCAGCCCGTTTTAAGTTATTGAATAACTTTAATTTATAATCATTTTCGAGCATATGCTGTATTTTTGAAGCAATATGTTGTGGATTGTGGTTTTCAATGAGTAATCCAACTTCATAGCAGTCAATTATTTTCTTTATTTCAGGCAGGGGTGATGCTAAAACAGGTATTCCTGCATTAATATAATCAAAGAGCTTGTTTGGCAAGCTAAAGCGATAATTAATATTTGTGTCTTTATCTAAAGTGAGTCCTAATTCAGAAGCTGCGGTGTATTTCATTAATTCATTGTAAGGAATCCTGGGTATAAAAATCACTTTATTGGATAAATTTGAATTAACTACTGTCGCTTTGAGAGTATCTATTATATCTCCTCCCCCGACTATCAACAGCAAGGCATTTTCTATAAACTGCATTGCTAAAACAGCTTCCTCGGCTCCTCTTTGTACATTAATTCCTGCTCCCTGAAGTATTATTAATTTTTTAGAATTATCAAATCCCAAATCAGCAGGAGTATATGAATTGTCAAGCAATGCTTTCCTTGGCACGTTGCGTACTATATGTAAGCTCTTGCCATATTCTTGAAAATATAATTCAGCAATTGATTCATTAACAGTGAATATATCCTTCAATCTTGGAAAGATAAACCTTTCAATTCTTTTCCAGATTTTCTGCACAAAAGGCCTATTCACTAATTCTGGAGTACCGGTATAGTATTCATGACTATCATATACCAGTGGAACGGATTTCAATTTATGTGCCAGGTAATTAGCAAGCAATGTATCAAGGTCATTTGACACAAGGAGGTCAGCCTTGCTAAATAACAAAAGAATAAAAAGACGGAAATTATACTCGGCATAAAAAAAAGGCCCTTTATGAAAGAGAAGCTTCATACGGTAAGTATGATAATTCCTGTTTAAAGGTAAACTTCCGGGGAGTGCCCTGCCGGTTAAATAAACATTGAAGCCCATAGATAGCAGGGTGCAGCACACTTTATCAACTCTTTGATCGGTACTTAGATCATTAGTAACAGAAACGATGACCCTTTTCAATGTTGCTTCTTAACTTATGGATAGTGCAAAAATACTATTTTTGTGGAATGGATAAGAAAATGGATTTTACTATTGAAGCTGATGTTGACTTAAAACCAATGAATACCTTTGGAATTAATGCTACATCCAAACACCTGATCAGGTTTTGTGCTGAGGATGAATTATCTGATATTTTACGATATGCTGCTGTATATCAGGGTAAAGTAATGCTTATTGGAGGTGGCAGCAATTTATTGTTTACTAAAAACTGGGATGGGCTTATTATAAAAGTAGAAACAAAAGGAATTGAACTACTTGATGAGGATGATGATTTTGTCTACATAAGAGCACAAGCCGGCGAACTATGGGATGACCTTGTAGATTATTGTGTTAAGAGAGGTTATGGTGGCATTGAAAATTTAAGCTTAATACCCGGTACTGTTGGAAGTAGTCCTGTTCAGAATATCGGAGCATATGGGGTTGAGCTGAAAGATGTATTTTATTTACTAGAAGCTGTATCACTTAAAACCGGTGAATTCAGAGAGTTTAATAATAGTGAATGTCAATTCGGATATAGGTATAGTATTTTCAAAGGTGAATATAAAGGCACTTATATAATTCTATCTGTTGTCCTAAAACTATCAAAACACCCAAAGCTAAATATTTCGTATGGCGCCATAAGTGATGAGATTAACCGGATGAAATGGCCCTTAAACATTGATTCTGTTAGAAATGCTGTAATTAATATTCGTCGGAGTAAATTGCCTGATCCAGCTGAAATTGGGAATGCAGGTAGCTTTTTTAAAAATCCTGTAATCTCTGAAACACAGTTTAATCTTTTAAAACTTAAATTCCCTGATATTAAATATTTCACCGGTGAAAATGGTTATAAACTCGCTGCAGGATGGCTTATTGATAATTGCGGATGGAAGGGATACAGAGAAGGTGATTCAGGTGTACACAAGAATCAGGCATTGGTATTAGTTAATTATGGAAATGCAACAGGTAATCAAATAAAGTCGTTGGCTACTAGAATATCTGATTCTGTTTTGTCGAAGTTTGGAATTCAACTTGAGCCCGAAGTAAATATTCTCTAAAATAAGCTGAAGTCAAGGAGTTGTCAAAAAAGTTTCTCAATGGAATTCCAGAGCTTCTCTGCCGATTTGTCCCAGGTAAATTGTTTGGCTCTTGTAAAACCTTTATTTATAAGTAATTCACGAAGTTCAGTGTTTTGTTCTATTAACATCATAGCCTGAGCAATTGCCTGAGGATTAAATGGATCAATAGTTAAAGCGGCATCTCCGGCAATCTCGGGCATTGAAGTGACGTTCGAAGTAATCACCGCAGTACCACATCTAAATGCCTCTACAATTGGAATTCCAAAGCCTTCAAAGTATGAAACATAAGTGAGGGATAGTGAGGAAGCCATAATGTCTCTGATTTCAGTAATTGATAGTCTGCCTGTAAAGATGATATCATCTTTATATTTCATCTCTCTATATACAGTTTCAATGTCTTTTGTCCACCATTTCCTTGCGCCGGTAATTACCAGTTTTGTGCTTTTTTTTGAGGAAAGCCTGTATATTTCAAACGCATTAAACAGGTTAATTAAGTTCTTACGTGGATGGAGAGAGCCGATGAAGAAAAAGTAAGGATGCCCACCTGTTACTTTAGATCTTATTTCTTTTTTTACTGATTCATCTATAGGACTGTAAATATCGTTAGCACCATTATAAACTACATCTACTTTATCGGGTGATATATTATACAATTTTACTATATCCTGTTTCGAGAACTCTGAAACAGTAACTATATGATTAGCCTTGCGGGCATACTTTGGAAAGAAAGTGCGGTAATACCATCGTTCCATCCGTGGTAAATCCTTTGGATAGTGTTCGAAGTTAAGATCATGAAAAACATTTAGGGTTTTTACATCAGTGTTTAATGAAATATAACCGTCGGTTGAGACAAATAGATCTGCTTTAATTTTTTTAAGTGCCCACTTAACTGAATATTGGAACCATATATAATATAACAATGGATGCCTGGCCTGAGGATACAAAACCAAAGGTGTGATGTTATCTGAAAAAATAAAATCCTTACTGTATGGCCTGTCGAAAAAGAAATAAAATTCATGTTCCGGATGTGCCTGTGTAATACGTTTGAGGTTCTCATAAGTAAACCACCCGATCCCTTCAAGCCTCCCTTTAAGCAGTAATCTTGTATTAATCGCAATTCTCAAAATATCAGTTTTGGAAGTTGATAGTATTAATTGTTTTTATAGAGATACTATCCATAATAATTCTAAATTTGCGCAAAAATACTATATTTAGAGAAGATAAGTTTATAGCCTCTATATTTATTAACCTTTACTAAATAACCCTTAAGCAGCAACTTTATTATATCATGCAACGTAAGTTTCTTGCCAACCTTAGTTTTCTGTTGCTGCTTAATCTGATTATTAAACCGGTATGGATATTCGGGATTGACCTTAATGTGCAAAACACAGTAGGAGCGGAGGCTTATGGGTTCTATTTTAACCTTTTTAACTTCTCGTTTTTATTCAATATCCTCTTCGATTTTGGAATAACCAATTATAATAACCGTAATATTGCTCAGAATAATCAACTTCTTAACAAGCATTTTTCCAGTATTTTAATATTAAAA